>NZ_JBFRFT010000010.1:0-159276 GCF_052114965.1 Microvirga sp. 2TAF3 | reverse complement strand
AAGAGCGGCTCAAGGCGAGAGCTGCCCGCAGCCTCGAAGCCTTGGAAGCAGAACTCAAACCAGCCCTCGACGCCATCACTGCAAAAGATGCCCGAGGCTGGATCAGGCACGCCGGCTATGTCCTACACTGAAACCAAAAGCGCTTTAGGCGATCCGTTGTTTGTTTCTTTGTGCTGGGCTCTGAGTCTTCCATTGCCCGTTTTGTAGAAAGTTTCTTCAACGAGGCTCCTCAGGCCTTGCTAGTCCTGTGATAGCCTTGCAGGCAGGGTCGCTGTCGACCGCGCCGGCGTCCGCATCATTAGACCCTTGTAGCGACTTCCCTCTTCCGACCGTCGGGACAATCAACTGGAGATCGGGCGGCGGCTGAGAATGCGCCGGATCGCCCGCCCCGTGAGACCAGTGGCGCTCCGATGGCCTTTTGCTTTGCCGCAGCTACATCACGTAGCCCCCTCCTCTCTCGCTTTAGCAAATGCCTCTGCGAGACCTGGAAGTTGCTCGACAAGGAACGACGCGAACTCGACGCCGAATCCTGGGTCGACACTGATTTTCAGATCGCAGCCGGTCTTGCTGACCGTAGCGACCTTCTGACCTGAAGCCATGGCAATCATCTTTGCAGCTGGCTTTGCAATCTCTGAAGTCTTCGTCGATGCCGCTGCCAGCACGCGAGCAAACCGGCCGTCAGTATCGAGGCTTGCGAAGGCAGGATCAGTGATTGCTTTCTCAGCTGACTTCTTGGCCTGTGCAGTCTCAAGTGCTTCGACGAGAGCAAGCCAACGCGCCCTGCCCGCTTTTGGTGCCGGGCCAATGGCGGTCGCGATGTATTCCGGGATCGCCTTCGCTACCGCCAGATATCGACTCAGGTCGCTCTTCTCGGTCGATAGAGCCTGCATGATGACGGCACGGTCAAACTTGAGGCTCTCGAGGTGAAGCGCAAAAAATGCCTTCTCGATGAATGAGAGATCCCGGCGATCCAGGTTTTCCTTGCCCTGCGCGACGACAAGTTCCTGATCCGTTAGATTGCGAATGACAGCGCGGACTTTGATCCCGAGTCGCATCGCCGCTTTCACGCGGCGATGGCCGTAGGCGACCTGATAGCGCTTCTCGTCTTTTGGGCTCACTCTGACGAGAATTGGGACCTGCTGGCCGCTTTCACGGATGCTTTCCACCAAAGCGCCAATAGTCGTGTCCGAGGCATCGGCGATGCGGTCAGACACGAACGAGCTGTCGATCAAAGCCGGATCCAACTCGATGATTGCGGAGCCTGCCTCAACCTGGTCCGCGATCCTGGCGCTCTCTGTCAACTGCTGGAGTGACGCCCCCATGGCTGCAATTGCGCCACTGCGAAGCCGGGGCGGAACAACCGGCTGGGGGGAGGAGTTGGGAGTTCCCAACTTTTCAGAAGGCTTCGCCGAGAAGATGGCGTCCATTGCGGTCTTGCGGCTCATGCTGCACGCCCCCAAGAGTTGCGGACCATTGCTTCGAGTTCTCCGTTGACGGCATCCAGCGCTTCGATCGCACGGTCGTAGGTTTGCCGGTTCATCGTCTCTCGACCAACCTCATACAGGGTTTGCTTGGTCAGGCCGGCATCTGAAACGGCCGAGGACTTTACCATCGGGCTTGTAAGGACCGCCTCACCGAAGAGATTGCGGAGGAGCGCAGTGATGCGGGTTTGCGGCCCGTCTTGGGGTTCGTACCGGGTGATGAGGTAACGGAGAGCGTCATACCGAATCTGTCCACCGGCACCGCGCACGACCTCTAGCAGGTCATCCGTCATGGCAAGGAACTGCGACATCGACGCAATGTCGAGCATTTGTGGGTGAACAGTAATGAGAAGTGACGTCGCCGCGCAAAGGGCGGAAAGCGTCAGGAACCCGAGCTGCGGCGGGCAGTCAATGACAACCACATCATACTGGTCGGAGACGGTATCGAGGGCCTGTGCGACGCGGGTGAAGAACATCTGATCCCGTTGGCGGGACGCAAGGGCTTTCGGCGTTTCGTGCTCGAACTCCATAAGTTCGAGGTTGCCGGGCACGATGTCGAGGCCCGTGAAATAGGTGGGCCGAATGATGTCGGCTAGAGGACGACGGCTGGCATCATACCGGATCGCGCCATAGAGCGTATCCCCAGGGCCGACATCGATCTCGGGCTGGACACCGTGCAGGGCGGACAAGCTGGCCTGCGGGTCGAGGTCGACGGCCAGGACACGATAGCCTTTGAGAACTAGATATTGGGCGAGATGCGCCGATGTCGTTGTCTTTCCGCTACCGCCTTTGAAATTGACGACGGAAATAACCTGCAGGTGTTCGTCGGTTTGGCGACGGGGCAAAAATTTCCGGCCGGACTTAGTGGTCTCGTCGAAGTAAGCACGGAGCGCATGAATGTCGGCGAGAGAATATGACCGCCGCCCGTACTGGGTGATCTCTGGCTGTGGGCCATGTCCTTCGATTGATAGCTGCCGTAACCGGCTATCAGAAATTCCAAGCATCTTGGCTGCCTCACCGGATGAGAATCGGCGGAGGCTCTTTGCAGCACTTGGAGGATAGAAGGCAGCTGCCATTGCTTGCAGCTGCGAACGAAGGATCGCAGCGTGCTCGCCAATGGCAGAGCCGGATTCGGGAGACGGCATTGCAGCGTCAATCATTGCAGCGTGCTGGTTCACGGCAGCCCTTTCGTTTACGGCAAATCGACATATACACACCTATTGCCGTAAAGGTTAAGGGATTCTTCAACTCGGAGAATTTGTCGGCTCGGTTGGGAGCTCCCAACCCGATTCAATTGCTGAGAACCAGCACCCATCAATCGCATGAATCTGTTGCCATGAACCGATTCCTTATTTGAATTGGATCGGCTTACGCGCTTGCGCAACACTAAGGCATGCCGCAATCCAAGATCCAATATCTGGTCCTCGACCGCCGTGATCCTGACGCCAACATGGCCCGCTTCTACGCCCTCTCGCTCGAGGAAAGTCTCTTCGGCGACGTTGCCCTAATTCGCGAATGGGGCCGGATCGGTACCACGGGAAAGCGCAGGATCGAGTTGCACGAGAACGAGAGCAGGGCTGCCGAAGCTCTTGAGGTGTGGTTGCGCCGAAAGCAGAGGCGAGGGTACGTAACGCGGCCCGATCGAAGTTAGAACTTTACCTGGCGCCCTCGATCCCATCCAATCAACTCCTGTCCTTGGGTGCCGATCTTCCCTCGGTGCGTCATCCGTGGTGGAACGCTTAGGCGAAAGGCCCCCCAAACAAATTCATGAGGCCGCAATGAAACGTAGAACCTTCACCCGGTCCATGCTGGCCCTTTCCGCGGCTCCTCTCCTTGTCCATCGAACGAGCGCCCCTGCCGCTGCAGCTACTGAGCAAACTGATCCGCCCCTCATGGGTGGCAGCATCACGGACGTTCCTGGAATCAAGATCGGCCATCACACCCTTACCCGCCGGCCGACGGGCTGCACGGTCATTCTGTGTGAGGACGGCGCTGTGGGCGGCGTGGATGTGCGCGGCTCCGCCCCCGGCACCCGCGAGACCGACCTGCTCAATCCAACCAACGCCGTCCAGCAGGTCCAAGCTATCCTGCTCTCCGGTGGCAGTGCCTATGGGCTCGACGCCGCCACCGGGGTGATGCGCTATCTCGAGGAGCGCAAGCTCGGATTCAAGTTGCGCGCTGGCGTTGTCCCGATCGTCCCGGCGGCCATTCTGATGGACCTAGGCGTTGGCGACTTCACGATCCGCCCGGATGCCGAGGCTGGATACCAAGCCTGCCTCGCCGCCGCGTCAGGCCCAACCCCCGAGGGAAATGTCGGGGCAGGGGCGGGGGCAACGGTGGGCAAGATGTTCGGCTCTGCCTTCGCCATGAAGGGTGGCCTCGGCACCGCCAGCCACCACGTTCCTGGCACGGATATCGTCGTTGGCGCCATTGTCGCCGTGAATGCAGTCGGTGACGTCTATCATCCCGAAACACGCCAAATTCTTGCCGGAGCACGGAGCGAGAAGGGGCGGGGCTTCCGTGATGCCATGGCGGCGATCCTGGGCGGCTACCGAGTCGTCACGTCCACAGGCGGTAATACGACCATCGGGGCAGTTGCGACCAATGTCCCATTCAATAAGGCCGAGATGACCAAGATCGCCCAGATGGCCCATGACGGTTTCGCACGCAGCATTAACCCCGTGCACACCATGTCCGACGGCGATACGATCTTTGCGTTGTCCACGGGCAAGGCTTCGTCTGTCCGTGCCGATGTGTCTGCGATCGGCGCGATCGCCGCAACCGTGATGGCCCAGGCCGTGGCCCGTGCGGTGGTTCAAGCGGAGAGCCTGATGGAGCATCAACTCCCCGCCCATCGGGACTACGTAAAGGGTTGATGGAAATGCACAGCCCACCTCAGTAAGTGGGGAGGGGAGCCCATAGGGCGAGTTTCCAGCTCCAGGTGATTAGCTTTCCGGTCCGTCGACCGGGGTCGGCTCTCTGCCTCGGACCTGACCAGTGAATTCCATTGGCCCGCGAGGCTGCTAGACCGTGCTTTGCCGTGAGGCCGGCAAGGCCAGTCCGAGTTTCCTGGCACGATCGAGCTGCTGCTTCACAGACGAGGCTGACCATCTGACGCCACCTCGCGGCGTTCGCTCACGCATCCGTTCAAGCTGCGCGCCGATCTCGCGCAGGGACAATTCCGGATCGGCCATGGCGATGCCGGCAACCAGGGTCAACAGCCGATCGTCCGGGGTGCGACGAGGAGCGCGTCCGATCAGAGCCGGATCAACTATCCGCTCCTTGACCAGGCGACGCACGGACCGCCTCAGCCTCTCGACCGACCAGCGCTGGCCCTTGTTGTTGAGCACCTGCACGACGTCCTCCCAGCTGTGCTGGGGACGCATCTGCCGGACCGTGGGCAAGAAGGCGTTGGCTGTCGTCAGCAGGTCACTGAGATAGACCTTGTCGCGGGCGAGGGCGACCTTGCGGATGGCTTCAGGCCGACGCTCCCGCAGGCCTGGATTGCCGGACTTCTTGCCACGGGCATGGGCTGCCTTGATGCCAGCCTTGGTCCGCTCGGAAATGAGGGACCGCTCGAGCTGGGCGACAGCGCCGAGGACCTGCAGCGAGAACATGCCTTGCGGCGTGGACGTGTCGATTGGATCGCGGAGCGAACGGAAATGAGCTCCCTTGGCCTCAAGGGCCTCGATTACCTCGAGGAGATGGCTGACGGAGCGGGCAAGGCGATCAAGCCTAACGACCACCAGGACCTCATCCTTGCCGATATCCCGCAGCAGACCGGAGAGAACCGGCCGGGCGCGGGCCGCACCCGATCCGTGCTCCTGGTGGATGACCTCGCAGCCGGCCGCTTTGAGTTCGTCGAGCTGGGCCTCGGTTGCCTGGTCCTCCGTGGAGACGCGGGCGTAGCCGATGAGGCGTTTTTTGGAAGGGGAGGGGGCCACCTTGTGGGAATCCTGGTCCACAGACTTGGTCGAGTTAGACGCGCCTTCGGATTTACCCCAAGCACCCGCTGAATTCCATAATGCCCGTTCCGCGAAAAACTTAGGGCAGCTTCACACGGCACCCACAGACCTGAAACAGTTATCGATGGAATGGCAGATCCGATAGGCTGAACACGCCTCTATAGAGGAAGAATGCCCATCCCATTGCAATACCAATTGCCAGAATGGCCACGTACTGCAGAAGGTACTTGAATCTATCCGATAGACTTTTCGCCTTGATAACTTTGTCGAAGGCGAACTTCGCGAATACCATTAGAGCAAAGAAAGCAATAAATACCGCGAGTGCCCCATAATCCACGATCATATACTCTTCCCCGAGCTTTTTGGGTGAGCACGTAGGCCAGCCGTCCCGTCGCCAGCCCCCGGGGATTGGCTTCCTCAAGAAGCTGGATCTGCATGCAATTATCTTACGATTTTGACGCTACCAGACTGGATTTGTCTAGGAAGCATTGTTGAGTATTCGGGCTCCAGCCAAGAGCGTCCGCGGAGATGGTTAGACTGGCTCTTTACTCAATCTCAGCCCCGGCCGCTTTTTAATTCTTCCGAACACCTCAAAAAGACACCCTATCCGATTTCATAAAGGGCTTATCGGAAATTCGGAGCGATCTAATCACTCCCTGTTTACCGCCCATTATCCATCTCGATTGATCGACAAACCTGGCCGATCGGACATAAGGCGACATCAGCGGTTCTCACCCAGGCAGGACGACCCGTTTCTTGGAGTGCGCAGAAGCTCGAGTCTCGAACATAGCGGTCGTAGGTCGTCGGTCCTGTGTGCAACACGACCGCGCCCTGAGAGGTCACGATCCCTCTGGCGTGGGCACAGGTCATGCTCAGGGTCGTGGGTCCTGACTGAGCCATGGCACCGGCTGGGAGGCTCACAATGACAAGGAGCACAAAGATCGATTTCATGCGGAAGCTCTCCTCCGGCCGATCTCAGATCCCTAGCAACAAGCCCGGCTTTCTTCCGTTCCCTCAGTTTTCTCAAAACGGGGACATTGTAGCGCCAGCGCTTGCCCTAGAAGCTGGCACCCCAATGTCATGCAGAAAAGCATTTTGTACAAATATTGATGTTATTAATAAACGATCGTTTGATGACGTGGATTGAGGCTTTTGCTTAACCAGTCGGCCGGAGAGGGGCTTCCCTCCGGTACGCAAAAATGGCTTAAAACAGGGCTTTTCGGCTCATGCGGCGCCGTTGCTGAGCGCTGAAGCGCTGTCGAAAAGCGCGCGCTTGAGCATCGGTCTCGATCTCCGAGGATGCCGCTTTCCAAAGGTCTGATTTCTCTCATACCTCATGGTAGTCATGCCTTGCTTCACTTCCTCTTGCCACGCTATAGCTCGATACATCAACGGTTTAGCTTGAGGATCACAGCGTGGCTTTCGGCGGCAGGGCAGGGGAGTTTGACGACGAGCCGTTCCTGGTGCCGCGCACCTATGCTCTGCCCGAGCTGCCATGGGAGAGCATCGCCGGGCGGCTCGAGCAGATCACGATCCGCATCCTGCGCTTCGAGGCCCGGCTGGACGCTTCCGGGCTCTCGGCCGGCTGGCAGGCGCGCTGCGACATGACCGAGGCCGTGCGCGCCCTGATCCTCGACGGCCACTTGGTCGATGTCGGCGATCTCGTCCTGCACGATGCCGGCATGGACGTGCGCCACCCCACCCACGAGCTGACCCGGGCCGCCGCCGCCCTGCGGGCCAGGCGCATCGCCTTGGCCCGGAAGGCGCCCTGGCCGGTCTCCATCGACGGGCTCGCTGCCCTGCGCGGCATCGGTGGTGTGGCTGAGGCGGCGTCCGTCAGGTCGAAGGGCAGGAAGCCCGATCCCGACGATGACGCAGCCTACCCGCCCTATGCCACCGATGCCGATCCGTGGCAGGCGCACTTTGCCGCCATCGATGCCCTGCTCGACCGCACCAGCCAGGTGCTCGCCGGTGAGACCCCAATCCCGAAGAGCCGCTCACACCTGGTCTATGATCCTGATCAGGACGAGGGTGAGGCGGAAGACCTGTGGCTCGAGGTCGTCCAGCGCACCGGCCACTGGCCGGCCATTGCGGCCGCCGCCGTGGCGTGGAACGCGTGGCTCGACCTCAACCTGTACCCGCGCCTGCCCTGGCTCGGCCTGGTCCTGGCCGCCGCCCTCCTGCGGAGCAGGGGCCTGACCTCGCATCTGCTGCCGCTCGCCGCCGGGTTCAAGCAATCCAAGTTCCGGCCGCAGGGGAGGGAAGGGGCGCTGGAAAAGCTGCAGGGCTTCTGCACGGTGGTCGAGGAGGCGATTGCGCTCGGCGAAAAGGATCTCGACCGGCTCATCCTGGCGCGCGAGCTGATGAGCCGCGTGACGAACCAATGCCGCGCGAATTCCAGGCTGCCCGCGCTGGTCGAGCTGTTCCTGTCGCGCCCGCTGGTCACCGTGCCGCTCGCCGCCAAGCTGCTCAAGGTCACGCCCAAGGCGGTCGACCTGATGCTGGCCCAGCTCGGCGGCGCGCGACCGCGCGAACTCACCGGCCGCTCCCGCTACCGCGCCTGGGGTATCGTGTAAGGGCCGCCAGACCGCAGAGCTCATCGCCCCACACCATTACATCGCCGACGCCTCATTCGTCTGTTCCGCTACCCGTGCGCCCGTTTTTCCATTTCCCGTGTCGTGCGATGTCTCTGGTGCTCTGGTAGAAATCCGACCAGATCTAACCGACTTGTTGTCCAAATCCCGTGAGGACGAGCCGCCTATGCCGACAGAGCCGAAGACGTTGCACAAGGAAGGATCCCCGCTGTCGCCATTCCGGCATCGCATTTTCCTCGCTGTATGGGTCGCAAGCCTCGCGTCCAACTTAGGAGGATTGATCCAATCGGTTGGGGCCGCTTGGCTGATGGCCTCAATCAGCACATCGGCCGATCTGGTCGCGCTGGTGCAGGCATCAACCACGCTTCCAATCATGCTGTTCTCGCTTGCAGCGGGGGCCATTGCCGACAACTTCGACCGGCGCAAGCTGATGCTCGCGTCGCAGCTCTTTCTGCTGGGCGTGTCCATCGCCCTCACGATGTGCGCCTATTTCGGACTTATGACGCCCTGGCTTCTGCTTGCATTCACCTTCCTAGTCGGCTGCGGAACGGCCTTCAATGGACCGGCCTGGCAGTCGTTGGTCGGGGAGATGGTGCCGCGATCGGATCTCCCAGCCGCGATCGCCCTGAACAGCATGGGCTTCAATATCGCACGAAGTGTCGGACCCGCGATCGGCGGGATGATCGTCGCAACCATCGGCGCCTTCGCCGCCTTCGCCGTCAATGCCATCAGCTATATCGGGCTGATCCTTGTTCTGGTACGGTGGCGGCCCGCAATGCCGCCCAGGGTCCTGCCGCCGGAAACGCTCGGAACCGCGATGGCCGCGGGCATTCGCTATGTTGCGATGTCACCGCACATCGGGGTCGTGCTGTTGCGGGGCGCGGTCTTCGGACTCGCCGCAATCGCGGTTCAAGCCCTGATGCCGCTGATTGCACGCGACCTGATCCACGGCGGTCCTTTCACCTATGGTCTCCTGCTCGGTGCGTTCGGCGCCGGCGCGGTTGGCGGTGCTTTCCTGAGCACCCGCCTGCGGCAGGCTCTATCGCTCGAAGCGCTCGTGCGCCTGGCCTTCATCGGCTTCGCCATCTGCGCGACGGTAGCCGGGTTGAGTGCTTTTCCGCTCCTGACCATCGCCACGATGACCCTCGGGGGTGCGAGCTGGGTGCTGGCGCTCGCGAGCTTCAATGCGACCGTCCAGCTGTCCTCGCCGCGATGGGTCGTCGGTCGTGCCCTCGCGCTCTACCAGATGGCAACGTTCGGCGGGATGGCCGTTGGCAGTTGGATCTGGGGAGCCGCCGCCGAGCGTCTGGGAACGGCCGACGCTCTCCTGATATCCGCCGCCGTGCTGGTCGCAGGCGCAGCGCTCGGCCTGCGGTTTGCCTTGCCCGAGATGAAAACCCTGAACCTCGATCCACTCAATCGTTGGACTGAGCCTGACATCAAGGTCGACATTCGACCACGCAGCGGCCCGATCGTGATCACGATCGAGTACATCATCCGCGAACAGGATGTGGTGGCATTCTTCGCGATCATGGCTGAGCGGAAGCGGATCCGACGCCGCGACGGGGCGCGACACTGGACCCTGCTGCGTGATTTGGAGAATCCTGAGGTATGGATTGAACGCTATCATAGTCCGACTTGGCTGGAATACGTCCGGCACAACCAGCGCATGACACATGCCGACGCGATCGTCAGTGAAAGGCTGCGAGCCCTTCACCAAGGACCCGATCGGCCACGGGTGCGCCGCATGATCGAGCGTCAAACAGGGTGGCCGACCTCGGATATTGTGTCACCGGCGCACCACATTGCTGATCCCCTTACCGATCCGGTTCGGTCATCCTGACGCGGCACTCAGCGAAAGCGAGCGATCGGATCCCAAATCGGCATCGGCCAGGCGCTCGAGCAGGATGCGATGCAGGCGCGCCCACCCTTCGGCTTGGCGGGCGTAGGCGGAAGCAGTGGCCCAATGGTCGCCCAGAGGGTGTCAGGCACAAGAGCTTTGGCCATGCCCAACCAACCCTCATCCCGGTTCTGTTAGGCACCCTAAGGGCATGGCTGAGCGCCGCGCGCTGCTCAACTGGATTGCGAACATCAGCATCAGCAGCTCGACCACTGTGATGCCGCCCGAGAGCCAAGCAAAATGCTCGCTTGGAGTGCGCGAAAAGTCGAAAAGCTATTGCTTGACAAGCGCCATTCGCACGGGTGCGGACTCAACTCTGTTTCGGCCTTCTTGCTTGGCTTGGTACAGAGCCGCATCCGCCATCGTCAGGAGGTCGGCTGGGCTGGATGATGTCTGCGGGATCGAGGCTACGCCCAGCGACGCACTGATGGTAACCCCGTCAGAGGATGAGAGTTCGGAAATGCGCTTGCGGACCTCCTCTGCCTTCGTCTGCGCCGTAGCAAGGTCACTATCCGGCAGCAGGATGATCAGCTCTTCACCGCCGTAGCGGCACGCAATATCGCTTTTGCGTAACGATGCCAGGACGGCGCCCGCCACATCGCGTAGCACGGCGTCGCCTACGGCATGGCCATGTTGGTCGTTGAGTTGCTTGAAATGATCGAGATCGATCATGATGGCGGACATTGGTGAGTTCCGCCGCTCGGCCTGCACGGCAAAGCTCTCAAGCACCTCCTCCATGAAGCGGCGGTTGTAGAGGCCGGTCAGCGGATCGCGCAGGGCTTGATTGCGCAACCGCTCCCGGAGCGCAATGCTCGATAAGGCCAAGGACATGCTGTCAGCCAGAGCGACCGCCAAGGGACGAATGTCCTCCAGATCAGCCCCAGCCAAATCGCGGCTGAAAATCTGCAGGAGACCGTAGATCTCGCCGCGGGCCAGCATCGGGATTTCGAGCGTGCTCTGCCCGTCCAGCGCATGCCCGCATCGCAGGGCGCCGTATGTCCCCCGATTGATATGCGGCTTGCCCCGCTTGAGGGCCCAGCACTGGGATGGAGCGATCATCTGCGGTAATGCTGCACCTGCCTCGTCATGGCCCCAGGTCGTGGAAAGGTCGAGACGATCCCGGGAGTTGTTGAAGATGTAGAGTGCGCCGCTGAGCCCTGATAAAAGCCTCCCGGCTGTAGCGCGCAGCACTGCATTGGCATCCTCATACCCCATGGCGCTTTGCAGCATGTCAGCCATCGAAAGGAGATGCTCGACCTGCTCCCGGCTTTGAACCGCCTCGGCCATCGCCGCCGCCCGGGCCCGAGATTGACCGGCCAGTCCGCGGAAGGCCAGGACCAGCGCCGACAGGATCGCAGTTCCACTAATGATCTGAAGCGCCAGAAGGAGTGTCTGGAGGGCAGCGAGGCTGTCTTCCGTCTGGTTGGCTTTCACGGTCTTCGCAGCCAGGAACTGGTCGATATATTGCCGCAGCGTGTCCATAGCCGCCTTGGTGCCATCGAGATGAGCGCGCTGGATTGCTCCGCTGGCGCTCCCGGACTGCTCCGCCTCGATCATCTTGGCGATCTCGGACCGATAGTGGGCCACGAGGGCCGAGAAGGTTCGGGTTCCCGGTGTGCCGCCGGTCGCCCCAACCACGAATCGGTCCATCATGCCGAGCGTTTCTTTCTGATTGTCGAGAACCTCCAAGCCGACGCTGTAGGGCTGGAGGTACTCTGATCGCGACGAAAGGACGAACCCTCGCGCTCCCGTCTCAATATCGAGAAGCGCCAGTTGGACGATGCGAACGTTCCGGTTGTCGAGACGAAGTGCCAACAGACCCTGCTGCGTCTGAAAGGTATATAGAAACGCTGCGATCGTGGCCGCGATCGTGAGGATGATGACGGACGCAACGAGGATCGACAGCTTCACGGCTGTCGGGAGGCTTGCGTTCTCCGGAAGCCCGACGCTCCTTAAGAGCACCGCTTTCATGCTGGTGGGAACGGGCCTCGGACGTTTCTGTAACATTATTCGAACACTCGGGGAGAAAGGCTCGGCTGGGATGCCTGGCAGGCACCAGAGAGGGTGGTGAACCCAGTTGCTGTGAGAGCCTGTATATCCCACGATTGGGAATAATGGGAACTCGGCTTGTGCCCTTTGATGGGGAGGCAGGAAGTGTGGGGCGGCTGATACAGCCACTCGGCGCAGCGCGCATTCGTGCCGGAACAAACATCGTCCTGCGGCCATGGCCTGTTTCCTCACAGGTCCCAGCCACGGCATGTCCAACGGAAGTGAAGCGTGTGACGAAGCGGCCCTGTTGGATTAAGCAGCTATCTTTCCATGTGTGTCAGTGACCTGAAACAGATAGAAGCCGTTAAACCGTACCCCTGTCTGTGCGGCTCTCTCGTGGAAGCCTGGAGGCAGCATATCCAAAGGACGCAGAGGGCGATCAAAGGTCCATTGCTCGGGGCCAAGGAAGCCAGGGATCGGGTGGTCTTCCGGTACGGCGCAGAGAATTTCGGAGCGTTGCTTGTTCTTGAACAGATTGTAGACACAATTCCTCAGTCCCGGCTGAGCCGGACCTGATCCATGATTGAATTTCAAGATAGCCTCCAAGAGAGCCGGGGAACCCACCTGCATTGCAGCCATCATGGAGAAGGCTGCTGTACTCAGGATTGATTCGGTGCTTCTTCTGAAGGCGTAACGTCTCCGTGCGGCATTTCTGAGACTACGGCGTGACCGCATCCTCGCCCGCTTGAGCGATAGGCGCGGCGTGGTGAAACGGTCTTAGCGGATCAAGCGATTTGGATCAGAGGCTTGATCTGGGCCTTGGTATGTAAAGGGGCCCCTCAGCAAGGCACCATCATATGTGGATCCAGGAAGAAGGGGCAGGGCATGTCGCGCATGAACGAACTTACTTTCCTCTTTGCGGCTCCAGGAAGGATTGGGCCATAGGAACCGTGGACTCACGAAGTCCTCGTGAGGTTTTCGTAAGCTCAAATCTCGATCTCTGTGCCAACCTCCACCACCTGCCGGGCCGGGATCTGGAAGTAGGCGGCCGATCGCTCCGCGTTGCGCTGCATGAACGCGAAAATTGCTTCGCGCCACACCGCCATGCCACGTACCCTTTCGGTCGGGATGATGGTTTCGCGACCAATGTAGTAGGAAAGTTCATCTGGCTCGACCCCGACGAGATGGCCGCGCTCAATCGCCAGACGCACGCCTTCCGGAATGCATGGGGTCTCCATGAAGCCATAATGCAGGACAATGCGGCTGACGTTCGGCGCAATATCCATGACCTCGACCCGGTGCTCGGTCGAAACGCGCGGGACCTCTTCAGAACGAGCGGTGACGAGGAGCAGGCGCTCATGGAGTGCATGATTGTGCCTAAGGAAGTTCGTAAGCGGGAGCGGGATGCCATGGGACGACGAGGTCAGATAGACGGCCGTGCCGGGCAGGCGGATAGGTGGATGCCGATTAAGCACCTCAAGGAACTCGGCCTCAGGCTGGCGCATGTGGGCGCGGGCGGCTTGAACGAGGCGTTGCCCATTGCGCCATGTCAGCATCAGGAATGCCACCGCGGACGCAAGGAGAAGTGGGAACCAGCCGCCCTCGAAGAATTTCGTCGTGTTCGCGGCAAAGAAGATGAAATCGATGAGCAGGAAGAATCCGTTGACCAATACGACGAGCAGCGGATTATAGCCCCACCGCAACGCGATCATAGCCGCGAGCAGGGTCGTGATGGCCATGAGCAGCGAGACTGCAATGCCGTAGGCACCGGCAAGGGCGTCCGATGATCGGAACAAGAACACGGCCCCGAGCGTGGCGGCGGCCAGAAGCCAGTTTACAGCCGGCATGTAAATCTGGCCGATTTCATGGCTCGCCGTGTGCTGAATGTGGAGCCCGGGGCAGAGTCCGAGTTGGATGGCCTGCTGCGTCAGCGAAAACGCTCCTGAAATGATCGCTTGCGAGGCAATGACGGTTGCGACCGTGGCAAAGGCGACGAGTGGGTAATGGGCCCAGTCCGGCGCAAGTTGGTAGAACGGGTTGTCCGCGAATTCCGGGTGGCTGATCAGGAGCGCCGCCTGGCCGAAGTAGTTGAGCGCGAGAGCGGGAAGCGCGATGCAGAACCAGGCGAGCCGGATCGGTACGCAACCGAAGTGGCCCATATCAGCGTACATGGCCTCGCCGCCTGTGACAGCGAGGAATGCCGCCCCGAGGACCGCGAGATCGACAGCCGGTCCCGCGGATACTAGAAAATCGAGGGCGACGAGTGGATTGATAGCGACCAGGACGGAAGGCGCGTTCAGGATTCCGCGAATGCCAAGAACAGCCAGCACGACGAACCACGCCAGCATAATGGGCCCGAAGATCCTTCCGATGAATCCCGTTCCCTTCCGCTGCATCAGGAACAATCCAATGAGCACTGTAGTCGTCAGAGGAAGTACAAGCGGCGCCAAGCTGGGGGCGTCGACTTTCAGGCCTTCGATGGCGCTAAGAACGGAAATCGCCGGAGTGATCGCTCCGTCGCCGTAGAGCAGTGCAGCCCCGACCAGCCCGACGATCAGCAGCATCGCACGCCAGGTGCCAGGCCGGGCGTGCCGAGCATGCAGCAGTGCCAGCATGGCGACAATTCCGCCTTCCCCGCGGTTGTCGGCGCGCAGGATCAAGATTGCGTACTTGGCCGAGATGATGAGGATCAGGGCCCAAAGGATCAGGGATACCACTCCGAGGACTGCATCGGGGAAAACCGTGCCTTCAGGGCTCGCCGCCCTTGCGGCCTCTTTCAGGGCATAAAGCGGACTGGTGCCGATATCGCCGTAGACGACCCCCAGAGCGCCAAGCATGGCGGCCGTGGGTATGGCCGCGCCAGTCTTGGAGGTCGGGATTGCCTTCGCACGACCCATGGTCATTGCCCTCTCACGCCGCCACCCAATCTGCACCTTTAAAGAAAGGCTCCGTTCAAGCTAAACCTTTCTAGGGACGAGAGTTCCAGCCTGACCGTGGAGAGCGGTCGACCATTCGGGTATTTTCGGAGCATCAAGTTTGCGCATCTCGTTCGCCCGATCTTCCGGGGCTTCTAACTGAACCGGAACCTGGCTCCGAAGAGTCAGTGACCAATCTGGCACAATCGAGCTGCAGACGATTTTCTCACAGATCGTGAACCGCCGCATGATCGACCGATCCCCGACCGACCAAAATGCCTGCCCTTGAACACCGCGTCCTCTGCCTCTGAGACCTGCGGTGCAGGAGCGGATATTCGAAAAAAATTTGCGACGGAACTCAAGCGAGCGCATCCAGGCGTGGGGCAGACCTGCACTGTGATGTGCCGCACGAAGGCACTTAAGGATAGCCTCTGATGCGAGCTTGAACTTACCTCGCCGACAAGCGTTGCCATAATGCCATGAACACACGCTTCCTCTTGCACCGCCTGCTGTTCCGGACAGGACTTCTCCAAACGGGCTCATGAGCCCGTGGCGACGCGCCCGCGCCGCCCGGGACGAATGTCTATCCGCGTCCTGTTCCTGAACGTGTGAGATGGCCTGAGATCCGAGCCGGAATTGATGATGGCACCCACCATGATGGCATCCCTGATTTCCCCTACGCGCGTCGTCCCGCGCCTGCGCACTCGTGACGTCCGGCATGTCGTCGACGGGCTCACCCACATCATTGCGGCCGGTCTGGATCATGGCGCTGTCTGCCGCGCGGTTGTCGAGCGCGGCGAGGCGTCTACCTTCGGCTTCGGGCGTGGCGTCGCGATCCCGCACGCTGCAATCCCGGGGCTCGACAGGCCCATCGGCGCCTTCGCGCGTCTTCACCCACCGCAGGACTTCGGCGCTGCGGACGACATCCCAGCCGATCTCGTGTGCCTGCTGCTGAGCCCCGATGGCGATGATCCCACGCATCTGCGGACCCTGGCCTGCGTGGCGCGCCGGCTGCGCGACCGGGATGTTGCGGCGCGTCTCCGGTCAGCGAAGGATGCGGAGGCCATCCATGCGGTGCTGACGAGCGATGCCTGGCGTGAGCCCGAGGGTGGCCTGGGACAGGACATTCCGCCACACCATGCCCGGGCGGTTTGACAAACGGGGCAATGTGCACCAGCTTAGGAGCACTATGTTGAGCTTCGCACCATACCATCGCGGCCTGAATCGGTCAGGCAATCTCATCGCGGGCGAATAGCCCCGAGCTCGACGCGCATCCGCGCCCCGGGTTCGGGGCAGTGCAAGATCCTTACACCCTTGGACATCTTGTGAGGCCGGGTGCTAGCGCATCCGGTGCGGCGGTATGCTTCAACACTTCTTCAGACTCATGTTCCGCGTTGCGGAGCGAAAGCCCGTGCAACCGGCAGGCCGACGGAGCAGCCTGCGGATGGACGGAGCGTGTCCCGCGTCCGAACGTCCCACAGCCGATTTCCTGGCGCAGACGCTCAAGGCAGCACTTGCCCGTGAGCACGCTGAAAGCAGAGGAGGCCGCACCGTGCATCAGTCCCCGAACGAACCGTCATCAAAACCCGCAGTACAAGATGCGGAGCAACCGGATGGAAAGGTTGTCCGGCTGATGCCGCGGCGACGCCCCGCGACGGAGCCGGTCCCGAACCCGCCAACGCAGGACGACGACAATGACCCCGGCCCATCTGCAGCCTGAACTCTGCCATTGTGCCCAACAGAACAGGAACCTTGACATGACCAAGAGAACCACCGGCGGCGCCAAGCCCCGCATCATCCTGACGGCCGCCGACCACGAGAAGCTCTCGATGCTCGCCAATGCGGCCGCGCACACCATGCCCGAGATTGCGTCTGAGCTCGCCGAAGAACTCGACCGCGCGCATGTCCTTCCCAAGGGACGCCATCCCATCGATACCGTCTGCATGGGCTGCGAGGTCGACTTCCGGGACGATATGACGGGGCGGGTGCAGATGGTGACGCTCGTCTACCCGAACGAGGCCGACATCTCGAAGGGGCGGATTTCGGTGCTCACGCCTATCGGCACCGCCCTGATCGGACTCCTCGTCGGCAAGTCGATTGATTGGACCACGCGCACCGGGGAGTCGAAGCGGCTGACGGTGCTGCAGGTACGCGAACCTGCCGTCGCGGAACTCCAGCCCGCCTAGAGCATCGTGCGCAAAAGTGGACCCGGTTTGGCGGCCACACGATGCTCTCATCCGATGCTTTAGGCGCGCGTGCCGCGTGCACGCCACGAGAGCGAGAAGCCACGCGGCCTTTGCCGGCCGCGCGGCCCCCTTGCATCCTAACCGGCAGAAGCCCTGTCAACGGAGAACTGAATGGCCGAAACGAACCGTCTCAGCGTGATTGCAACCCCCGACCTGCGCCCACCGGCGCATGGTTTCGAGAGCCGCTCGCGTCATGCCGACCGGACAACACCTCGCGCGATCCTGCCTTCAACCAATGCGCCGCCCGACGACGGACGCCTCGATCACTTCGTCAAACGCGACGGAATGCTGTTCGCCGGAACTCACCTGATCGTCGACCTCTGGCACGCGACGAACCTCGACGACCTGCCGGTCATCGAGAAGGGGCTGCGGAATGCCGCCGCCCGCGCTGGCG
Organism: Microvirga sp. 2TAF3; assembly: GCF_052114965.1. Classification (NCBI taxonomy): domain Bacteria; kingdom Pseudomonadati; phylum Pseudomonadota; class Alphaproteobacteria; order Hyphomicrobiales; family Methylobacteriaceae; genus Microvirga; species Microvirga sp. 2TAF3. The sequence continues at coordinate 141,792 of NZ_JBFRFT010000010.1, read as the reverse complement.
CGACGCTGCTCAACATCGACCTGCACCACTTCACGCCAAACGGCGGCATCTCCGGCGTCGCGGTCCTCGCCGAGAGCCACATCTCGATTCACACCTGGCCCGAGATCTCCTACGCGGCCGTCGATGTGTTCATGTGCGGTAACGCGCAGCCTCACAAGGCCATCGAGGTCCTTCGAGGCGTGTTCATGCCAGGGCTGGTGACGCTCGCCGAGCACAAGAGAGGAGTCATTCTGTGAAGTGGTTCCAGGAAAAGCTCTACAAGGACTACACGCAGATGTTTTCAGTCGAGACTCTGCTGCATTTGGGCCGGACAATGTACCAGGACGTGATGATCTTCGAGAATGCCGTCTTCGGAAAAGTGCTGGTGCTGGACGGCGTTGTCCAGCTGACTGAACGGGACAATCACGTCTATCACGAAATGATCGCTCATGTGCCACTGTTGGCTCATGGTTCTGCACGAAACGTGCTCATCATCGGAGGCGGCGACGGCGGCACTCTGAAGGAGGTTCTGAAGCATCCCATCGAGCGGGCCACGCTCGTCGAACTCGACGGCGAGGTGATCGGCCTGTCGCGGCGCTATCTTCCCACGGTGTCTGGAGGAGCCTTCGACGATCCTCGGACGAACGTGCTGGTCATGGATGGGACGCAATATGTCGCCCATGCCAAGGAACAGTTCGACGTCATTATCATCGACTCGACGGATCCGACGGGGCCAGGAGAGTCGCTCTTCACGGAGGCCTTTTACGCGGCATGCCGGAGTCGTCTTCGTTCCGGTGGAGTCATTGCGGTCCAAAGCGGTGCCCCTTTCTTCCAACCAAGGGAACTGCAGATGGTGTGCGAGCGCCTCTCTGGTTCCTTTGCCGGAGTGCGGCCCTACCTGGCCCCCGTGCCGACCTATGCCGGCGGCATGCTCGCGCTCGTCACGGCTGGTGAGACCTGCGATGCGCTGCGCCCGCCGCGCAAGGTCCTGCGGGAGCGTTTCGCCCCGCTGCAGGGGCGGACCCGCTACTACACGCCCGAAGTGCACCTGGCCGCGTTCACGCTTGCTCCCTCGTTCGAGCCGCCCTCGTTGGGCGAGGATCCGATGCCCGCAGGTTACCTGAAAACAGGATCCTGATCCCCGTGGGCCGTGGCCGCCGCTGAGGCGCCGACATCCCAGGGGCATTAGCGGGCTGCAATTCGGATCATTATGGCTCCGCCCTTCCTGCACTGCGGAGCCCGACAGGAGGACACCATGACCATCGTTCCGCCACCCATGGCACCCCCGCTCTGGAGCATCGACCCGGCCAAGTGGCCGAGCCCGCGCGGCTATTCGCACGCGATGGCCGGCACGGGTACGTTCGTCTTCATCAGCGGGCAAATCGCCACCGACAACGCGGGGAGGGTGACGTCCATCGGGCTCATCCCCCAGGTCCGGCAGGCTCTGCGGAATGTGCGTACGGTGCTCGCGGAGGCGGGCGGAAGGCCAGAGCACATCGCGCAGATGACGTGGTACGTGCTCGACATCGACCACTACCGGGCCCGGCTCAGGGAGCTCGGCGTGGTCTACCGCGAGATCATAGGGAGCCACTATCCGGCGATGGCGCTGGTGGAGGTCTCCGGATTGGTCAATCCGGACGCCGTCGTCGAGGTCGCGGCAACGGCGATCCTTCCGATTGAGTGTCCATCTTCGCCCGTGGGCAATCATCCCGCCCCGTAGGTTTGTCCCTTTGACACAGCAGTCGAGATGTTCCGAATGAGGATCACCATGAGCGCCCATCTGCCACCCATCATCGTTACGGCGCGCGACCATCAGCGGCTGATGCACACGGCGGAAAGCTTTGCCCGGCAGAGCCACCCACTCGCGGCGCCGCTGCTGCATGAGTTGCGCAGGGCCAACCTGTGCGCGCCGGACGAGCTCCCGGACGACGTCGTCACGCTGGACATGTTCGTAACCTATCGGCTCGCGGGCGAAGAGAACCTGGAAAAGCGCATGCTGATCCACCCGGACGACCGCATGTGGCCACCGGCCGAGCTGTCGGTGCTGACCCCGGTCGGGCTGTCCCTCCTCGGATTGCGTGCCGGAGACCGGATGCCGTTGCTCGGTTCGGACGGGGCAGCGGATGCGTGCGTCGAGGTCGAGGCCGTCGGGCCGCGGGTGACCGGAGCCTTCGTGCCGCGTAGGACGGCATCCCCGGATGGCGCCGATGACAGGAGGTGTTGATGCGGTTCTGCTCACGCGCCCGCAGGCACAGTCCGAGGAGCTTGGAGCCATTCTCAAGGCGTGTGGCGTCGAGTGGCTGGGCGAACCGCTGCTGAAGATTGTTCCTGTTCCCTGGGACATACGCGTCCTCGCGGGGAGGGCGGCCATCCTGCTTACCTCTGCTAACGCCTCTCGCGAACTGCTCCGGGTGCCTGGCATTCCTCGAGACATGCCGATCTTTGCCGTCGGGCCGGGCACAGCTGCTCCTTTGTGTGCGGCCGGTTTCTCGAATGTGCGGGCCGCAGGAGGAACCGCGCTGGACCTCATTGCCCACGTGTGCCGTCACGCCGATCCCCAGGCGGGACGGCTACTCTATCTCAGTGGCCTTGACATCACCCTCGACATTGCCGCTGGCCTCGCACCGGCCAGGTTCTCAGTCGACCGGGTGGTGGTCTACAAGGCCTGCGCAGTGGAGCGTCTGAGCGCAGGGGTGATGCGGGAACTCTCCCAAAACAAGGTTGATGCGGCCATCTTCATGTCTGCCCGAACGGCAGCGGTGTTCTGCAGTCTGGTGATCGGGTCTGGTATCGTGGATTCCTGCGCAAGCATGACAGCCATCGCAATCAGCCGAAAGGTGGGAGAGGCACTGCGGCCCGCCAGCTTCCAGCGGGTGGCGATCGCCTCCTCGCCAAGCCTTGACGGCGTCCGCGAGGCGGTTCTTCAGGTTCGGGACGCGACCGATTAGGTGATCGTCATGAGACTTCCCTCCATGGCTCGACGAATCGTCCATAAGGACGCGCAGCAATGTCAGCCTGCTGCCATCCCTTCGGCGTCCGCCATGTAATCGATTGGCCCTCGCGCAGCCCGATCAACGCCGCCCCGACCGGAGTGAGCACGGAGACCCTGTCCGCCTCCCCATCCGTTTCGCTGAGATAGACAAGGTGCCGCAGTAAACGCCCAGGTGACATCGTTCCGGAACCCCAGCCGCGAATGCATCGTGGCTGCGGAGCGAGCCTGTGAGCTTTCCATGCCAAGTATCGCAATCCAGACAAGACGATCATAGTCAGTCACCGAGAATGTCACTGGCGGTATATGGAACTTGACCGCACGGGACAGGGCGAGGCTCTCGACATCGCGACCGATGGCGGTCAAGTCGTCCGGCGAGTGCTCATGGCTCACGCGCTGCACCTCCTGCTCGATGATCGGGCCTTCATCAAGCTCCGGGGTCACGTAGTGAGCGGTCGCGCCGATCAGTTTGACGCCACGGATATATGCCTGGGTGTAGGGCGCAGCACCCTTGAAGCTTGGGAGGAATGAGTGGTGGATGTTAATGGCCCGGCCTGACAGATATTGGCACATTTCGTCGGATAGCACCTGCATGTAGCGGGCCAGCACGACCAGATCCGCGCCGGCGGTTTCGATGATGTCCCGCAGCCGCGCCTCCTGCTGCGCCTTGGTCTCTTTCGTTACAGGCAGATAGTGAAACGGGATGTTGCGGTTTGTTCCGAGATCCTCGAAGTCGCGATGATTGGAGACGATGCCGACTACGTCCATGTTCAAGGCGGCGATGCGTTGGCGATACAGAAGATCGTTCAGGCAATGACCGAAACGCGAGGCCATGAGCAGCACCTTCGCCCGGGTGCTTGTCTCGTGCAGGCTCCAATCCATCCCGTAGCGCTCTGCAATCGGCTTGAAGAGCCCCTCAAGCGTCGAGCGCTCCGTCCGCGGATCAATTGGCGTGAAGGCTACGCGCATGAAGAAGCGTTCGGTATCACGGTCACCGAACTGCGAGCTCGTGATGATATTGCATCTGTTTTGAGCCAGAAAACTCGAAATAGCCTGGATGATGCCGATTGTGTCGCAGCACGAGAACTTCAGAACATAACGTGGATCTTCGAGCTTCATCCCTTCTGCCTCGGTCAAACGTTAAGCTTTTGATGTGGATTTGGCCTACAGACGGCAGAGGTTTGCACCCGCCGTTTGTTCTGGCCTTCCATGACCGATGACATCCATTACCTGTAGATCGGATGCTGGTCGCAGAGCACCTTGACCTCCTGACGGACTTGCTTCTCCGTTACCGTGTTCCCGGGCTCACCGTTCTGAGCGAGCCCAATCAGCACGCGCGCGATCCAGTCACCGACCCCCTCGAATTCGTTGATGCCAAATCCGCGAGAGGTGGCGGCCGGTGTTCCGAGACGGATACCCGACGTCACGGCGGGCTTCTCGGGATCAAACGGAATGCCGTTCTTGTTGCATGTAAGCCCGGCCCGCTCGAGGGCTGCTTCGGCGGCCTTGCCGGTCACACCAATAGGACGCAGATCGACCAGGACGACATGGCTGTCCGTGCCACCGGACACGATAGCGGCGCCGCGCTCTACCAGACGAGTGGCCAGCGCGCGGGCATTCTCCACCACGGCGGTCGCGTAGGCTTTGAACGGAGGCTCCAGCGCCTCGCCAAAGGCAACTGCTTTAGCCGCAATGACATGCATCAGCGGACCGCCCTGGATGCCGGGAAACACCGCGGAATTGATCTTTTTGGCGATGGCCTCATCATTGGTGAGGATCATGCCGCCGCGCGGGCCACGCAGAGTCTTGTGCGTTGTGGTTGAGACCACATGAGCATGTGGGAACGGCGATGGGTAGACGTCTGCGGCCACGAGCCCGGCGAAATGTGCCATATCAACGAACAGATAGGCGCCGACTGCATCTGCGATTGAGCGGAAGCGTGCGAAGTCGATGACACGGGGATAGCTGGAGCCCCCGGCGATGATCAATTTTGGCCGATGCTCCTGTGCCAGTCTCTCGACCTCGTCATAGTCGATCCGCGCATCCTCCCGGCGAACGCCGTAGCTGACAGCCTTGAACCACTTGCCCGACATGGTCGGCGGGGCTCCATGGGTCAGATGACCGCCGGCGGACAGGGCCATGCCCAGAATCGTGTCGCCGGGCTTTAACAGGGCCATAAACACGGCGCCATTGGCTTGGGCGCCCGAGTGTGGCTGCACATTGGCAAAGCCGCATCCGAACAGCTTGCAGGCGCGCCCGATCGCAATTGCCTCCACGGTATCGGCATGCTCGCAACCGCCGTAGTAGCGACGCCCTGGATAGCCCTCAGCGTACTTGTTGGTGAAGACCGAGCCCTGAGCTGCGAGAACTGCTTCCGACACGATGTTCTCGGACGCGATCAGCTCGATCTGATCCTGCTGCCGTTGCAGTTCGGCGCGTATCGCGTCGAAGACTGCCTTGTCATGCAGAGCTGCTCCCGGCAGGACGCTGTTCACAAGAGGGATAGCAAGCGGATGCGTAAACATATGGTCCTCCCTTAACATTCGGCAACATTGACCGCGAGCCCGCCCAGAGACGTCTCCTTGTACTTCGACTGCATGTCCGAACCGGTCTGGCGCATCGTCTCGATCACTTGATCGAGGGAAACACGATGTGTCCCGTCCCCCCGAAGTGCCAGAGAAGCTGCTGTTATGGCCTTGTTCGCGCCACATGCATTCCGCTCGATGCAAGGGATCTGCACCAATCCTCCGATGGGATCGCAGGTCATGCCAAGATGGTGCTCGATGGCGATCTCCGCGGCGTTCTCCACCTGGGCGGGCGTGGCGCCCAGCACCGCCGCCAGCCCGGCGGACGCCATCGAGGCGGCCGATCCCACTTCGCCTTGACAGCCAACCTCGGCGCCCGAGATAGAGGCATTGCGCTTGATCAGGCTGCCGATCGCGGCGGCAGTCAGCAGGAACGTGCGGCTACCCTCAGGCGTGTACTCGGAGCAGAAATCGCGGCAGTAACGCAGGACGGCCGGGATGATGCCGGCAGCGCCGTTCGTGGGGGCCGTGACCACTCGGCCGCCGGAGGCATTCTCCTCGTTGACTGCGATGGCGTAGGTGCTGATCCAGTCCATCACCTCATGCGGGGTGCGATGGTTCTTATTGCGCCCCTTCTGCAGCTCTTCGTAGAGGCCCTTCGCCCGACGCTTGACCCGAAGACCGCCGGGCAGTTCGCCCTCCATGCACAGCCCCCGGTCGATGCAAGCGAACATGGCGTCACGAATGGCGTCCAGGCGCTGATCGATCTCCTCGCGGGAGCGCACGGCCAGCTCGTTGGTAAGTTGTACCTCACCGATTGTCAGATTCTCTTTCGCGCAGATGCACAGCAGCTCTTCGGCCGTGCGGAACGGGTACGGCACGGGCGCGACCTTGCCGTCCTCCGCCTCGCCCTCGAGCACGACGAACCCGCCGCCGATCGAATAATAGATCCTTTCGGAGATGACGGAGCCATCCGCGTCGAGGGCGGAAAAGCGCATGCCGTTCGAATGCCCTGGCAACACATCCTTCATGTTGAAGACAATGTCCCGGGCCGGATTGAACTCGGCCATGACATTGTTGCCGATCAGAACCCGCTTTGTCTCCTGAACATCATGGACGAGGTCCGCGACCCTGTTCGGGTCGACTGTGGCCGGTGCCTCTCGGAGAAGGCCAAGGCAAATCGCCGTATCGGTTCCATGCCCGCGACCGGTCCAGGCCAGCGATCCGTAAATCTCGGCCACGATCCGGCTCGGATCGAGGCCATCACGCTTCAGCTCTTCGATGAAGCGCTCCGCGGCCACCATGGGGCCGACCGTATGCGAGCTTGATGGCCCGATACCGATTTTGAAGAGTTCAAAAGCACTGGTCACGGGAGCTTCGCTCTGGATCAGGCGATGGAAGGTTCGAACTCACGGGCTGCTTCGACTAGGTAGTCGCGCACGTAGGTCGAGAACGACCTCCAGCACTCGACCTGATAGGTCGGCGTGTCATCGAGCTTCATGAGCACGATCTCGGCCTTGCCCATCAACGTGCGGGTCGCCATACCTGTTGGAAAAGCGGCTTCCGCGAGATCCAACGGGCAGCCGCTGTTGAGCACCTCGGCCGCGCGACGGCCGGAGACGGTGATCCCAACGTTGCGGTGGCTGATATCCACGAGGGTGTAGAAGCGACCCCTGAGCCCCGCATCGATCTGGCCCACGATGACCTCCGCATCGCCGTAGGGCCCGGTCAGAATCCACTCGTTGGGGCCGAGGCGAATCGAGGACAGCTCGGCCGAACCCGAGCGGGTATTGACCGGAATGTCGAGTTTGAACCCCGCGGCAGTCCCGGCACTTGCCACCTCGGTCTCGTTCAACCGAAGCGAGAAGCGAGCCTGGGCAGGGAGCGATCGGATCGCGACCCGCGCCATTGCCTCAGGGCTCGCGACGGGTTGCCGGGTCGACAGTGACATATCACGGCGGGCGGCTTGGCTAGCCTTAAGCATTGACGCGCTCCCCTGCAGGATCAAAGAACACCGGCTCACAAACTTTCGCGGTCGTGAAGCCCGTCGGTGTCGTTACATAGATGCGGCTCCCGACGCGTGAGCGTCCACCGGACAGCAACGCAAGCGCGATGGAGCGATCACAGTTTGAGCTCCAATAGCTGGAGGTCACGTGTCCCACCATGCGCATGGGAATCGCCTGGTTAGGATCCGTCACGATTTGAGCTCCCTCTTCGAGCACCTCGCCCGGATCATCGGTCATGAGCCCTACAAGCTGCTTGCGCCCTGCGCCGATGATGTCCGGCCGCGAAAGTGAACGCTTGCCGACGAAGTCCGGCTTCGTTTTCGCGATAAGCCCCGACAATCCGAGATCGTCCGGCGTCACCGTGCCGTCCGTTTCCTGACCGACGATGATGAACCCCTTCTCGGCGCGCAGCACGTGCATGGTCTCGGTGCCGTAGGGCGTAATGCCGTGGGACTTGCCGCGCTCGAGGAGTGCCTCCCATACGGATCGCCCATAGTCGGAAGGCACGTTGACCTCGAAGCCAAGTTCGCCAGTGAACGACACCCGGAACAGACGGCAGGGAACGCCACAGATGAAGCCGGCGCGCACGGACATGTGCGGGAATGCATCGGGCGACAGATCGATGTCGGTCACCAGCGGCTCGATCACCTCGCGCGCCTTCGGCCCTTGGAGCGCAATGACCGCATATTGCTCGGTGATCGAGGTGAGAAAGACCTTGAGATCGGGCCACTCGGTCTGGAGGTAATCCTCCATATGGGCCAGCACCCGTGGCGCGCCACCCGTGGTTGTGGTCACATGGAAGCGGTCATGGGCGAGGCGCGCAACGACACCGTCATCCATGATGTAGCCGTCTTCTTTCAGCATGAGACCGTAGCGGCACTTGCCGGGCTCGAGCTTCAGCCACGCATTGGTGTATATGCGGTTCATGAATTCGGCGGCATCCGGGCCCACGACCTCGATCTTGCCAAGCGTCGAGGCATCGAAGATGCCGACGCTCGTGCGCGCGGCCTTGCACTCGCGCGCCACGGCGGCATGCATATCCTCGCCCGCCTTCGGGAAGTACCAGGCACGCTTCCACAGCCCGACATTCTCGAACTCGGCACCCTGGGCGGCGGCCCATTCGTGAATCGGCGTCGTGCGGATCGGATCGAACAGGTGATGGCGGCTCGGGCCGACGAATGCGCCGAAGGTGGTCGGCGTATAGGGCAGCCGGAAGGTGGTGGTGCCGACCGCCGGAATGGGACGATCGAGGATACCGGCCACCAGACCGAGCGCGTTCATGTTCGATGTCTTGCCCTGGTCCGTCGCCATGCCGGTAGTGGTGTAACGTTTGACGTGCTCGATGGACTCGAAACCTTCGCGCACCGCGAGCTTGATGTCCTTCGCCGTCACGTCATTCTGGAAATCGATAAAGGCGCGCACGCGCTTCGGATTAGCGTTCGTCGGCAGCACTTGCACCGGCCTGAAGGCGGTGAGGCTGTTCGTGGCGCCGAACGTTCGCTCAGTCGCATGCTCCGCCGCCTCGGCACCGGCCGCCCAACCCAGCGACAGACATTCCCAAAGCTGGTATGCCCCCTTGGCCGCGCCGGCCGAGCGCTCAGCCTGCACCGACGTGCCCGGCACGAAGGCGTCCAGCGAGGGTTCGTAGCGGGCCTTGCCGCGTGACTGGGAGAACAGGTGAATGGCGGGTGTCCAGCCGCCGGACATGCCCACGCAGTCGCAGGGCAGCGTGCGACGCGCGCCAACCCGTCCATCGGCACTGACTGGAGCCACGATGAGGCCAGTGACGCGCTTGCGCCCCCGGGAGCCGACAACGGTGTGGCCCGTCAGCACCTCGCAGCCCATAGACCGCAACTGCGCGACCTCCGGCCCACACTCCGCCTCACTGCGGAAATCGACCACGGAGACGGCGAGCCCCGCCGCCTTGGCATCGGTGGCCGCCGTGTAAGCGGAGGCGCCGCTGGTGGCGAACACGATCTGCCGTCCGGGCGCGACGCCATAGCGGTTGATGAAGGCGCGGACGCTCTCTGCCAGCATGATACCCGGCCTGTCGTTATCGGCGAACACGAGCGGCCGTTCATGGGAGCCAGTGGCGAGCACCACCTGTTTGGTGCGCACCTGCCAGAGTCGCTCGCGCGGAAGATTGGATGACGGGTCGACGAGGTGATCCGTCACGCGCTCCGCCAAGGCGATGTGATTGTGGTTGTAATAGCCGAAGGCCGTCGTGCGCGGCAGAACCACCACGTTGGCGCAAGCATCCAGCGTATCGACCGCCGTCCGGACCCAGTCCTGCGCCGTGATGCCGTCAATCAGCGAGGTCACGTCGTGCAACAGAGAACCACCGAGCTCCGCTTGCTCGTCAACAAGGATGACGCGCTTGCCGCTTTCGGAGGCAGCCAGCGCCGCAGCAAGACCCGCCGGGCCGGAGCCGACGACGAGCACGTCACAATGGGCGTGGCGATACTGGTAGCGATCCGGGTCGGGGATCGTCGGCGCGCGGCCGAGCCCGGCGGCGGCGCGGATGCGCGGCTCGTAGACCTTGGTCCAGAACGAGCGCGGCCACATAAAGGTCTTGTAGTAAAACCCGGAAACGATAATCGGCGAGAGAAGATCGTTCACCTCGCCGACGTCGAAATCGAGCGACGGCCAATGGTTCTGCGAGGCGACGGTCAGGCCATTGAAGACTTCCACCACCGTGGCGCGGTTGTTCGGATCGGCCCGTCCGCGCCCACGATCGACGTCGAGGAGCGCGTTCGGCTCGTCCGATCCATGGCCGACGATGCCTCGCGGGCGGTGATATTTGAAGGAACGGGCGACGAGATGAATGCCGCTGGCGAGCAGCGCGGAAGCGACGGTGTCGCCCGCATAGGCCTGCACGGGCTGCCCATTGAAACTGAACGAGACAGGTTTCGTGCGATCGATACGGCCGCCCTTGGGGAGTCGGTGAGCCTGGGTCATCAGAGCCTCTCCTGCCTGGGTGCACGGTCAGGCCGTTGTTCACCTATTTTGTAGGTTTCGATGAACCGGTCGCTTGCCGTGTCGCGGAGCGCGTTGAACCAGCGCTGGCAGCCATGGGCATGATTCCAGCGCTCGGCAAAGACACCCTTCGCGTTGGTGCGGACGAACAAGAATTCCGCCCATTCCTTATCGCTGAGCTTCGAAGGCTCGGCCGGGCGTGCAATATGGGCCTCGCCGCCGCACCGGAATTCGATCTCCGGGCGGGGGCCGCAATAGGGGCAGGTCACAAGCAGCATGGTGTGCCTCAGTGTGCAACGGCCGCCGCCGCCGCCTCATCGATGAGGCGGCCGGTACGGAAGCGGTCCATGGTGAAGGGGGCGGCGATTGGATGGGGCTCGCCCTTGGCGATGGTGTGGGCAAAGACGTGGCCGGAACCGGGCGTGGCCTTGAAGCCACCGGTGCCCCAGCCGCAATTGACGAACAGGCCCGGCACCGGGGTCTTGCCGATAATGGGAGAGCGGTCCGGGGTCACGTCGACGATGCCGCCCCAGTTGCGCAGCATACGCATGCGGGTGAATTGCGGGAACAGTTCGCAGATCGCATCGAGGGTGTGCGCCGCGATGTGGATGCCGCCCTGCTGGCTGTAGGACACGTATTGGTCCGTGCCTGCGCCGATGACGAGCTCGCCCTTGTCCGATTGCGAGATGTAGGCATGGACCGCGTTCGACATGACCACGCAGGGAAAGACCGGCTTGACCGGCTCGGAAACAAGCGCCTGGAGCGGGAAGCTCTCCAACGGCATGCGAACACCGGCCTTTTCCATGATCACGCTGGTGTGGCCCGCCGCGACGACGCCGACACGCGGTGTGCGGATGAAGCCCTTCGTCGTTTCCACGCCCTCGACCGCGCCGCTGAGACCGCGGCGAATGCCCGTCACCTCGCAGTTCTGGATGATGTCGACGCCGAGCGCGTCAGCGCCGCGGGCATAGCCCCAGGCGACGGCGTCGTGGCGAGCCGTGCCGCCGCGACGTTGCAGGGCTGCGCCCATGACGGGGTAGCGCAGGTCCCTTGAGATGTTCAGCGGCGGGCAGAATTCCTTGGCCTCCTCCGGCGTCAGCCACTCGTTGTCGATGCCGTTGAGGCGGTTCGCGTAGACGTGGCGCCTGAAGCTCTGCACGTCCTGGACGTTGTGGGCCAGCATCATGACGCCGCGGGCCGAATACATGACATTGTAATTCAGCTCCTGGGACAGGCCCTCCCAGAGCTTGAGCGCATGCTCGTAGATCGCGGCGCTCTCGTCATAGAGGTAGTTCGAGCGGATGATGGTGGTATTGCGGCCGGTATTGCCGCCGCCGATCCATCCCTTTTCGAGCACCGCGATGTTCCGCATGCCGTGTTCTTTCGCCAGGTAATAGGCCGTGGCGAGACCGTGCCCGCCGCCCCCTACGATGACGGCGTCGTAGCCGACCTTCGGCTCCGGGGCGCGCCACTGACGCCCCCATCCCTGGTGAGCATTCGTCGCCTCATTCAGAAGCGTGAGGAGCGAAAATCGGCGCATCGGAACAACCTCGTGCTGTCCGTCTGTTATGCCGTACATTGGCCATTGGACTTCGTATTTGCGCGACATTGGAGTAGAATGGATGCGACAGGAGATGGAAGAAAATGGCGCAAACCGGTCGCAAGCTGAAAGTCGGCTTCGTGCTCATGCCGAAGTTCACCCTGACGGCCTTCTCGACTTTCCTGGACGTGCTGCGCCTAGCGGCGGACGAGGGGGACCTCAGTCGACCGATCGCCTGTGCATGGGAGGTCATGAGTCCGCAGCGCCGGCCAGTCCGGTCCAGCAGCGGGATCGACATTCAGCCATCCTCGGATTTCATCGACCCGAAGGCGTTCGACTACCTGGTGATCGTGGGGGGGCTGTTACATGGCGCTCACGGGCTCCCTCCCGAGATTGCTCAATACCTGAGAGCCGCAGCCCAGGCCGGCGTGACGCTCATCGGAGTCTGCACCGGCAGCTTCGTCCTATGCCGCCTGGGCTTGATGACCGATCGCAAGTGCTGCGTCAGTTGGTACCACTACCGGGACTTTCTGGAGGAATTTCCGGACCTCGTTCCGATCGCCGACCGCCTTTACGTGATCGATCGTGACCGTATTACATGCTCCGGTGGGGCCGGCGTGGCCGATCTCGCGGCTCGCCTGGTCAGTGACCATCTGGGCCCGGCTCAGGCTTATAAGGCTCTGCACATCCTCCTGGTTGAGCGGCCCCGTTCAGGAGACACCGCACAGCCCGCCCCGTTTGTTGCCGCGGCAAAGAATGACCGCCTTGTCTCGCGGGCCCTGCTCCTCATGGAGCAGAATCTGATGGAGCCGCTCTCCATCCAGGATCTCGCTGGGGCGCTCTCATTGAGCGTGCGGCAGCTTGAGCGTCACTTCCGTGACCACTTGGGCGAGAGCCCACAGGAGAGCTACATGGCCCTGCGCCTCAAGCATGCGCGCTGGATGCTTGAGCACAGCGCCCTTCCGGCCGTCCTGATCGCAGCGGAACTCGGCTTTTCCGACAGCTCCCATTTCGGTCGGAGTTTCAAGGCACGCTACGGGATGACCCCTGCCCAATTTCGCCGGATCAGCCGTCGCAGTGACACGAAACCAGTCAGCCGGCCATCGGCGAGTGCACACGATGGCGACAACGTCGATCGCCGGGTCTTCGACCAAGATTATGCGTCGGGCGCATGAGCGGAGAGACAAGTCTCTGCGCGGCCCGGAGACAGCTTGCTTCTGGATGAAGTGTTTGTCAGCATCCGGGGCAAACTGCACGACCTCTGGCGAGCCGTTGAAGGGCTTGTGCTACGTGCCCAGGGTGATCGTAACCGATAAACTCGGGTCTTACTCAGGCTGTAGGCGAAATCCCACCGCACGCACAGCAGGATCATGGATTGATCGAAATGCCTGCCCTTGAACGTCGCGTCCTCCACTACTGAGATTTCAGCCTCAGTAGGCTTCATTCAGAAACAAAATATTGCGACGCGGCGGCTCAGGATGCGTCGTTGTCATCCGAAGTGTCTGCTTCGGGTGGCCTCCGGCCGGCGCGACGTGCGATCGGCAGATGCCAGCCATGCCTGATGGCCATGAAGCGAAGACCGAAACACAACACCGCTCCAGCCAGAGCCGAGACGCCGTAAGAGAAGCCGAGTATATCACCAATGACGACGCCGGATGCGCCGGCGAGCGCGGCAACGGCGTAGAGGTCCGACCGCAACACCTGCGGAATCTCAGTGAGAAGAACATCGCGTGTTATGCCGCCACCGATCCCGGTCAGCATGCCAAGAAGGGCGGCCATGATCGGGTTCAGTCCGAATTCGATCGCCTTTTGAGCGCCCGTGACCGCAAAGAGCGACAAGCCGGCCGCATCGAACAGCAGGACGGGGCTGCGCAGCTTGTCGACGCCGGCGTACCAGAAAAAGGTGATAAGCCCGGCCAGGACCGAAACCAGTAGATATCGCCCGTCGGTCAGGGCTGCCGGCGGCACCGCGCCGATCAGCACGTCGCGGGTAATTCCACCGAAGTTCCCGGCAACGAAGGACAGAACCAGAATGCCGAAAACGTCGAGGCGGCGATTGACCGCCGCAACCGCTCCGCTGATCGCAAAGACGAAGGTGCCGGCAAGGTCGAGAATGCGCACGAAGACGTCAATGGTGATCATGTTGGCCCGTCGGTGAAAGCTGGAACTTCGCGGCCATCCCTGCCCGGTACCCTTCAGCTCTTGTCTGCGCCAAGCCAGGCCAGCGCGCCGACGACCAGCGCCGCGATGCCCGTTTCCAGGGTTGGATGCAGGACCGGCGCGAATTGCGGGCTGTGATTGACCGGCAGCTCATTCAGTTTGCCCGCCGCCTTGGCCTTTGCATAGACCGCCGGATCAGTGCCGCCGACGAACCAGAACACCGAGGGCACCTGCCATGCGGTGCCGAAACAGCCGAAATCCTCGCTGGCCGGTGCGGGGCCTGTATGTTTCACTCGGTCGGACGAAAAGTAGCCGCGAAAAGCCTCAGCGATGCGGTTGCTCGCCGTCTCGTCATTCACATTCAATGGGTAGCGGTCGAGAGGCGTGATCTCCGGCTTGCGCGGGGCACCCGAGGCTTCGGCCTCGGCATTGACGATCCGCTCGATTGCCTCAAGCACATGCTTGCGCACGCCAGCATCGAATGTCCGCACATTGAGCTTGATGATCGCATCGTCAGGAATGACGTTTTCCTTCGTGCCGGCTTGCAGGACGCCAATCGTCACCACCGCCGCATCGGTAGCGGCGACCTCGCGGGACACGATGGTCTGGAGCCTCAGGACAGTGGATGCGGCCATCACGACGGGATCGATGCTGGCTTGCGGCATCGATCCATGCGCACCCCGCCCGAACAGGCGGATTTGCAGACTGTCCGCCGCCGAGGTGATCGGGCCGGCACTTCCGGCGACCGAACCGGCGGGACCGACCATGACGTGCTGGCCGAGCACGACATTCGGCATGGGGAAGCGCTTGAGAAGGCCGTCATCGATCATTGCCTGCGCGCCTTGCGCGGTTTCTTCCCCCGGCTGGAAGACGGCCATCAACGTGCCCTTCCAAGTATTGCGCGCCTGTGACAGCAAGGTCGCCGCACCGGCCAACCAGGTGACATGCATGTCGTGGCCGCACATATGACCGACCGGCACGGTGTTTCCGTCGGCATCCGTCGCCATGACCTTGCTGGCATAGGGAAGGCCTGTGTTCTCGGCGATCGGAAGCGCATCCATGTCGGCACGCAGCATCACCGTTGGTCCATCGCCATTGCGGAGCAGTCCCACGACACCTGTCTTGCCGACGCCGGTCGTCACTTCATAGCCGGCTTTCTTGAGCCGATCGGCGGCGAGGCCTGCCGTCCGTGTCTCCTGCATCGACAGTTCGGGATGGGAATGGATGTCCTTGTAGAGGGCCTCCAGATCAGACAACAACGTGCCCATATTCGCCAGAATCGAGGATGCGCCGTTTTGGGTGGTGTGTTCAGCCATCATGATCTCCTAATGATGGTCATCGCCAGCGTCGTGCACTTCTCATGGGTGTAGGGGGCCGGCCCGAGCAGTTCCAACGGGGCGTCCTTACGCACCTCGATGACATAGCGTTCGTTGATGAAAGCATAGGCGCCGGACGCTCATTGCAGGATGTCGTAGGATCCATGCCGATACACGCGGCCTGCCTTCATCACGAAGTCCACCTTCGTCGTAACCGAGATGTCGGCCAGCGGCAGCCCGGCGGCCACCATCGCCTGGAACTCGAGGATGCCATGGCTGAACGGGAACATGCCGCAGTCCGTGCCATGATCGATGACTGGCGCACCTTCTGGTCGCCCAACCGACTCGGAGACCTCGGCGATGGCGTCGTCCTCGATCAGAATCTCCGTGGGCCCACGGAGCGTGTCGCCGAGGCCGTCGAAGATCTTGCCGCAGATCAGCACCGTCTTGGCCATCGATCGTCTCCGCGATCGCGCCAACGCGCCAGCGCCATCATCGGTTCCCGTCTGCGCCAATGAGAACGAGCCGGCCTTATCATCTGTGCCTACCTCCCTGCGGAACCAAAAACTGACGGCACCCGTTTGCCAACACTGGGCAGGGGAGCTTTTTCGGGAGGCAGTGATGCGCGCCGCAGCGATCCTGACGAGTCTTCCACTGGCCTTCGTTTTGCTGGCACCCGGGCACGCCCAGGAGGTAAGGATCGGCGCCGCGGCGTTCGGCACCTGGGAGAGCGACGCCCCCGGCGTCAGTCGGCACATCAGGCCCGCCGACCTGCCGCCGCCGAGCCTTGCTCAAAACGACCCCGAAGCGCCGGATTTCGAGAACATGGCCAACGTCGTCCCGGCGCCGGAAGGCAAGTTGCCGGCGGTACCGCAGGGCTTCAAGGTACAGGTGTTCGCCAGGGATCAGAACCAGCCCCGCGTCATCCGGATCGCCCCGAACGGCGACATCTTCGTAGCGGAAAGCGGAAGCGGACGCGTCCTGGTCTTCCCCGCCGAGGCGGCCAAAGGCGCGTCGGCGAAGCCCGAGGTCTTCAGCGAGGGGATGCAGAAGCCCTTTGGCATCGTGTTCTATCCGCCGGCCGAACCCCGATATGTCTATGTGGGGGCGACCAACCAGGTCGTTCGCTACCCGTACCGTGTCGGCGACCGCAAGGCGACCGGGCCGGCAGAGGTCATCATTCCGGACATTCCCACCAAGCGGCATTGGACGCGCGACCTGGCGGCCTCGCGCGACGGCCAACGCCTCTTCGTCTCCATTGGCTCATCGACCAATGTCGCCCCCAACATGCCGACGAAGACACCTGAAGAGATCCGCGCGTACGAAAAGACGCACGGGGTCGGCGCTGCCTGGGGCGACGAAGAGAACCGCGCCGTGGTGCGCGTGTTCGACCCGGAAGGCGAGAGCGTCCGCAACTTTGCGACCGGCCTGCGCAACTGCTCCGGCATGACCATTCAACCCGGCACCGACACCCTGTGGTGCACGGGCAACGAGCGCGACCACCTCGGTGCCAATCTGGTGCCCGATTTCCTGACCACCGTGCAGAAGGGCGGATTCTACGGCTGGCCCTGGTACTACACGGGCGGCAACGAGGACCCGGCCCATGCCGGCGAGCGCCCCGATCTGAAGGACAAGGTCCTCGTGCCCGATGTCCTGCTCCAGGCGCATTCGTCCACCCTCCAGCTCGTCTTCTACGACGCGGACGCGTTTCCGGCCGAGTACCGGGGCGACGCCTTCGCGACCATGCACGGGTCCTGGAACCGGGAAGAAAGGACCGGTTACAAGGTGGTCCGCGCCCGCATGAAGGACGGCAAGCCGACCGGCGTCTATGAGGACTTCATGACCGGGTTCGTGCTGGATGCAAAAACGGTCTGGGGCCGGCCCGCTGGCATCGCCGTTGCGCGGGACGGCGCCCTGCTGATCAGCGATGACGCCAACGGCACGATCTTCCGGGTAGCGTACGAAGGATCCAAGTAGCCGACACGGCTGCGGCCGGATGCAGGACCTTTGGGAGGCAGGCCGGGTCAGAATCCGCACGTCCGGATCGGCGCCTCTAGGCCGCTGCGAGACCTGAAGTGACAGCCATCCAGATCTGCCCCGGAGAGGGATTTGAAGCGTTATAGGTCCGCACGGTGTCTGCCTCTGAACGTCGTCGCGAACAGGAGCAATCCATGCCAAGCTCTCCGTCCGAACCATCACAGATCACCGACCGGCACAAGCTCGCCGCGTTCGCGCGGGAGCTGCCGACGCGACTTGCCGCGGCTTACATGCAGGAGCGCAAGCAGGCCCATAATCTCCGTGCGGATCAGCACGACGAAGCCATTGGACGGATGATCGACCGTCTCGTCGAGATGTGGGCGGGCTTGGCCGCCGCCTATCCGGCGGGACATTTCGGCGGGAAGGCCCCGGAGGTGTTCTTCAGGGATTACCTCGCCGAGAGGCTCAGATGGCGTTGTCACATCAGGCAGGTAAAGGCTATCTTGGCTGTGTGTCTCGGCAGTCTAAGCCATTGAAAATGCCTAATCCGGCATTCACTCGAGGGCAGTATAGGCAAGTAAAACCCATTGGTGTGACAACGCCGCCAAATGGCTCATTCGTGCATCGCCGCAGCTGCCAAGCCTCAACCGGCAAAATTCGGCACTCTCTGGCCGAACTTTTTGCATCCGCGCGGGATTCCACTTACGCGTTCAATCGTAGGATCAAGGGGCCTCCGCCGATGGTTAACCCCAGCCATGCCGATACTGCCATCACCCCCATGGGGACCGCCCCGCTCGGGTCCGCAATGGACAACCGCGCACGCGTCAAGGCCATCATCGCCAGCTCGTCCGGCAACTTGGTGGAGTGGTATGACTTCTACGCCTACGCCTTCACCGCGCTCTATTTCAAAGATGCTTTCTTTCCCGGAACGGATCCAACTGTTCAGCTTCTCAACACAGCAGCGGTTTTTGCGATTGGGTTTCTGATGCGGCCCATCGGCGGCTGGGTCTTCGGCCGTTTGGCCGACAAGCACGGGCGTCGCACCTCCATGGTTATTTCCGTCATCATGATGTGCGCAGGATCATTGTTTATCGCTCTCATGCCCACATACGCCTCGATTGGCATTCTCGCTCCGATTCTGTTGTTGTTGGCACGTATGCTTCAGGGCCTCTCGGTAGGAGGCGAGTACGGCACGACCGCCACCTACATGAGTGAAGTGGCCTTGGCCGGCAAACGGGGTTTTTACAGCTCGTTCCAGTACGTGACGCTGATTGGTGGGCAGCTGTTGGCTTCGTTGGTCGTGCTGCTGGTCCAACTCGCGCTCAGCCCGGACGATCTCCGTGCTTGGGGCTGGCGCATCCCGTTCCTCATTGGTGCCGCAACCGCTGTTGTCGCGCTCTACCTGCGCCGAACCTTGCCCGAAACCTCGACGGCTGAGACGCGCTCCCGCAGGGAGGCCGGAACGATCCACGGGCTCTGGAACCATCACCGCCGAGCATTTCTGACTGTGCTTGGATTCACGGCGGGTGGCTCGCTCATCTTCTACACCTTCACCACGTATATGCAGAAATATCTGGTCAACACGGCTCAGATGAACGACCGCACCGCCAATATCGTTATGACGGCCGTGCTGTTTACCTACATGGTAATCCAGCCTCTTTTCGGCGCCCTCTCGGATCGCATCGGGCGTCGGAACGCCATGTTGGCCTTCGGCGTTTTGTCGACGATCTGCACAGTCCCGCTGCTACACGCGATCGGTGGTGTCACGAACCCGGTTGCGGCGTATTTTCTTGTTATGGCAGCCTTGGCGATTGTATCGTTCTACACCTCCATCAGCGGGCTTGTGAAAGCCGAAATGTTTCCGGCGGAGGTGAGGGCGCTTGGGGTCGGTCTCGCCTATGCCATTGCCAATGCGGTTTTCGGGGGCTCTGCTGAATACATGGCCCTACTCTTCAAAGACTACGGCGTCGAGAGCTATTTCTTCTGGTATGTGACGGCCCTGTGCGCAGTGGCGCTTCTATCC
Organism: Microvirga sp. 2TAF3; assembly: GCF_052114965.1. Taxonomy (NCBI): domain Bacteria; kingdom Pseudomonadati; phylum Pseudomonadota; class Alphaproteobacteria; order Hyphomicrobiales; family Methylobacteriaceae; genus Microvirga; species Microvirga sp. 2TAF3. Next base: position 122,301 of record NZ_JBFRFT010000010.1, on the reverse strand, counting down.
GCGTTTTCAATGCCCGACAGCCGAAAGCACGGTTATCTCCAGGGGCAAGGCACATCGGACTAAAAGTACCTAACAAACGGCTTTGTTGCACGAATGGGCGATTTGGCGGCCGAAGCTGGAGGGCATAAGAGACTGCGCCCTCCTGATCTTGGACCTCTGCCGTGCCGTTCAAAGCCAATGATGCAACTGCTCAGTGGAACGAGGATCGTATCCGAACGAACAGCGATCGGCGGCAATCGTCTACCCTTGCTGATATCAGCCCGCCGATCGACGTGCCCCACGAAACCTCATGCTCCCTCCCCATTTGAGTTCTTGTTTCGCCCATATAACAATATAGTTTTACGATAAAACTAGAAAATGATTGATGCAATAAACTTCTATTGCGCGTTTTGCTTTTGGATTCGTCCCTATGAAGGAGATTTGGGGCAGATAATTTCTTCGTGAAAGTGGCGGTCTTGAATCCTGATGTTTAATACTTACGTTAACATTGTCATGATTACATCGCGTCACATCCTCATCCTCCGCGGGGGCCGCCTCCTCGCAGGCCGCTGAACCCCGAATTCGGGCGGGCGCCTCGCGCCGCCGTCGTTCGGGGTCATGACCAATCTTGCAATTTTGAAGTCAGCAAACCCGATCCCGGGTGAGCCCTGCCGTCCATCTGGACGAAGCGCGGTCACGATTCCCGGATCGGTCCTGCCAGGAGGATCATCTCATGAACACAACCGTTGACTTGCCGCCAATCATGATCGCGACGCACGATTACAACCGCCTCATGTCTGCCGCTGCCATGAACCGCCATCGGCGCAGGTCCCGTCGCGAGTTTCTGATGTCGGAGCTGCGGCGGGCCTCGCTCTGTCATCCCGACGCGTTGCCGGAGGACGTGGTCTCGACCAACGCGAAGGTCACGTACCGGCTCAACGGCACCGGACGGCCGATGGCGCATGTCCTGGTCTATCCGGAGGACCTGCTCTGGCCGGGGGCGGAACTGTCCGTGCTGACGCCCTTGGGGATCGCCCTGCTCGGCCTTCGCGTGGGCGACCGCATGCCCTTCCGGACGAACCCGGATGGGCCAGTGCACGAGGTCGTGGTGGAGGATGTCCGGTTCAAGCTCCTGCCGGATGAAACGGCCCCCGCCCGGAATGTCCCCGATCCGTCAGGCAAGGGGGATAGGAACTCGCGGGACGATCTCGACCGTCGGCTTGACGATGCCCTGCAGGAGACCTTCCCGGCCAGCGATCCGGTCTCGGTCATCGTCTGCGGATGGTCCTGATACGAAGAGCCAAAATGCCAGTCCGCTGTCGTGGCCGGGCGAGGAGGATCTGGATGCCGGACGGATTTCGGTCCTAACGCAGGTCGGTGCGGCCCTCATAGGTTTGGCGGAAGAACACTCGATCGAGTGGCAAGGGCCAACGGGCGGACGGCTTGGGCTGACGGTGCAACGGGTGCATTTCCAGCCCGAGCGGATGGCTGGCCTCAGCGCCTGAGCCCACAACGAAAACACACTGCTAGGCACCTGCCCAAAGCAGCCAAGGAGAAGAAGAAATGAAAACTGAAAACAAAATCCCAATGACCAAGAAATCACAACGTCCCCGGCAAACTGAGCGAAAGGTGCACGCGGTACCGACGTGGACGCCTCAACCCTACACTCTGACCCGCGAGGAGATCCGGAAGATCGTGATCGACCAGATCGGCTAGCGGAAGCAAGACTGCCGCCGAACCCACAGGAGACGAATCCATGCACATCCTCGCAGCGACGGACTTCTCGACCCGATCGCAACGGGCTTTGCGGCGCGCTGGCTTGCTGGCGCGGGACAGCTCTGCCGAACTCACCCTCATGCACGTCGTGGACGATGATCGGCCACCGGATCTGGTCGGGCTCGAAAGGCGCGAGGCCGAGCGGATTCTCGGCGAGCAGATCGGTGCGATCGCTGAGTTGCGTGGACTCCGGTCACGCGCCCTCGTCGTTACCGGCGACCCGTTCGACGGCATCCTTCGCGCCGCCGCGTCGACGAGGGCGGATCTCGTCGTCATGGGAGCCCACCGTAAGCAGCTCCTGCGTGATATCCTTGTCGGAACGACCATCGAGCGCGTGATCCGCACGGGTCCGTTCCCGGTCCTGATGGTGAACAAGGAGGTGGATCGGCCCTACCGGACAGCCCTGGCCGCCGTCGACATGTCCGAGCCGTCTGTGAACGCCATCAGAACCGGCATGGCCCTGGGATTGCCCGGCAGCGCCCGGCCTGCGGTCGTTCATGCCTTCCTGCCGCTGGCGAAAGGGAAGATGTTTTATGCCGGGCTCAGCCGGGACACCATTGACGGCTACGTGGCCGACGCGCGTGAACGGGCCACCAAGGAGCTGGTCGCGTTCCTGGAGGCGAACGGGCTCGATGATCACGGGCGCTCGGTGCGCGTCGAGGAGGGTGCCCCGTTCGCGGTGATCTCCAAGGCGGTGGCGCAATTGAAGCCCGATGTCCTGATCATGGGGACGCACGGCCGTTCGGGGATCGCCAAGGCGCTCCTGGGGAGCGTGACCGAGGAGGTCCTGCGGTCCCTCGCCGTCGACATCCTCGCCGTCCCGCCGCTCCGATGAGAGGGGCAATGGCCCCATTGCTTCACCGGGTTTCGCAGGAGAGCCGATCATGTCCGACAGCAAACCTGAACTGCTGAAATTCTATCGCAGTGAAATCAAATACCAGAGCGATCTCCTGTCGAGCCGCCTCAACTCCTTGCTCACCTCGCAGTCGTTCCTGCTCATCGGCTATGAGCGGGCTTGTCGGCTCATGGCAGGGTCCTTTCACCTTGGTGTTCCCGCCCGTCCTGGCGGTTCTCGGCCCTATCCTGTCCTTCCAGGCCTGACCCGTGATCCGCTGCGGGGTATGCGGCCATCGCCATGTGGCACCGGAAGGAGCGCAAGCTGCTCGCCCATGCGGACGATCTCAATGCATTCGACTACCTTCCTGCCCCGCGCGAGACAACCGGCGAGCCGGACCGATGGATCAACGAGCCTTCCAGGGAAGGGGCACTGTTCACAAAGCAGGCTCCCTTGGTTTTCATCGTTGCATGGTGCTATTTCGCAGGCTTGCCTTTCGTGATGGACAGCTTCGCGTAAGTGGTGAAGCCAATCTTGACCGATGGGGGATTTCCCTCGTGCAATCTAGGGAATAGGCAAGCCCAAACAGGAAGCGAGCTTTCCGGCCGTCAGCCCGTGCCTTTCGCATGAAGGTAGTGCCTGAACTGATCGTAATGGTTGATCACGTCGGCGATCACCTGGGTGGTCTCATACCCGTAGATGTCGTATCCGCGCCCACCCTGGATCAGGAACACCTCCGCCCGAAAGTAGAGATTCCGCTCCCCCTCGCGCCGCGCCGCATCGGTCAACGCGAAAGCCGGAACCGGATAACCTACCGCCCGCACCGCATACACGAAATCAGGCGCGCCATCGCCGTGACGGACGGTCAGTTGCAGACCGTCCCCCACGCGCTCGACCTCGGCCTCCAAGTTGCGCTTCCCGAGTTCGGCCACGACCGTCTTCAAGGCGCTTGAGACGGTCGTGCCGATGTAGCTCAGAACCTGTCGCTTGGACGGATGACTGACGATGGCACCCAGCCGGCGGCGCCAGAAGGCCGCTCCCTCCGCTTGGATGGGAGGCGCCGACGGCAACTGTCCGCTGGCCCGCAGGAAGACCTCGTCGCTCAACGCCTTCCAGATCCCGTAGCAGGTCAGGAGCATCACCACGGCCAGCGGCAAAGCCGCGATGACCGCGGCCTTCTGCACGGTTGCCAGTTGTTCGCCTGCTCGAAAAGCGTGGTGGCCTGCTGCGGGGCGCTGAAGCAGCCGCACACCGTCAATCCGCGGACCATCACGATCGTCAAGAATGCCGCTTACCCAATCGCGGCAAAAGTCATGAAACGGGATGGAGAACTCTGGCGTTTCGCCAAACTCCGGCCCGTGAAGGTCTTGACTAACATCGTCGAGCAGGATCACCGGCGCATCGAGCGGTTGGTCCGGCCCGGGCTGGGCTTCAAGAGCTTTGCGACGGCCTTACGGACGATAGCGGGCTACGAGGTCGTGGCGATGATCCGCAAGGGACAGGTTGTAAGTGCACCAGCAAGCGGCATGAGGGCTCAGAGTAGCTTTATTGCGCCTCTGTTTAGCGCTGCCGCTTGACTATGGCAGGCTTGCGCCTGACTTGCCCGACCCGGTTCAGCACCTCAGGTGGAATGCTGTAATCCTTCACCACAGCATCCCAGTTCCGCAGCCCACACAGCTCCCGTTGGATTATGAAGGCCCGTAATGCCGCAAGAGCCTGCTCGACTTGGTCGCTCAGGGTCCCCAACGTATGTGCCATTTGCTCGCGGAACTTGCAATCGAGCACGCTCCAGCAGGTTTCCTGCTCGAGGCCGGCCGATAGGTTCTGGGATGGGCGAATTGCCATTTCGGGTCTCCGCAACGCGTGACACTCCGATAGAGATGATATCGCGGTCCGCATGTGAATGTGGCACCCTTGCGCATCCTTCGATGCGGAAGACCGGAGTCTTTTTTCAGCACGATCTGCTTGAGGATAGCGCGAGCCTAGCTATTGACAGGGGGTCTGGATTTTACATACTGACTGATATGTATGTAAGTTGGCATGAATGACGGCAGTCCCAATTCGCAGGCGCAGCCAGGTTGACCGTAGCGCAGAAACACGGGCGGTCCTGATCCGCTCGACCATCGAGCTCCTCCAGACCGTGGGCTTTGCAGGCACCACGACGGCACACATCGCCAAGCGGGCAGGGGTTACGACCGGCGCTCTTCACCATCATTTTGCGACGAAGGACGAACTCATGTTCGGCGTGCTCGATCACGCCTCCGAGCGTGTTCGTGCCCGCCTTGAGCAGGAAGAGCACATCTCCTCGGGCGGCACGCTGAATCTCTCGGACGTCGTACGCCACCTTTGGGAGGTCTACGGTGACCCTGAATACTGGGCGATCTGGGAAGTCATCATCGGCACCCGATCCGATCCCGCCATGCATCCGCGCGTCGTCGCGCATCGTTTGGAAACCATGCGCACGGTTCTGCATCCCTGGCTGGAACGCCACACGTCCGGGGAGGGCACTCGCCCCGAGGTGATCGCACTCTTCGAATTCATGCTGATCGCGGTCCGCGGCCTGAGCCTCGAGCGCTTCCTGGACAAGGACGATGCGTATTTCGATCGCAATCTCAAGATCCTGGCCGATCTCGTCGGCCAGCGGCTCGAAGCCCTCGCACAGCACGACTTCGTCCGCTGACGGCGGCCGAGGGCGGAAGAACGGGGCACGGCACCAAAAGTCGAACGAAATGGCCGCAAAGGCCGCAGAGAAATGGGAGGATAGAATGAGTGAAAGTGTGCAAGCCTATCGAGGCCCTACGACCTTGGGGGGCAGCGCGACACCAAGCCGGCTGAAAACGATATTCGGCGGCTCGATCGGCCATTTCATCGAATGGTACGAGTGGTCAATCTATGGTCTTCTGGCAGGCATCTTCGCAAGCCAGATGTTCCCGGCCAACGACGCGCTCGTCTCGCTGATTGCCAGCTTTTCGGTTTTCGCCATCGGCTTTGCCGCCCGGCCGATCGGCGCCTTGGTACTCTCCCCCATGGCCGACAAGTATGGTCGGCGCACGATGCTCTCCGCGACGATCATCATGGCGGGTCTCGGTAGCCTGATCATCGCTCTTTGCCCGACATACGCGCAGATCGGCATCCTGGCGCCTGTTATCATGGTTCTGGCGCGACTGCTTCAGGGCTTCTCGGCCGGCGGCGAGTTCCAGATCGCCGTCACCTTCCTGAATGAGCATGCCTCGGACCGCAACCGTGCGTTCAACGCATCGCCGCAAATGGTGTCGATCGGCCTCTCGGTGCTGATCGCAACAGCGGTTGCGGGCCTGACAACCCGTTTCATCCCGGCGGATGCCTTGGCTTCATGGGGGTGGCGCGTTCCCTTCCTGATCGGAGCGCTCATGTCCCTCTACGGCCTGTACATGCGTCGCGGCCTCAATGAGACGCCAGCCTTCGAGAAAGGCAAGCACGCGCAGAAACTCAGCCTCGGCGGCATCATCGCCTCGCTCGCCAAGTACCCGAAAGAGGCCTTCATCGTCTTCGTCGTGCAGATGAACGGTGTGCAGTATTATCTCTGGCTGATCTTCCTGCCGACTTACGCGAACCTCGTCGGCGGCCTCGACCGGTCGGCCGGATTCGCCGGCAACATCGCTGCAACCGCTGCCTATTGCATCGGCGTCCCCACATTCGCCTATCTGTCGGATCGCATCGGTCGCAAGCCGTTCCTGATCGGCTCGGCGGCATGCTTCCTGCTCTTTACGTACCCCCTCCTTTCGATGCTCGTCGGAAGCGTTAGTTTCGGAACGTTCGTGTTCGTCGCCGTGGTCGGGGCACTGTTCATCGCGCTCAACAACTCCGTTATCGGAACGGTCTTTTCCGAACTCTTTCCAACGAAGATCCGTACGTCCGGGATCGGCATTCCCTATGCCGTCTGCGCCGCCATCTTCGGAGGCACGGCGCCCTTGCTTGCGACGTGGCTCCATGGGCTTGGAGGCCCCTTCTACATCGCGCTCTATGTGGGGGTGATCTGCGCGATCACGCTCGCGACCCATTTCTTCCTGACACCCGAGACGCGGGGGCGGCCGCTCGACTGAGCGGCCAATTCGCCGGCAGAATCCAACACAATCAAGCAAGAACAAGGACGGTTATTTATGCTTGTCGTTCACCATCCGGACCAAGCCCTCCATGATCCAGAATTCGTCTTTCGAACCGGCAAGTTCATCGACCAGCCGGACCGGGCAGAGCGATGCCGGATCTTTCTGGATATCGTGAAGGAAGACGGTCATCAGATCGTTCAGGCCCCACTCGGGAATCTTGATCCCATCTTCGAGATTCACGATAGGGACTATGTGGAGTTCCTGAAGACCGTCCACAAACGCTGGGCGGCCAATCCGGACTTTGGACCGGAAGTCATCCCGAACGTGCACCCAACGCACCGGATGTATCGGAAGCCCACGGAACTCCTCGGTGAACTGGGCTGGTACTCAAACTCGACTTCCTGCCCGATAACCGAAGGCACGTGGCCTGCCGTCTATGCCAGCGCCCAGACCGCAATCCATGGGGCTGACCGCCTCTCCGAGGCGCACGGCCCAGTCTATGCCCTCTGCCGTCCCCCGGGTCACCACGCCTATCCCGATCTGATGACGGGTGTGTGTTTCCTGAACAATGCCGCGATCGCGGCTCACCGTCTCACGAAGAAGTACGGGAAGGTCGCGCTCGTCGATATTGACGTCCATCACGGGAACGGTACGCAGTTCATCTTCTATGAGCGTGCAGACGTTCTCTTCTGCTCGATCCATATCGATCCGCGCCTTTCTGCGCCATATTACGCAGGCTATGCCGATGAAATCGGTGAGGGAGCCGGACGGGGGCTCAACTTCAACCAGCCGCTGCCGTGGGCGACGCCGGACCCAATCTGGCTCGATGCGGTCGATGCGGCGCTGGCAAGGGTAAGCGAGTTCGCACCGGGAGCGGTTGTCGTCTCGCTGGGCTTTGATGCATCCGAGCACGATCCCGTTGCGACCTTCAAGATCACCAATGACGGCTTCGCTCAGGCCGGCCGCAAGTTTGCCGCGCTCAACCTACCGACCTTGCTGGTGCAGGAAGGCGGTTACCTGAGTCCTCATCTCGGTGGGTATCTGCGCAGCTTCCTGCGTGCAGTCGAAGCCCCGCAACCTGCATTCTCCTGATCGGACCATGACCATGAATACGCTCCCGCCCTTCCGCACCGGAAAATCCCGCCTTGAGCAGGGCTATATCCAGCCGATCGATGGTATCGAGATTCCTTTCGGCATCATCGAGGGCTCGGAGCCTGGCCCATGCCTGCTCGTCACGGCAGGCGTCCATGGCTCCGAGTACTGCTCGATCGAGACCGCCGTCCGTCTTCTCAAGAAAAAGCCCGAAGAGATCAAAGGGACCCTCGTGGTCCTTCCCATCCTCAACAGGCAGGGTTTCCGCAAGCGCAGCATCTACATCATGCCGGAAGACGGAAAGAACCTGAACCGCATGTTCCCGGGCAAGCCCGACGGCTCAACGAGCGAGCGCCTGGCCAACTGGCTTGTGACGGAAGTTTATCCGCAAGCCGATGCCTATCTCGATCTCCATGGAGGGGATCTCGATGAGTCGCTTGCGCCTTTCACGATCTTCCCCAAAGACTGCGAAAAATCGAAGGCGCTTGCCACCGCCTTCGGCATCCCAGTCGTGATCGCAGCGGGCGGCGAGGGCTACACCGTCAATGCCGCCAACAAGGTGGGGGTGCCGAGCATCCTGCCGGAGGTGAGCGGCAACGGGCTCTGGGGCGAGGAGACCGTCAGTGAGATGATGACGGGTGTCGAGCGCGTCATGCACTCTCTTGGCATGATCTCGGGGCCTGTGAAGCCGGCTCCTCAGAAGGTTCCGCAATACGTCACGATGTGGGTGCCATCGGCGCCTTCCGACGGGCTTTGGTACCCAGCAAAGGAGATCTCCGATTTCGTGGCCGTGGGTGACGTGCTCGGCGAGATCAAGGATGTCTTCGGCAAGGTGCTCGCGACCGTGCGCTCCGAGAAGGAGGGCTTCATTCTGTACCGGCTCACCAGCCTGGCCGTAAACCAGGGCGAAGCGCTGCTGGGCGTCGGTACGCCGCTCGCGAGCTGACATCTCCGTCCGACAGTCCGCACCGATAGAATCGGTGCGGACTGTTCCCCCTATCAAAACAGCACTCCGTTATGTTCGGCCGCTGCTCGCCAAGTTGCGCCTGCCTGCTGTCGAATGCCGGCCAACCGGACTGAAAGAACCTATGAGGCTCATCGTAAGTAACAAGGCCGTTTCGCCCTGGCCCTTCCGCGCTTGGCTCGTGCTGAAATCCTTCGAGATCCCGTTCGAAGAAGTGTTCCTCGATCTATCATTGCCGCAACGCAAAGAGCGTCTGAGGGCCGCCTCGCCGACAGGTAAGGTCCCGGTTCTGATTGATGGAGATATCAAGATCTGGGAGAGCCTGTCGATTATCGAGTACGTGGCAGAGAAGTTCCCATGCCGTCCGATCTGGCCTCAGGACCGCGGTGCACGGGCTCATGCACGCTCCATCGCCAACGAGATGCACGCCGGATTTTCCGCCCTGCGGGAGCATTGCCCCATGAACATGCTGCGGGCTCCTGAACCTGTCGAACTCGGCAGCGAGGTTCGGGCCGATATCGACCGGGTCATCGAGATCTGGGAGGAAACGAGGACTCGCTTCGGCGTGGGTGGCTCCTTTTTATATGGCGCCTTTTCAGCCGCCGACGCAATGTTCGCGCCCATTGTCAGTCGGTTCTACAGTTATGGGATCACCGTACCGCGGAAGGCCCGCAATTACATGAGAACAGTGATGTCGATGTCGGCTTGGGACGAATGGCAGAGGGATTGCGAGGCAGCCGCATGATAGTTGAAAAGGATTCGGAGCTCCAAAAGTCGCGACCCCAGTAACGTCGATCGCCGTGCGGATACCTACCACCTCGTGGGCCGCCAATTTGCCGAGCGCCACCACGTCCCGGGATGAGAGTTCGAGGGTCAGCACCTGCTCGATATAGGTTGCAGCTTCCGTCAGCTATTGGCGACCGAAACATACTTGGGTCCGACGCTCTAAGGTCCGTTCCTGGTACGACGCGGAACTAGGTCGACAGCCTGCTTAAGCAGGGAAGACTGGCCCCCAGAAGGGCAGGGGCCTTCAGAGTTTGGCTCTAAGACGGCCTTCAAGCTTGGACTTGCATCGGAGACTGCCTCGACATCGACGGCCGTTGGAGGGACAATGCAGATGCTTCGTCAGCCGCTTGCCACGACCGTCTCCAGGTGTTCACCGAAGGCCAGAAGATCCGCGTCGCGTCCTGTGCCAGCCAAAGCCTGAAGACCGACGGGAAGTCCGCCATCCCGAGGCCGCATGGGAACGGTGAGGCCGCAAAGATCCAGGTAATTGCCGATGCGCGTGAAGCGCGACATGGGGAAAACGCTCTCGTCCACTTCCGTCAATGGAACGGCCGGAAGCGGTGTGGCGGGCAGGAGGACGATATCGTATCGGGCGAAGATCGGGCTGAAGTCCCGGATTGCCTGCTGCCTTTCCGCCAGCGCCTCCCGATAGCGGGTTTCGCCGATCTCGCGGCCGGCCCGTGCCCGCTGACGCACGAAAGGGTCGATGGGTGACGACTCGTCGTCGACGATGCGACGCAGGCGCTGATAGGCTTCGAAGGCCATGATCTCACCGTTGCGGCGTTGATACTCAGCCGGGTCCACAGGCAGGCGAACGGACCCGCAATATGCGACGGTCTTGCGCAGCCGCGCGACCGTGTCATCGAACAACTCGGCCACGTGTGAAACGAGGGGCTCGAGTTGGGCACGCTCGACAATGCCGATGCGCAGGCGCGCCGCATCGCCCGTTGTCGGCGGGACGTCGGCTCCGGTCAGCGCCGCGAAGACGAGACGCGCATCATGAACGCTGTTCACGAGAGGGCCGATTGTATCGAAGGTCGGGCTGAGCGGTGCAACGCCCTCTGTCGACACCTGGCCGACCGTCGGCTTGAAGCCAACAATTCCGCACAAGGACGCAGGAATCCTGATAGAGCCGCCTGTGTCCGATCCGATTGAGGCGGGGACAAGGCCAGCCGCAACGGCCACCGCGGATCCGCTGCTCGATCCGCCGGGCACCCGGTGCGTCACGCGGTCGATCGGGTTCCAGGGAGTTCCCACGGCATGATTGGTGCCCCAGCTGCCAAAGGCGAACTCCACCATATGGGTCGTCCCGATGATGATGAGGCCCGCCTCCTTCAGGCGCTCGACGAAACGTGCCGTCTCGCGGGCGGGCTCGCTGCCGTATGCGCGGGAGCCGAACCCGGTCACGCGGCCCTTGATGTCCGCTAGTTCCTTGACTGCGATCGGGAGGCCGTGAAGCGGGCCGCGCACGATTCCTCGCCGGCGCTCGTCGTCGAGGCGGAACGCATCCTCAAGAGCTTCTTCGTCAAAGACATTCGAGAACGCATGAAGCTTGTCGTTCTCGCGATCGATGCGGGCGAGATATTGCCTCACCAGATCCTCGGACGAGAGGCTGCGGTTTTCCAGGCGTTGCCCGAGGGCAGCGAGCGTTTCGGTCATGATGTTGCTGGTCCGTTTGCGTTCAGCGGCGTCGCTGAGCTTGATGAATGTAAAACGAGAAGTCCTCTCAAGGCTTGTCGCGAACTGACGCGAGAGAGCAAAGATCCAGCGACAGGAGCATGAAGAGGAGCCTCTTGTTCCCCGGGGGCATTTGCCGCCATGGTCTGAGCGCTGCCGAAACTGGCCGTGCTCAATGGACTCTTATGATGGGTTTGATCGAAATTGGAGAGCAGGCGCTGAATGGGCTCATCATCAGCACTTTCTACGCCCTTACCGCGCTTGGCCTCGCCATCATCTTCGGTGTGCTGCGAATTGTGAACTTTGCCCATGGCGAGCTTTATATGCTCGGCGGGTATGTAGGGTACCTGATCGTCACCGTATTGGGATTGCCACCGGTCGTGGGAGTGGTTGCCGCCGCAGCCGCTCTTCTGATTTTCGGCGCGCTCATCGAACGGGCGCTTATCCGCCCCATCCACCTGGGTAAGGTCGACCGACCGGATGAATATGCCATCATCATCACCTTCGGCCTGTCGGTACTTCTGCTCAATGTTGCCAACAGCGTGTTCGGTCCCTGGCCGCAACGCCCAGCGCCGATCTATCGCGGGCGTGTCGAACTCGGCGAACTCATCGTGAGCGGCGACCGCTTGGCAGCTGCGGCTGCCGCGATGGTCCTGATCATCGGCACGATCGTGGTCCTGCGCTACACTTGGATCGGGCGCGCGGTTCGGGCCGTCAGCCAGGATCGCGCAGCCGCGGAGACCTTCGGGGTGGACATCAACCGCACCTCGATGCTTGCCTTCGGGGTCGGAGCTGCGCTTGCCGGTGCTGCCGGAGCGCTCATCGGACCGGTCTTCAACGTCACCCCGCCGATGGGGGTCGTTCCATCGATCAAAGCCTATATCGTGGTCGTGTTGGGAGGGCTCGGGTCCATTCCCGGGGCCATCGTCGGAGCACTGATCCTGGGCGAGGTCGAAAGCTTCGCGACAGTACTCATTCCCGACACCACGCGGGCGCTCGCGTACAAGGATGCGTATGGACTATTCGTGCTGACGGCAGTTCTTCTCCTGCGTCCGCAAGGCCTCTTCGGCCGAAAGGAGCGCCGGGCATGAGAGCCGCAAGCACGACACCAACGCATGTCGGCCTCGTCGTCCTTGGCGGATCGGCGCTGCTGCCGTTCCTGGGCCTGCAGGAGTACTGGATCTACACGCTCACCATCGGCTTCTACTACGCGATCCTCGCCGCGAGCTGGTCTCTCCTCGTCGGCTATGTCGGCCGCATCAGCTTCGCACAGGCGGCCATGAGCGGACTTGGCGCCTACGCGTCGATCCTGACCGTGCAGCATCTCGGTTGGCCTCTGCCGCTGGCGCTCGCTGCCGGCGTCCTGCTCGCAGGCGTGACGGGACTCTTCATCGGCTGGCTCACATTGCGCCTCCATGGAGCCTATCTCGGGCTTACCACGATCGCGTTTGGGGAGATCCTCCGCATCGCCGCGACGGCCGAGCATGGATTGACGGCAGGAAGCCTCGGCCTCCGGGCTACTCCCCTCATTCCCGGCGGCAGCGCCACAGTTTACTATTACGTCTTTCTCGGCGCGACAATCGTCTGTCTTGGGCTGATGCTTCTCATGCTGCATTCCCGCGTCGGCCTCTTCTTTCAGGCCATCCGGGAGGATGAAGACGGGGCTGCGAGCCTCGGCGTCGAGGTGACAACGTGGAAGATCGTGGCTTTCGCTGTCTCGAGCGCCTTCGCAGGATTCGCAGGCGGCTTGTACGCTCACTTCGTGCAGCTGATCACGCCGTCCATGATGTCCCTGCAGGAAATGGGCTTCGTGCTCGCGATGGCTGTCATCGGTGGATTCCATAACGTTGTCTTCGCAGCCCTTGGCGGGCTTGTCCTTCAAGTTGCCCTCGAGGCGCTGCGCAGTGTCGGGGAGTGGCGGCTCGTCGTCTTCGGCCTCGCGGCAATCCTGGTCCTCCGTTTCGCGCCCAACGGCTTGTTCGGCACCGTGGCGGCTCTGGTGACGCGGAAGGGGAAAAAGCCATGAGCGGGCAACTGACGATCAGCAGGCTGAGAAAGCAGTTCGGCGGCCTTGTGGCTCTCAACGATATCGATCTGACCTTCGACGAGGGCGAGCTCGTCGGGCTCATCGGTCCCAACGGCTCCGGAAAGACAACGCTGTTGAACATCGTCGGGGGCTATTATGCGCCGAGCGCCGGTTCGGTGCATTTTGCCGGGCAACGGGTCGATGGTCTGGCGCCAAGCCGACTCGCGCGACTTGGGGTCGGCCGGTCGTTCCAGGTCACGAAGGTCTTTCAGAGGCTGAGCGTTCTCGAGAACATGCAGGTCTCGGCGCTCACGGACTGGAAGATCTCCCGAAGCGACGCCAGAGAACAGGCGCTGCAAGTTCTCGAATCGCTCAACCTCACGCGCCTGGCGCATGAGCGGGCAGGACGCCTCTCCGGCGGACAGGCAAAGCTCCTCGAATTCGGGCGCATCATGATGCTCAAGCCGAAGCTCGTCCTGCTCGACGAGCCCTTCGGCGGCGTTCATCCCGAGCTCAAGCGCTTCATGTACGACACGATCCGCACATGGAATGCAGGCGGGGTCACGATCATTCTGATCAGCCATGACATGGGATCGATCTTCGGGCTATGCCGGCGGGTCGTCACCCTGAGCTATGGCGACATCATTGCCGACGGGGATCCGGAGACCGTGCGCAGCGATCCCGCTGTTCTCGAGGCCTATCTGGGAGACCATCATGCAGCTTGAAGTGCACGATGTCTCGGCAGGCTATCAGCGCGACATCGACATTCTGCGAGGAGTTTCGGTCATCGCGCGGCCGCGCCAGCTCACGACGATCATCGGGGCCAACGGCGTCGGCAAGTCGACGTTGCTGAAGACGATCATCGGGCAGCTGCGTCCTCATCGGGGCCAGATCAGCTATGACGGCCACGACCTGACCAGCTTGCCCACCCGCGATCTCGTGCGGATCGGGATTGCCTATGTGGCGCAGCGGCACGCCCTGTTCAAGGACATGACCGTCGCCGAGAATATCGAGATGGCGACCTGGAGCTTCCGTGGCGATCGGCAGCGGGCCAAGCGGGCGGTCGAGCGCATTTACGACCGGGCGCCCTATCTCAAGGACTTTGCCGCACGGCGAGCGGGCTTGATGTCGGGCGGGCAGCAGCGCCTCATGCAGCTCGAGCTTGCCCTGATGAGCGACCCCAGCCTGATCCTCGTGGACGAGCCGACCGTTGGCCTCGACCCAAAGCGGGCCGGGTTGATCTACAGCCATCTGCGTCGCCTCGTCCTCGAGGAGGGGCGGACAATCCTTATGGTGGACCAGAACGTCATCGCCGGGGTGGACGTGGCCGACTATATCTACGTCCTCGAACTCGGAGCCAACAAGATCGAGGGAACAAAAACAACCTTCGACGCGGAGTATCGCGACACGATCGCAGACTGGCTGTTCTGACCTGCGGGCCGGGAAAGCATGCCATTGCGCCCGAAAGCAAAAAACCCCGCCATTCGATGGCGGGGTTTTCCGTATTCAGAGCAACACGCGTCTCAAGGTGTCAGGACCAGCTTGTCGACAGTCGCCTGGGAGCGCGGCCAGAGGATGGCGGCATCGCCCGGAGTCTGCTGCTGCTTTGTGTACTGAATCACGAAGATCGGCACTTCAGGCCATTGCTGGAACTTCCAGGCCGGCTCGTCGGTCTGCGGGAAATGGATCGTCCCACGGGTACCTTCCCACTTCATCTCGCGCAGGGCCTTCTGAATGGCGACCCGGTCGGCGCTGCCGGCCTTCTTGATCGCCTCGGCCACCACCATGATGCCGTCGTATCCCTCCATCGACACGGCGTTCGCCGGGCGCTTGAACTTGGCTTCAAATGCCTTGCTGAAGGAGCGCGACAGGGGCGTGTCCGGCTTGCCCGGGAGACCGGCCGGATTGGCGATCACGCCGACACCGCCGTCGCCGACCACATTCCAGAATTCCGGCTCGAGGGCATCCGATCCGGCCGCGAAGATGGCGGTCTTCTTGCTTGGAGCGATTCCAAGCTCGGAAGCCTGACGCAGCATGAGAAGGAGGTTGGAGCCGGTGAAGCCCGCAACGATGAGGTCAGGCTGCGGATTGGCCCGCTTCAGCTGGAGGAGCTGCGGAGTGAAGTCGCTGACCGTGCGCTCAGCCGTGAACGATGTCACCTTCGCGCCGGTGTTCTGCAGGTTCTTCGTGAATACGTCGATGATGCCGAAACCCCAGTCCGAGTTCTCGGAAATGATCGCCACATTCTTGAAGCCGGCCTCCTTCACCCAATCGGCGGCAACGGAGTAGACTAATGAATTCGCGACCGTAATCCGGAAGACCTGCGGGAGCTTGGCCGCGGTCACCGCATCCGACCAGCACTCGTCGGCCACGAAGGCCATGTCGTATTTCTTTGCGACCGGGCCGACAGCAGTGCAGACTGCGCTGTGCGCCGCGCCCGTCACGGCTACAACTCCTTCCTTGGACGCCAGCCGCTCAAAGGCAGCGACTCCTTTCTCGGGAAGGCCGGCGGTGTCCTCGATCACCACCTCGACCTTCTTGCCCAGAAGACCGCCGGCCGCGTTGATTTCGTCGACGGCGATTACCATCCCGTCCCGCAGGGATTCACCGTTCTGGACGCCGCCCGGCGGTGACAGGGGCGCGATGCCGCCAATCTTGATCGTTTCCTGTGCCATTGCGGGGCCCAGAACCCCCAGTGCCGCGATGGCAGCGGCTGCCGTCAGCCTCATGGTCTTCATGTCTTGCTGTCCTCCGTCCGGTGTCGTGCTCGCGGGCTCTCTCCCGCATGATGCGGGCGCACCGAGTCATCGTTCCCGCGCAAAGTGTGGCTTGTCGCTTGTGTCGGGTGCAAGGATTGAGCAAACTCGGATTTGACGCGACTTGACGCTAACGAGGAGTCAAGAATGGTGGAAGCCGACCAGGGAAGCTCAAATCTGACCGCCAACCTGAAACTGTTGTGCAGTTATCACACATCCACCTCCGAAGTCTGCCGCCGCCTTCAGATCAACCGCCAGCAGTTCATGAAGTATCTCGCGGGTACGGCATTTCCCTCACGCCACAATCTTCGGCGCATCTGCGACTTCTTTGGAGTGGACGAGTACGAAATCCTCATGCCGCATGAGCAGTTTCGCGAGATCGTGCGGCTTCGGCCTCATGGTCAGGAGGATTCTCTCGTGATCCCACCGATGTTCCGCAATCTGCTCGGGCAGGCTCAGCGTCAGAAGGGGCAACTCACGAAGTATCTCGGATATTATTACAAATACTTCTATTCGTTTTCATCGCCCGGGTCGATCCTGCGCTCACTCGTGTGCGTGTACACGAGAGGGGATTATACGCTCTACAAGACAGTCGAACGGCTAAAGCCCCCAGGGGCGCAGACCACTCCTTACATCTTCAAGTATTCAGGGCTTCTCGTCCATGTGGGGGACAGGCTTCACATGATCGACTATGAGGCGGTTGCGGGTCATGAGATTTCCCAGACAATTCTCTATCCGTCCTACCGCAATCGCGTGATCACGTTGATCGGTTTGATGATCGGTGTTTCCGGAACAGAAGCCCACCAGCCGACGGCAGCGCGCGTGGCGCTTGAGTATGTAGGACGGACAATCAATTTGCGCCGGGCACTCGAGGGGTGCAGGCTGTATTCGGAAAATTCCACTGAGATTTCATATCAAGTCACGGAGTATCTAAAGGGCTCCTCGTCACCGCCAGTCCATTTGCTCCGTGCTGAGACAGCCTAGAGAGCAGTTGCGGGCGAGATCCAACGAGGAATATGTGGCCCCAAGGCATCGTCAGGTTAACGGGAATATGGCCGCGTGACCTCAATTCGTTAACCTGACGATACCCGTGTCAGGCTGCAAGTCAGCGCATCAGGGCGTCGACAACAATTCTCTCTGTCGATTCGAGCGTTCGCGCCAGGATCCCGCAAAGTTGCTCGGCCCCGGCTGATAGGGGTGACCCAATGCCCTTGATAAGCAGCGTTCGCACCGGCAGCGATCGCTCGAACCTCCGGAGCGCAATCCCGTTGCCGATGAAATCATATGCCGCGATTGGATGGACGAAGCCGATTCCGGCTCCCTCCCGGACGAGGGCACAGATGTTGGCGGAATATGGCGTCTCCACCGAAGCGCCTGAATAGCTAGCGCTGGCTTCCTCGAGTACGTTTGTCAGACCCCATCGGATCATGTCTTCACGAGGATAGGCAATGACGCTTTGCTTCTTCAGCATGCTCGCCGAAATCGTCTGCAGTCGTGCAAGCGCATGATCGATCGGGACGGCGCATAGCAGGTCCATCGAAGCAAAGGCAGAACTGGAGACTGACGATACATCGGCATTGTCGGTAACGAGGCCAACGTCACAGGTCCTCGCAGTGACCTGATCGGCGATGAGGGCGGACGATCCCATCGTGTGGGAGATCGGCACCTGGGGATGTTCGGCCTTGAAGGCCGTGATCGCCCGAGCCGAGAAGCCGATCCCGAACGACATTACGGTCCCAAAACGGACAGGAGACGAAACGCTTTCCTTAAGACTTTGCGCAAAATCGCGGATCGCTTGCAGGCCTACATAGCGGCGCTCGATCTCCTCGAAGAGAGCGTCGGCCTCCGGAGTTGGACTGAGTTTCCCGCGGGTACGATCGAAGAGTTTGAGGGCGCTGAGCCTCTCGAGTTCGGCGATGAGCCTGCTGATGCCGGGCTGGGATGCTCCAATCAGTTTGGCCGCCTGGATCATGTTCTCAGACTTCATCACCGCTCGGAACGCGTCAATATGGCGAAAATCCATCATAGCAAGCGAATGATCCTCAGTTTCATGGTGACCTCGGGCATCTATGGCCGTTCCGGACTGTGGTGCGCAAGGTGCTGGACGGTCGCAAACAAAATCTATTCGCAATTGAATATGATTTGTGTCTTTAATCCACATAAGCATAATTAGAAAAGAGACTGGAGAGGCTGGGTGCCGTCTCTGTCTCGACGCCTGTTCAACCGGCTCCAGTGCGACTCCTCTGGACCCCCCGCACAAGAAAGCGAATGCGGCACTCATGATCATAGTGACAAACAACGAAGGCCACGCGGGCATCGCGACGACCGCAAAGCTTCTGGCACAGGGCGGAACCAGTCTTGACGCTATCGAGGCAGGGATCCGCCTCGTGGAGGCTGACGAGAATGTACGCACGGTCGGCCGAGGTGGTTGGCCCAACCTTCTCGGCGAAGTCGAACTCGATGCCTCTGTGATGGATGGCACAACCCTCCGGACGGGCGCCGTCGGCGCGCTCAAGGGCTTCCTGCACCCGGTGAGTATCGCACGCCAAGTTCTCGAAAAGCTTCCGCACGAACTTCTCGCGGGGGAGGGAGCGAGACGCTTTGCAGCGGAAATCGGTGCCGAGGCGGGCGATCTCCTGATGCCGCACGCGCGGACAGCCTGGCAACGCTGGTTTGAGAATGAGGTCACCGAAGGTGAACGCGAGCGATGGCCGGAGGTACCGATGACGGATTTGTGCCGGCGTGCGATCGACCCCGAGATCGGACGCGATACGACGATTTTTATCGGCCAGGACAAGGACGACAATATTGCCGCCGGAACAAGTACGTCAGGTTGGGGCTGGAAGTATCCCGGCCGTCTTGGCGATAGCCCGATTATCGGCGCCGGCTCATATGCCGATACCCGCTATGGGGCCTGCGCCTGTACAGGTGTCGGCGAGATGAGCATCCGCGCCGGCACGGCGCGCGCCGTCGTGCTTTACATGAAGATGGGCATGACCGTCGAGGAGGCCGTTTACGAGGCTGTGACCGACATGCGCGCGCTCAAGGGCGGTCTGATCGGGCGAGTGACCATTCACGCCATCGATCCAGCAGGACGGCATAAGGTCGTCGCTGTAAACGGGCTGCCGGAGAACCACTACTGGATCTGGCAGGATGGAATGGAGGCGCCGGTCAGTTGCCCGGCTGAGATCATCGCAATCAGTGAGGATCCAACGCCCAAGCCCACTGCTCACCGAAGGTACGAGCAGATGGGACTCTAGAAGACTCTGCCGGGTCACAAGAACCCACTACTCAAGACGTGACCCACCGAAACTCATTCGCAATAAGCCTTCCAGGAGGACATGAGATGGCGCGAACCATGAAGACCGCTTTGTTTGCATTGGCCGGAACAATTATGTTGGGCTCGGCTGCATTTGCACAGGACACGCTTCAGAAAGCCAAAGATCGAGGCCATATTCTGTGCGGCACAAGCACGGGCATCGCAGGCTTCAGTCAGGCTGACAGTCAGGGCAACTGGGCCGGCTTCGACGTTGACATATGCCGTGCGTTGGCAGCGGCAATCTTCAATGACGCCGACAAGATACGTTTCATTCCGTTGACCAGTAAGGATCGGCTCACAGCGCTTCAGAGCGGTGAGATCGACGTGCTCCCACGGACGACCACCTGGACACTGAGCCGTGATGCAGGCCAAGGCCTGAACTTCACGGCCGTGAACTACTACGACGGGCAAGGTTTTCAGGTGCGGAAGGGCGCCAACATCAAGTCTGTCAGGGAACTCGACGGTGCCTCCATTTGCACGGTGCAGGGAACCACGAACGAACTCAATCTGGCGGACTACTTCCGGACGAATGGATTGAAGTATCAGGTCGTCACCTACCAGGGCATCGACGACACGGTGAAGGCCTATGAGGGTGGCCGGTGCGACGCACTTTCGACGGATATGTCGCAGCTTGTCTCCTACCGCTTGAAAATGGCCAATCCGGACGACCATATGCTCTTGCCGGAGGTCATCTCAAAGGAGCCTCTCGGCCCCTACGTGCGTCAGGGCGACGATCAGTGGTTCGATATCGTGCGTTGGACCGTATTTGCGTTGCTCAATGCTGAGGAGTTCGGCGTTACCCAATCGAATGTGGGCGAGATGCTCAAATCGGATAATCCCGAAGTGCGCCGTCTTCTGGGCCTTGAGGGAAAGTACGGTGAAGGCCTCGGCCTCACGGCGGATTGGGTGGTGCGCATCGTCCGGCACGTTGGAAATTATGGTGAATCTTTCGAGCGCAATCTCGGCTCGAAGAGCAAAATCGGCCTGCCCAGGGGAATAAACAGCCTCTGGTCGAAGGGCGGTATTCAATTCGCGCCCCCCATCCGCTAATGGCTCGCTGAAGCAGGGGCGCGGCAGCCGTGCCGCGTCTCCCGATGGGCGATAATGGGAATCATGAGGATCTATGGGGCCGTCGGTGGCAGGCCGGGTCCAGAAGACTGCTCTCTCGGTACGATGACAGACACTATCAAGGGGGGCACTCACCAGGGGCTGCATCATCGCCCCACGCTTTCTCATGCTCTCCGGTTTTCTGTGCGTCGCGTGTATGGGACCGTTGAGGAAATAGAATTATAACTCCGGCAGCGATAAGGTTAGTTTTGCGGCCTGGCTGATTACTTCTATGTCTAGAGTATCGGACGCTTAATCGGCCGCATATCCAGTGGCCTTGAGGTAGCTCCAACATTCCTGAGGCTCGAACAAGTTGCGGATCTCGCCAAGGGTGCGCCAGAGCGCGTCAACGGTTCGCGCTTCGGCCTTGCGCAGATGCGCTTTGATTTTTGCGAAGGCCTGCTCAATCGGGTTCAAATCGGGCGAGTAAGCGGGCAGGAACAGGAACCAAGCGCCGTGTTGCTTCAGACACTGGGCAGCCCTCTCACTCTTGTGGGCTGCTAGGTTGTCGAGACTGACCATATCGCCTTTTGCCAGGGTCGGCGCCAGTTGCGTCTTGATGCAGGCGTCAAACGCCGAGCGGCTGATCGGGCCGTCAATGATCCACGGCGCGCGCAACTCATGGCAGCGCAGCCCGGCGAGGAAAGTGGGGTTTTCCAATGACCAAACGGAACGCTCGTGCGTAACCGCTGGCCGTTGCGAGAGCGGCCGCACAGATGGGTCTCATCTTGGTGTTGACGTAAGTCTGTTCAAAAACACCGGACGGTGCGGCTGCTCGCGCATGCGCGGCTGGCGTTGGCCTCTCCAGACGCGACGCTCGTCACGAACATCGGCGCGTGCGCACTCCGCGGCTATCAGCAGTTTTTTATACGTGAAGCCGTGCCGGCACAGCAGACGCGAGAAGGTGGCCGGGGCTACCACCCCATGCTTCTGTAGCAGTTGAGCCACCAGTTCGGATCATCCCATGCTCTCCCTGCAAGAGCGCTTGGTCGAAACCGGCGAGATGCTGCTTTACTTTGCCATGAGCCGCATCCTGCTGCGGCGCCTCACGCTAAAGGACGAAAGATAATTGCTCACCAGCCTCTTATTCTATCAATGTCCTCCCTTCAAAACGAGAAGGGCTGCATTCCTCCCCATAGCTGAAGCCAGGGGGTTTCCTGCCGAAAGTCTCGATGAATCGGCTTATCATCGATGCGAGCCGATCACCGTTTCGGACGTTACCACGACCCACTCCTCCCCAACCCGATCAATCGATTTGACGAGACCCGCCCCAGGGATTTCCATCCCGACGATGACGTTCCTGGCGCCGTCAGGACCCTCGATCACCGCAAAGCCGGAAACCGCCATTTTCACCACATATCCGGGGTTTTGCAGTTCTTCCTCCGATGATGCGCTAGACGCTATTGGAGTTGGCCCAACTTGATCCGGTTTAGCCTTCTTAGGTTTGGCACTATCCTCGTCCGATTGTTCCTTCGTGGGCCCTTTGAGAACGATTATAGGCTTCTTCTCGCCCGGTTCACCCTCCTCGACGTCAAACCACGCCTCAGGCAGAACCAGCCGACCGGTGTTTTTCTTGAAACCGTAGAGCAAGAGACCCAGGGAAAGAAAGGTAAGCGCAAGAGCAAGCCCATAGGTGATCAAGTCACCTACCCGCTGCCTACGGCGAATAGACGCCTCGAGAGGATGCAGCTTACTTCTGCCAAGCCCACCGGCCATCACGATACTCCCGCCCTCTGACTTGCCAGAGGCAGCCTTCCCGAGAAAACTTCGAAACCGAACGCCCATCCGAGCCCCCAATCTGAAAGTTCGTCTCAGTCCTAGGATAGCCTAAAGAAGGGTTCGCCCCCTTCTGCCCGTTACTATATTAGGGAATTATCAATCGGTAAATTATGGTTAAGATTGTTTTAAACACGACCTAAGCGGTGCATCCGGCAGGTAGAGGGCATCGTCAGGTTATGAAGCTGAGGTGAAAAAGATATTGTCACGAGAATGGCTGATGAGGGCTTCAAGTCGCCTGGCTCAGCCTAGCGCTTTCTCTCCGCCCATGCCGCCGTTTACGACACCTTCAACCTGCAGCGCCATCTGATCTCCCGCCAGACGTTGCGCCTCTTCAGGGCAGAGGCGGCGGAGCAATGGCACACCGCCGCCGCTTGAATGAAGCCGCCTATCACCCCTTTGACCGTTCCGCTTCAGTTCCCGTGACAGTGCCTGCCGGAGCAAGTTACCGGGGGAGTTTGCGATGGTTACAGATGATCCACATGATGCGGAAAGGGCAGGCGAAGTATGCCCGCGATCCGCAGCCGCCACTGGCGGAGCAGTGTGACCTCCTCGCCGCGCTGAATTTCATCGGCTGGGGTACCGCAACAGAGCCAACGCTAGAGCATCGTGCGAAAAACCGGGTCCACTTTTCCGCACGATGCGCTAGGTCCGTCCTCGATGTTGAAAGGTCAGAACAGGCGCTTGCCCGTCGCCTTATCGAACAGGTGCGACAGGGATGGGTTTGGCAGAATGGGGATGACATCCCCAGGGCGAGCGTTGATCCGCTCACGGAACACACAGGTTACATCTCGTCCGCCCAGGCTCCCGATGACCTGAGTTTCCGATCCGGTCGGTTCGACAACACGCACCGTGAGAGGGATCCCGTCGCCCGTGACGTGAAAATGCTCGGGTCGGATACCATAGAGGGCAGTCTTGCCTGAGGATGCCTGCGGGGCTGTTGCAAGCGGCATCGATACTTCGCCGATCTTAAACCCATCCGTCTCGATGCGCCCTTCCAAGATGTTCATGGCGGGGGATCCGATAAAGCCTGCGACGAAGAGATTGGCGGGCCGATCGTAGAGCTCGAGCGGGGCACCGATCTGCTCGACGATGCCGTCATGCATCACCACGATCTTGTCCGCCATGGTCATGGCCTCGATCTGATCGTGCGTCACATAGATCGTCGTGGTCTTGAGCCGCTGATGCAGCGCCTTGATCTCAGCGCGCATCTGCACCCGCAGCTTGGCATCCAGGTTGGACAGCGGTTCGTCGAACAAAAACACCTGCGGGTCGCGTACGATGGCGCGGCCCATAGCCACCCGCTGACGCTGCCCGCCCGAGAGCTGGCGCGGATAGCGCTCAAGGAGCGGCACCAGGCCGAGTATCTCGGCGGCCCGCCTGACCTTGCCGTCGATCTCGGATTTGGCAGCCCTCTTGAGCTTGAGCGAGAAGGCCATGTTGTCGGCGACCGTCATGTGCGGGTAGAGGGCATAGTTCTGGAACACCATGGCGATGTCGCGATCCTTGGGCGGCACGGTGTTGACGATGCGCTCGCCGATGCGGATGTCCCCACCCGTGATGTCCTCCAGCCCCGCGATCATCCGCAGAAGCGTGGATTTCCCGCAGCCCGACGGGCCCACCAAAATCACAAACTCGCCGTCGGCGATATCCACCGAGACCCCGTGCAGAACTGCGGCGGCGCCGTACGACTTCCGGGCATTGCGAATGGTGACTGAGGACATGGGCCGGGCCTAGTGGAGGATCGAGAAAATTAGGAGATGCGGTGGGCGTCGAGTACGGCCCGGTCGAGGGTCACGCCGAGGCCTGGGGCCTGCGGCACCGCAAGCTGGCCCTCTTCGAGATGGAGCGCACTGCCGACGAGAGGTGTACAGAGCGTATCCCGAAGCGGGTTGTCGTAGACCATGCACTCGAAGCTGCGGAAGGTTTCGGCCGCTGCGGCAAGATGAAGGCTCGCGGCGACGCAGATCGCACCCGACCAGCCCACATGGGGCGCATAAGCCACGTGATGGACCGCAGCCAGCTCCGCGATCCGCCAAGTCTCCGTGATCCCACCTGAGCGGGTCACGTCCGGTTGGATCATGCCGAGGGAGCGGTCTTCGAGCGAAATCAAAGCCTCAGCGGCCACATAGTCGCTCTCGCCGGCCGCCAGCCTCATCGGAAGGTGCTGAGACAGTCGTCGGTAGCCTGCACGATCATGCGGTGCGATGGGCTCCTCGAAGAAATCGTAGCCGAGATCGGCAAGGGCTCGGCCGATCGAAATGGCTTCATCCACGTCGTAGGCCCAATTCGCATCGACGCCAAGCAGCGCGTCCGGCGCGAGGCGGCGCACCAGCGCCGCTCGGGCGATGGCGTCCTTTATGGGACGACCGAGCTTCACCTTTATCTCGCGAAATCCGAGTGCCAGCGCATGCGCGACTTCGGCCTCAACGGTTGCATCGTCGAGCCAGTTGATGGACGACGCATAGGCCTTGACGTGCGTGCGGCCCATCCCACCGAGCAGGCGATGGATGGGCTCGCCCGCGATCTTGCCTGCAATATCCCAAAGAGCGATGTCGATGGCCGCTATGGCTTCCACCAGCTGCCCGCCCGGACGTCCCGTGAGAGCACCTCTCATGACACGCCATAGGCGACGGCGGTCGCGGACATCCTGGCCGATCAAGCGCGGCGCCAATGCCTCATTTACGAGAGCCGCATATCCTCGAGCTCCGCGCCGGGCCAAGCCTTCACCGATTCCGATGATTCCCGCCTCGGTCTCAATCTCCACCACCAGGATCTCGACCGCAGGATAGTCGCCCTGCGAGGTCCGCTGGGCTTTCGGCAGGACCACTCTCAGAGGGTGGGACGTCACTCTGCGGATGCGTCCGGCCGCATTCGGGCTGGAAGAGGCTTCGCCAAAATGCAGGAGAGGGGAGGGGGGCATTACTGTGGGACCTTCAGCTCTTCAGGTGAATGGTGACGAGAACGGTGTTGGCGCTGTCTTCGGGCAGGGTGGCGGCAAGGCGAAGCCATGTGCCGAAATGGGAGACGCGCGCAAAGGTCACAGCGTCCTTTTTGTCCGGAAGGGGAATTTCCGCACCTTCCGGAGCCCAGTTCATGCCGTCCGGAGAAATCTCCACTCGCGCACGGACCTGCGGTCCCGACGGTGTCTTGAGGGAGCGCACGAAAATGATCGCTTCCTTCGCCCAGCCCGCCTCATAGGGTTCGGTTGCCGCCTCGCCGGTCCATGTTTCGTTACGTGCGATGATCGCGCTCGTGCTGGTGCGCATCAGAAATCTCCCGAGAGGCAGACGGAATCGAGATAGAGAAATGCGCGCTTGTCGGTGTCGGTCTCGGCAAAGAATGCGAGATTGAGCATGCACCAGAGGTTCTTCATGGCCGGAAGGCGCAGGGAGTCGAAGCCTGAAACATCGAATTCCCGATCGTTGCAGCGGAATCCCGTGCAGGTCATCGAGGCGAGGTCAAAGTCGAACCGGATATAGTGCCAGTTCACCTTGGTGGGGATTTCATTGTAGCAGAGCCGCTGATCGCCGCCGGGCAGGTCCTCCCAATCCTCAGGGGCGAGATGGTAGTGGCTGATCGTCTTGTTTTCGGTGCCGAGCGGAATGATCGGAACGGAACGCCGCTTGAACTGCCACCGCTGCACATGCTCCCCGTCACGGGCGTTCAGGAAGCGCATATGAGGCATCACCCGCTGGCCGCCAGCGCCTTGGCGATCGCCTACCTGGAGGTCGAACAGAAAACCGAAGGACCGGATGTCGCTTTCGGATAATTTCAGTTCCGTCGCCTCGGGCTTGAAGGTCACATAGGCCTCCATGCGGATCGGCCCGGCTTCGCGAAACGTGAGCCGCTTGATGGCGACGTTCTGCGCCCCTCGGCGCGGCCGTGTGGCGATCTTAAGGGCATAGTTGCCACCCATGGAATTGTGGGAGCCCGCGTCCCAATGGGCTAGGCTGGACAACATGGGAGAGGTGTGTTGGGCGTAGCCGGGCAGCATGGAATCGAGGTTGCCCTCGTAATTGCCGACGAGTTGGGTCCAGCCACAAAAGCCTCGGTCGAAATCATCAAGGCAGATGATGCGCGACAGGGGATCGAAGCGGCTCAAAGCCGGATCTGTCCAGGTCGCAGGCGGCTGCGCCGTTCGATGGTGGCCTAGCATGTCTGATGTCTCCTGAGATCATGATCCCTTCCGGGCATTCATCAACCCTTCGTGGCACCGGCGGTAAGGCCCGCGACGAGGTGTTTCTGGGCAAGCACGACGAAGAGTAGGACGGGCAGGAGCTGCACCGTCGAAGCGGCGAAGAGCACGCCCCATTCCACGCCTTCCACAGCGCCGATCATTTCGGATATCACCAGCGGCGCAGTCTTCGCGCGCGTCGTGGTGAAGATGAAGGCGAAGAGAAACTCGTTCCATGCATAGACAATCACAAAGACGGCCACCGCCACCATGCCCTGCGCGGACAAAGGGAGGATGATCTTGCGCAGGATCTGCCCGCGGGTTGCGCCGTCGATATGGGCTGCCTCGTCGACCTCCTTAGGAATCTGGTCGATGAAGGTGCGCATGACCAATGTGCCGAGCGACACGAAGAAGGTGGCATAGAGCACGATCAGGATCAGGTGCGTATCACTGAGACCAACGGCGTTGACGGCTGGAAAGAGCGGTAGCGTGATGACGATCGGCGGGATGAGCCGGATGAAGATGAGGAAAAAGGCGCTGCCGGCCAGAATTCGGTGGCGGAAGCGGGAATAGGCATAGCCCGCCATGGCGCTTGTAAGCACGGCAAGGACAGTGGCGCCCACCGTTACAATGAGGCTATTGAGGAGTCCGCTGAAAAAGTCGCCCCAACGGGTGACGAGCGCCACGTAGTTGTCCAGGGTCGGGCTGAAGCCGAGCCGGGGCGGCACGGCGAAAATGTCCCGGTCGGCCTTGAACGACGACATGAAGATCAGAAGGATCGGCGCGAGAGACCAAGCGAGAACTACCGCCACCGCTACGATCTTCAAAAAGCTGCGAAGGAACGATCTAGGACGCATAGGTCGCAAACATGTCCTTGTAGATCCGGCGCAGGTACCACAGCGCGAGAATGAGGGATGCGAGCACCAGGAGCCAACCGGTCGCAGCCGCTTCACCGAAGGCGTTGTAACGGAAGGCTTCGAGGTAGAGATAGACTGCGAGCACCTCCGTCTGCCGCGCCGGGCCTCCTCCCGTGAGAAGCCAGACCTCCGAGAACAGCCGGAAGGCGAAGATGTAGCGGAACAGGACGGCAATCAGGATCGCCGGCATGAGCAGGGGAAGGGTCACGCGCCGGAACTGCTGGAGCGGCGTGGCGCCGTCCACCTCGGCAGCCTCGTAGAGCTCACGTGGGATGGCGAGCCGCGCCGCGTAGAGGATCACGAAAGTGAAGGGCAGATGCAGCCAGATGCTCAGGAGAGCGACGAGGATAAGCCCATGGGTTGGATTGATCGCCCATTCCAGCCCAGGCAGACCGAGCCACGCGAGGGCTTGGCTGACGTATCCGATGTCGAGGTCGAACAGGTAGCGCCACATGACGACGGCGCTCACCTCACTCACCGCGTAGGGCGCCAGAACTGCTGCGAGCAGGAGCGGCGTCGCCCGCAGCCCGCTGGCAAACAGAAGCGCGACTCCAAGGCCGAGCAGAAGTTCCAGGTGGACGACGATGAGAACAACCAGGACGGTATTGCCAAGAGCGCGCCAGAAGTAGGGATCGCCGAGTACCTGGGCGTAGTTCTCGAAGCCGACGAAGATGGGTTGCTGCCCGAAGGAGGATTGCGTCAGGCTGAGCCATGCCACGTAGAGGGCTGGCACAAAGATGATCGCGCCGATCAGGAAATGAACAGGCGAGATCAGGGCAAGCGCTGGCCAAGGAGTCGGAACGCGGCGTGTCGAATCTCTCATGGAGGGGGACAACTCCATCGTCACGCCTTCGCCGGATCGTCGGTCGTGATGTGCTGAAGGACCATAGCCGAGGGCATCCATTCGCAGGAGAGACCGCAGTGCGATCAGATGTAGTAAAAATAAAATTGCCAGCTGCCGAAAGTCAAGTTTTCTCTTGAAATTCGACTTTCCTCGTAACTATTCTACAAAGGTCATCGGACAGGCGACGATGGCCGGCATGCGTCCGGCTCGATCCGGCGGGCGCAGCAAATGATGGGGCCACGGCAGGCTGCCCATGCAATCCCGGATTGGGAGGAAAGCATCATGGTCGTAACGAGGCGAGATATTCTGGCGGGAGGCCTAGCGGCCGCTACGTTGCCGGCATTCGGAAATATGGCGAACGCCCAGGGCAAGCAAATCAATGTATTCGCCCACCGGGTGTTGCAGAACGTGTCCAACGGCACCAAGGGCGGTGATGTCACGCAGGGTTTCACGAAGGCCACCGACGCAACGGTCAACTGGGTGACTTTCGAGACGGGTCCCCTCCACGACCGGCTCTTCCGTGAAGCGTCCCTTGGGGAATCGACCGTGGATGTGGCCTTCATCTTGAACACCTACGCGACGCCTCGGGTCGCTTCCATGTTCGAGCCGCTCGACACGTATATGGCGAAAGATCCGATCCCGGACTTGGGCGATGTTTTTCCGGGCTTGGTGAAGGGCGTAACCCTGGACAACAGGCTGTTCGCTATGCCCTTCCGCCATGCTTCGACGGGTCTGCACTACAACGAGGAGATCTTTGCCGAGCGCGGCATCAAAGGCCCTCCGCAGACAATCGAGGAGTTCGTCGAGGTCGCCAAGAAATGTACCTATACGCGGGCCGATGGAACGCCGGTGGTCGGCATGATCCTCCCCGGGGTCGCCTATCCGGAGGTCATCGCCCTCGCGAGGGCCTGGGATGCCGACTTCATCACACCGGACATGAAGGTCGTAGCGAATTCTCCGGCGATGGTGGCCGCGCTGACGATGATCCGCGACCTCTATACGGCTGGGGCCATTCCGAAGAACCTGACCGGCATGAAGGCGGAAGACGCCAACACCTGGATGCAGAATGGCCGCGCCGCTATGGCCGCCAGCTCCATGAGCCGATACGGGCTCTACAACGACCCGGCCAAGTCGCAGGTCGCGGGCAAGATCAAGACGACCTACTTCCCCGTGGCGGCAGAACTGAAGGGCAAATACGAGGTTGCGCCCACCAAGGTCGAATTCTGGAGCATGGCGATCCCGAAGAATTCCAAGAACAAGGATTTGGCCTGGAGCTTCATCAAGGCCATGTCCTCCAAGGAGGCAGCGCTGGCAGCTGCTCTCAACGGCAACGGGCCCGTACGCAGCTCCACCTACGACGATCCGCGCATCAAAGCAGAGTTGCCCTATTCCGAAGCCGAGCGGAAGGTCTTGAAGGTCTCGCGTGTCCCGCTGCCCGCCTTCGATAATGCAGCGCGGGCTGCCGATTTCTTCAAAGAAGAGGCCGAGGCCGCGGTGCTGGGCATGAAGAATCCGCAGCGGGCCATGGACGACCTGACCACCCGCGTTCAGAAGCTCATCGGCTGAGAAGCGTAGCCCGGTCGACGTCCTGGCCCAGATGGACGAGGACGTCGCCAGGTTCCACCATTGCGGGCACGCGTCGGCAGATCACCGTACCGCCAGCGGTAAAGGCAATTTCCTCGGCCGGGCTGCCCGGCCGCTCGGGGTTGGACAGCCGGCCCGCCGCTTCGCCGGCATCGACGTTCTGGCCCAGCGTAAACATTGGCTCAAACAAGCCGCGCCCCGGCGAGCGCACGAAATGCTCCGCCTCGATGGCGAGAAGCCGCGTCTGCGGTGGTGGACCGTTAGCGGGAAGAATCCCCATATGGGCGAGAACTCGTGAAAGCCCCTGTTCGGCAAGGGCGACCGTTTCTCTCGTTACGCCCCCTCCGCCAGCTAGTTCGGTTGCCATGGCTACCACGCCCTGCTCCAGGGCTTCGGCCACCAGGGTGCCACGGGCTTCGGGCCTGCGGACGACCGCCGTCACGGGAGCACCGAACGCGATCATAAGGTCCAGGACACGATCCGCGAGCGCGGCCTCTGACGGGAGACGTCCGAAGGCACAAGGCAGATAGTCAAGAGTGCTTCCCCCGCTGTGAAAATCGACGAGGAAGTCCGTCTCCGCCAGCAGCAAACGGCTGATGCCCTCGGCAAGCTGGCTGGTCGGGCCACCGTGGGCATCGCCAGGAAAAAGCCGTGCGAGATTGCCTCCGTCGAATGGGGACGTGCGCCGCCCCGCCAATGAGGCTGCCGGATGCGCGCAGGGCAGGATGATGACACGCCCACAGATGGCCTCAGGCCGAAGGGTGCGGGCAAGGCTGCCGAGCACGATCTGGCCTTCATACTCGTCGCCGTGAATCCCGGCGGAGAGGAGCGCTGTCGGTCCGTCTCCGTTTTTGACCACGATGACCGGAACAACGATCTGGCCGTAGGCCGACCGGTCATGGGACCAGGGCAGCCGCAGGGCTCCGACAGTGCGCCCAGGACGGTCGAGAGGAATGTCGAGCCGCGCTGGCCCCGGTTGCGTCGTCATGCGGCCCGGTCCGTCCCGAAGGCCTCGGCGTGGGCGAACAAGCCGGGTGTGCCTCCGGAATGAACAAAGATGACGGAATGCTCTGGCCGCACCAGGCCGGCTCGCAGGGCGGCCTGAAGGCCTGCGAGCCCCTTACCCGTGTAGATCGGATCGAGCAGCAAGCCCTCCGTGCGACCCGCGAGCCGGACTGCCGAGATGCTGGCCGCCGATGGCTTGCCGTAGCCGGGGCCGATCTCGCTATCCACGATATCGAAATCCTCGGCCGTCAGCCTGCAGGAAAGGCCCAGCCGCGTTGCGGCCTCGTCGGCTGCGGTGACGATCCACGCTTTCAGACGGGCGGCGGGCTGCTGGGCGCTGATGCCCACCAGACGGGCCGGGCAGGAGAGATGCTTGAAGCCGAGAGCGAGGCCGGCGAGAGACAGCCCCGAACCGCAAACGGAGATCACCACGTCGGGAATGCCGGGGCCGGCTTCGGCATCTCGCAGGAGTTCCGCCGCGCCGGACATCCACCCGGCGACAGCGGTGGCGGCACTGACACCTGTGAGCTGCACGATGAAGGGCTTCCTGCCCTGCCGCTCGTAGTTGTCAGCGATATCCGCAAGTTCCTGCGTGATTTGCGGATCCCAGGGATCGGTGGCTTGGGTGAATGTGATGGCGGCACCCAGAATCTCGTCGAGCAGGAGGTTGCCCACCAGTGCGGTGCCGGTAGCAGCGCGCAGATGCAGGTGACAGCCCAGACCTAGTCTTGCAGCAGCCCCCGCAAGGGAGCGGCAGAAGTTGGATTGGCTGCCCGCTGTCGTGACGAGGATATCCGCTCCTGCCGCCAGCGCCTCGGCAAGGATGAAATCGAGCTGGCGCAGCTTGTTGCCGCCCAAGGCATAGCCCGACAGGTCCTCTCGCTTTACCGACAATCGTGCCACCCCGAGGGCGGAGGCCAGCTTCGGGGCCGGATCGAGAGGTGTCGGCAGACGGGACAGCACCAGCCGGTCGAGCCCGGTGGTGGGATCGCGAACAATCTGGGGCATGGCTTGAAATCTCGCGGCTGGGCAATTCCAGTCCAGGACGCATTGCGCCTCGTCCCGGGCACGTGTAGATTAATTACAAAACTCGGTGAGTCAACCCCGAGAAAGGCTCCGCGTTCCTTCAAGTCAGCACCGAATGTGAGTAATTATCGCCAATATCCATCCGGTGTCGACGCCCTATTATGGAAACTTAAATGACTGATAAAACAGAACAAAAATTGAAGGAACTGAAGATCGAACTTCCGGCGGTGACAGAGTCGGTGAAAAACTACATCCACACGAAACGGACCGGAAATCTGTTGTATGTTTCCGGCCAGCTCTGCTTCGGGCCCGACGGCAAGATTCCGCCGCGTTATGTCGGGAAGATCGGAAGCACGGTGTCGGCGGAAGATGGATATGCGGCCGCCCGCCTGTGCCTCATGCATGTTCTCGGTCACGCCCGCCTTGCCCTTGGGTCCCTGGATGCGATCAAGGAATGTGTCAGGCTCGGCGGCTTCGTCAACGCCGAGCCCGATTGCACCGATCTCGCAGCGGTGATGAACGGTGCCTCCGATGCCATCGTCGAGATTTTGGGTGAGAGGGGACGCCATTCGCGCACAACCATCGGTGTGGCGACGCTCCCGCTCGGATCTTGCGTCGAAGTGGAAGCAATCCTAGAAATTGCCGCGTCGTGACGATGTTGCGCGCGGAGAAGGGAGTCCCGATGATGCCGGAGACCGCCACAGATTCCCAATCGGATTCGAACCGGTTTCTCGAGAAGCTGGCGGCCCAGCGGGCACATCTTTCTCCGTCTGAACGGCGTGTGGCGGATTTCGTGCTCGATCATCCCGAGCAGATCATCCGAATGTCGATTGCGACCCTCGCCGAAACGGTCGGCGTCAGCCAGCCGACGGTGCTGCGCTTCGTCCGCGCGCTTGGCCTCCAACGTTATCCGGAGCTGAAGCTTCTCACGGGGCAGAGCATCGTCTCCGGCACGCCGTATCTGCATAGCGAGGTCGCTCCGGACGATGAGCTCGACACCATTGTCACGAAGATCTTCGACTCGAGCGTCTATGTCCTGAGTTCCGTCCGTCAATCCATCGACCGGGAGGCGCTCAGGCGCGTCGTCGGCATACTGCACGAGGCCCGCCGCATCGATTGCTTCGGCACGGGCGCAGCGAGCATCCTGGCCATCGAGGCTCAGCATAAGCTCATGCGTCTCGGCATTCCGGTCGTGACCTATGGCGACACACATCTGCAGCGCATGGCGGCCGCCACTCTGCGTCCCGGCGACGTAGCCCTGTGTTTTTCCCACACCGGCGAGGTGAGCGACACGGTGAAAATGGCTCAGATGGCACGGCAGGCCGGAGCGACGGTTATCGCCGTGACACGCCCGGAGACGACTCTTGCGAACGCGGCCGATGTCCTGCTCGCCGTGGATGCCCAGGAGAACACGGAGGTCTATGCACCGATGACCTCTCGCGTCGCCCACGCGGTGCTGATCGACGTGATCGCCACTGCCCTGGCCTTGAGCTTCGGTGAACCCATGCTTGCCCGGCTGCGGGAGGTGAAGGACAGCCTTGCCGACCTGCGCCTCCAGCCGCATCGAGGTGAAGCAGGCTCATTCCGGAAAGACCGCCCATGAAGGTCTTCGTGGCCTCCCTTGCGACGGAAACTAACACGTTCTCTCCGATTCCCACCGACCGCGCAGCCTTCGAGGATGCGTTCTATGCCCCGCCGGGCCAGCATCCCGAGACGCCGACGCTCTGCTCGGCTCCCTTCGTGGCGGCTCGCCGAAGGGCTCGCGAGGAGGGGTTCTTACTGGTCGAGGGAACGGCAACCTGGGCCGAGCCTGCAGGCCTCGTAAGTCGCGACGCCTATGAAAGCCTCCGGGACGAGATTCTCGACCAGCTTCGAGCCTGTACGCCGGTGGACGTTGCTCTGTTCGGATTGCACGGCGCTATGGTGGCAGACGGTTACGACGACTGTGAGGGCGACCTTCTCACCCGCGCCCGCGCCATCGTCGGGCCAGACGCGGTGATCGGCATCGAGCTAGATCCCCATTGCCATCTCAGTGACGCCATGGTGGCCGCCTCCACGATCATTGTCACCTTCAAGGAAGTGCCGCATACGGATTTCCTGGAGCGCGCGGAGGATCTGGTTGATTTCGCCCTACGGACGGCGCGGGGGGAGATCAAGCCGGTGATCTCGGTGGTCGATTGTCGCGCCATCGCCAACTTCATCACGAGCCGCGAGCCGGGGCGTTCACTGGTCGACCGGATCAAGACCCTGGAAGGCCGGGACGGGATCCTCAGCATTTCCGTCGTTCACGGCTTTCCGGCCGCGGACGTCTACGACGTGGGGACCAAGATCGTCGTGGTGTCCGACGCAGCGCCCGAGCGGGGCGAGGCGCTCGCTCGTACCCTGGCCAAGGACGTGCTCGGGTTTGGCGGCAATCGCCTGCCGCCGATGCCTTCACCCGCCGAAGCCGTGAAGGCTGCGCTGGCCGTTGAGGGCGGTCCGGTGGTGCTGGCCGACCGCTGGGACAATCCGGGCGGAGGGGTTGCGGGAGACAGCACCTTCCTCATCCATGAACTCCTGAAGTACCCTACGGTCCCAGCGGCGGCCGGGGCCCTATGGGATCCCGTGGCTGTCCAGTTCTGTCACGCAGCGGGACCCGGCGCACGGCTGGCGCTTCGCATTGGCGGGAAGGTGGCGCCGAGTTCTGGGCCTCCGGTGGATGCCGAGGTCGACGTCATCGCCGTGACCCGCGACCTCGTGATTCCCTTCGAGAAAAGCCTCGTCTCCCTGGGGGCAGCGGCGGCCGTGCGCATTGGCGAATTGTTCGTCGTAGTTGCATCGAAGCGCGCGCAGACCTTTCATCCGGACGTGTTCCGCAATCTCGGGATCGATCTCGAAAGGCAGAAGATTGTGGTCGTGAAGTCCGCCAGTCACTTCCATGCGGGCTTCGCGCCGATCGCTCGGGAGATCATCTACGTGAATTGCGGCGGACCCTATCCTCCGGATCCGGCGAAGATTCCCTATACGAAGATCCGCCGCCCCATCGCGCCGCTCGATCCGGTGTCTGAGCCCGTGCGCTGACGGCCGACGGAGCGAACTTACGCGACCGGCGCACCGCCTCGGTCCGCCGCCGGTGTTGTCACATTAACCCGAGTATAGGAGCGAGGCGTGCGGATGGACCGGCATGATCAAGTCCGTCAGCTACAAACGCCATCGCTTTCCACCTGAGATCATCGCCCATGCGGTATGGCTCTATTTCAAGTTCCCCTTGAGCCTGCGGCTGGTTGAGGAGATGCTGCTCGAGCGGGGCATTCTCGTCTCCTACGAGACTGTCCGTCGGTGGGCTCTAAAGTTTGGACCGGACCACGCCCGCCGCCTCAAGCGCAAGGCGCCGAGGTTGTGGCGGGCTGTGGACCAGGACGGACACGTGCTGGACGAGATTGTCCAGACCCGCCGCAATGCCAAGGCGGCCAAGCGCCTGTTGAAGCGTCTGCTGAAGAAGCCCGGCCGGCGCAAAGTACGACGAGATGATGTCGCACATCGACTGCTGGTCGACGCTGGCCGCGATGGCCGGGATCACCCCGCCACCGCACGGCGCATGGACAGGTGATGACGGCAAGCCGATCTACTTCGACAGCATCGACAACAGCGCCTACATCCTCGGCCAGGCCCGCCACTCCGCCCGGAGGTCGTGGATCTACGTCGACGGAGAAAACTTCATGGGAGCGCGCGTGGACGTCGCCGGCGACCCGAACAATCCCGATCTCAACATCGCTTGGAAATACCTCTGGACGGCCAAGGACACCTGGCTCGGGCCGGAGCAGAACCTGGGCGCGATTGGCGCGGCCTACAACCGCACCATGGATCCGTTCGAGAAATACGACATGGTCTTCAACGGAGCGGTGGCGGCCCGGCTGCCCCAGTCCTCGCCGGGCAGGTATGCGGGACAGGACAACGGCTGGGTGCTGGCGCTGATCTTCCCGGCCGTGATGGAGTTCAACAAGTCGCTTGTCGAGTTTCCGAACATCAAGCGGGTGCCGGGCGGCGCCTCGAACGACTGGCGGCCCAATCTCCAGAACCCGGACAACCCCGTCCCCGCGCTGGATCTGAAGAACCCGCCGCGCATTAAGGGCGGTGGCGGCTAGTTGCGGCGGCGTCAATCGAGCGGGGCGTGTGCAATCCCACGTCCCGCCTTTTGTTGACCAAAGTTGGTGCGAGGCGTGTTGCAATCGTTGGTGGCGTCCGGTTCTGACACTGAGCTGGAGTACATCGAATGTCTGCTCAACCAGCAAACACCGTACGCCCCTGAAGGGTTGGCGGTTTCCTGACGTGACCCGACGCGGACCTCCGCCGTGACGAATAAGGAAGGGGATGGTTCCCTTCCTGAGCCGGAACGGCACTCTGCGGGGCGAGTCCACAATCTCGGGAGCGCGCTCTCAACGCCCCTCGTCTGGGCTGGTTTCAGCGTGGCCGGTGCAAGTTATGGCGCTTTGTCCCCGTGCAGCCGGAAATCGCCAAGGTCGCCCCGAACTTCATCGTGTTCCCGCCCATGCGGAAGGGTGGTAAGTTTAGTATGGAAGCGGTGGTGCAGCAGATCGAGACCGCAGTTCGATCCCGCCCTGGCAATTGAACAATCGGCCCTGAATTGCGTCGGGTGCCCTGCAACAGAGCCCCTGCGCCAAGGGATCGGAGGCGTCGATGGGTATCCGTCTATCCCGGCTCGGGGGTTTTGCCCTGTTCGTCGTCTGGGTCTCAACCGCTGTCGCGCAATCCGATCCGCGACAGGGCGTCCCTCCGCCGGTGCC
Source organism: Microvirga sp. 2TAF3 (assembly GCF_052114965.1). Lineage (NCBI taxonomy): Bacteria > Pseudomonadati > Pseudomonadota > Alphaproteobacteria > Hyphomicrobiales > Methylobacteriaceae > Microvirga > Microvirga sp. 2TAF3. Next base: position 85,786 of record NZ_JBFRFT010000010.1, on the reverse strand, counting down.
ACAGCCGCCCGCCGGATGGACCCAAGAGCAATTCGACAGGCTCGTCGACGCGATCAGCGCCACCGTCGTCGCAAAGCTTAAGCAGGACGGCAAGGGAGAGCCGCACGACGGCATCCCGGCGCCTCCCGTGGCGGACGCAGAAGAGGATTTCGGCTCCGCTGTCGCGGCCTTCAAGACTCGCGCCGGTTCGGTTCTCCGTGCCTACCCGGACTACATTCGTGAAGTTGCCCGCATCCCTAGCCTCCTCGACCAGGGTGACGCCGGCCGCGGGGTCGGTGCGTTCGTTGCGCTCCTGAGCACGACCATCGCCGCTGCCCTCGCGGCGGAAGCCCTGTTTCGCAACGCGTTCCTTGCCGTTCGACGCAAGCTCGCGGCTCACGTCGCCGCTGGCCTCGACAGAGCCGGCCTCGGCAGCCTCATCGGCCTTGCCGTCATCGACGGCCTAGCGGTCGGGATGGTCTGGTTGATCGGTTACGGCGCCATCGGCTTATGGTTTTCCGGCGCAGATGCGCAGTCCCGGCTCGCGACGCTGGTGCTGGCGGGGATCCTGTCCTGGCGTCTCTACATGTTGGCGTTCCGCTTGGTACTGCGCCCCGATCTGCCGGGCGCGAGACTCGCCGTGATGGCCGATGCGGACGCTCGCGCCCTCTATCGGCGCATCCTCGCGGTGGTCCTCGCCATCGTTGCGGCCAGAAGCCTGACCCGGGTGCTGGTCGCCATTCACTCGCCCCCGGAGGCAATCGCGGCCGGCCAAGTTGCCGCCCATCTCGTCCTCCTGGCGATCTTCATCGCGGTCACCATCGCCTCACGCGACGCCGTAAGAGGCTGGTTTTCGACCCTCGCGCGACCAACCGGCTATTCGATTGGTCGGATCCTCGCACAGTACTGGCACTACCTTGCGGTGCTCTTCTTCGTGGTCGTCGCGGTGACCGGGACCTACGGCGCAATCATGGCACGCTACACCGTTCCGACGGCGCTCATTCTGACGCTCAGCATCATCATCGCGCTGATCTTCCTCCAAACAGTCATCGTCTTCGTGCTGCGGACCACGCTGGGCGAGGGACGCGGCGATACTGCTGCTCTGCCGCGCACGTCGCCGGGACCGCGCCTCGGCGATCTCGTCGCGCGCTGCCTCACGGTCGCCGCCCTGATCGGCGCGGTCGTGCTGGTCACTCAGGTCTGGATCGTCGATGTGTTCGCCCTCGTCGATGCCAGGGACTGGGCAAGGCTCACCGGCTCCTCGCTCACGGCTGGGCTGACGCTGTTCACCGCCTTCATTGCCTGGGAAGCGGTCAAGTTCGCGACAGCGCGCTATATCGCTGTAAATTCCAGTGGCACAGGCAAAGCCAACGGCGGCGAGGAGCAGCAAGCCGGCGGCAGCTCGCGGCTCGCGACCTTGATACCGCTGCTACGCATCGTGGCCGCCATCGCGATCCTGGTGATTGCGCTTCTCATCGTGCTATCCGGACTTGGCGTCAACATCACGCCGCTGATTGCCGGCGTTTCGGTGTTCGGCCTCGCGATCTCATTCGGCAGCCAGACGCTGGTCCGCGACATCGTCTCGGGCATCTTCTATCTCGCCGACGACGCTTTCAGGGTCGGGGAATATATCGATTGCGGCCGCGCCAAGGGCACTGTCGAGGGCTTCACGCTGCGTTCCATCAAGCTCAGGCACCAGAATGGCCAGTTGCACACGATCCCGTTCGGTCAGCTTGGCCAGATCACCAATTTCAGCCGTGACTGGACGACGGTGAAGTTCAACCTCCGCTTCACTCGCAAAACCGATCTCGAGAAGCTGCGCAAGACGGTGAAAGCGGTCGGCCAGGACCTGCTGAACGATCCCGAGGTCCAGGACGATTTCCTGGAGCCCTTGAAGATGCAGGGGTTGGTTGACATCACCGACAATGCGCTTGTCGTGCGGTTCAAGTTCACGGTCAAGCCGATGAATCCGAGCGTGGTGCAGCGCCAGGCGATCAAGCGGATGGTCGCCGCCTTCGCTGCGAATGGCATCGATTTCGCCGACGCAACGGTCGCTGTCCAAACGCTCGGCGCTGCGCTCGACGCGACCACGGCCGGTGCGGGTGTCGCCAGCAGCCGCCTGCGGGACGCCGCCGCGGGATGACCCTGCCGTTACCGCAAACGCGGGCACCGCCTCGATGCCAGGTCAAGGCCAAGTCAAGGGCGCCGAGGGCCCCTAAGGACGGCTCCGTTGCAGTAATTTGGAGAGGGCACGACAAACCCGACTGGAAGAGCCCCTCAGGCAGCAAGACCGAAGAGCTGATTGACGAGACGGATTTCGCCTGTCGCTCCTGGCGGTGTGAGGATGCAGTGGCCACGCCGGATCATCCGCATGACCTCGAAGCCTTTGATCGTCGCGTCGGCTGTTTTCATCCTCTGGAAGCCGCGCGTCGGTCGGATCACGCAGTTGAGAGCGCCATGATCCGCCTCGATAATATTATTGAGATATTTCGAGGTCCGATGCTCGACATCTTTCGACCGTAGCCCTTCGCGCTGGATCGCCTTCGGGTACGAGGCCAGCTTGTCGGTCGTGATTGAAGAGGGCGGATAGTCATTCATTGTCTTCAAAGCTTTGCGCAGGAAGCGACAGGCCGCTCGGGTGTTACGGCGGTCGGTCAGCATGAAGTCGATCAGCTGACCGTGCTTGTCGACGCTGCGATGCTCTGATCGGGAATAGGACTATGGCTTTACGGTGAGACGCAGAGAGGCGTCGCCCCTCGTAATCTTCGCCCGGTCGAAGTTGATATCCCCCAGCCGCCACGACTGCAGAACCACGACGGCATCGCCGATGGTTTTGGGCTTCACACCCCCGTCGGCGACCCGCGTGACGGACAGGGTCTTTCTCGTCCAGTCGATCTGAATACGGTCTTCTGTTGCAAATCCTGCGCCGTCCCACAACTCCCTGGGGAGCCGAATGGAGGTGTAGAACCGGTCCGGCCGCTTGGCGTCTGGGATGGACTTCACCGAAACCTGACCGGGAGACTTGCGATGAGCACTGTCCTCGGACTTCTGGCGGCGCCGGACCCGCTGGGCCGGCTCTGACGCTTCCTCCCCCTGGACACGCTCTGGTTCTGAGCGGGCCTCTTGCTTCTGTGCGTTGCCGAGTCCTTCCTCCAGAGGAAGCTGCCGCTCAGCTGCGGTTGGCCGATCCGGGATGGCGTGGACAGGGCTGACGACATTCCTCAGGCCGCCGGTGATCCCGTCCACGGCCTGGATCATCACAGGCGCCACCCGGGCGATGGCCTCAATCTGCTGACCTCCGATGGCAACCAACCTGCTCACCTGCTCTGCAATCGCTTCCATGGTCGATCGAAGGCTTTTGAGATCCGCGGCCATCCCAACCAGAGCCTGCTCCCCCTCAGGTGACAGCGCTGGAGCAGACGCCGGTGGCCGCGAAGCCTCCGGATCGGCCGTTCGAGAGGACTGCAAGTCCTTGGGCCGGAAGACCTCCGCGGCCAAGGCTTCAGGCTTGCCCAGGTGCCGGGTCAGGATGTCGGCGGTCTCCCGATGGCGCTTGTCCGCCGGGGCGGGGGTGCGGTCCGCCTGCTTCATCGGCGAGACGAACTCGTGGCGGCGAGGTTCGTTGCGCGACCGGAGTGGCTGGGTGTTGCCGGATGTCTCCAGACAGGCCGAGCACAGATCATCCGAGCGCCTTCGCCCCAGAATCCAACCGCGCCCATCAAAGTAGCGTCTGAGCTCGGCATCGCTGACAGGCTTGCCGGCTTCATGGGTATCCGTCGTGGCGCAAGTGGAGCATCGCACCGTGAAGCGATACTTTGAGGGGACACCGCCACTGCGGGTGATTTGCGGCTCGAATTGACGCGCGATGCCCGGCATCAAAATTTCCTTAATGATCGCGATGAGCTTCCAATGGGACGAGGCTCGCCAAAGGCGTCGTCTCAGCCGTTTTCAGGGAGCTGTGCGGATGAATGGAGGGGACGTCTAACCGAACTTGCGGCAGCTTCCAAGTTCAGGCGGCCTGCGCTGATGACGCGGATAGATCGGCGGAATGGCAAGGGCAGCATTGCTACCGGTATATCGATAGAGACATCTTTGAGGAGATCCGGGGTGAGAGACCTATCGATCGCGCGAACAACAGTCCCTGCTTGCGGTGAAATACCGAGCGCGTTACGCATAATCCTTATATGAAATTTGTTAGAAGGCACTCCTGATGGGCCGGGGTAACGATCACCGTGATCGTCGACGTCAGTTCGGCGCTCAACCTGCAGATCCTTGGGGCGACTATGCACCCCAGCCACCGCATGAGCGACCAGCGCGCCAGCAGGGATCCTCCCCGGCGTCCGGGAGCGAGGCCGAGGCTCGGGTCAAATGGTTCAATCCCGAGAAAGGCTTTGGCTTCGTCGAGCTGACCGATGGCTCGGGCGAGGCCTTCCTGCATATCAGGCAGGTCGAGGCTGCTGGCCACACGGCTTTAGAGCCCGGCACAACCCTGATGGTGAAGGTTGGGCCAGGGCAAAAAGGCCAGCAGGTCAACGAGGTCCTTAGCGTCGACGCCAGCACCGCCACCCCTGAACCGCCGCGACGTGCATTTCCGGCCAGACAGGGGCAATCCGATGGTTACCCGCGGCAAGGCGCGCCAAGGCGGGGGCCCAGGGAAACTGAGGTCCGGCCTGTGAGCGGCCCTCCGACCATCGCAGGCACGGTCAAGTGGTTCGATCCGGTGAAGGGATATGGCTTTGTGTCCGTCGAGGGCGAAAGCAAGGATCTTTTCCTTCACATCTCAGCGGTCGAGCGGGCGGGTCTTGGTGCCCTGACAGAGGGACAACCTGTTCTCGTTTCCATCGTGGAAGGTCGTAAGGGGCGTGAGGTTGGCGCTATCGAGGCGGCATAGCCCTGCGTCAGCACAAGACGTCGTCTCGACCGCCTGCGGATGATGGTGACTTGGATGCCTCTGTTTGTAACATAATTCGCATTTAAGAATAGAATCCACCCATATCAGATAACAATTCGCATAACAGGGCTTTTGACAAGAAGTCGGTAACCGCTGGTATGCGAGGATCCTTCCGACCAGGAGGATCTCATGCGTTCCAACCGACGGCTGGCTCAATTATGGCTCGACGCCCTTAGCACCGAACTCGGGGCCGCAGTCGGCACCATCGACACCTACACCGATGACCTCAACTGCTACCTCGCTTGGCTCGACGAGAACAGCCTTGGGCTCGAGGATGTTGGCTTGGACCAGGTCCGGGATTACATCGCCGATCTCGATCAGCGCGGATACGCCGGATCGACCATCGCCCGGCGCATCACAGTCGTGCGCGGCCTGCACCGCTTCCTGATGGCCGAGGAGCTCGGCTCGCGCGATCCCACCGCCACCTTGTCGACCATGCGCCGACCCAGAAAGCTGCCTTTCGTGCTCTCGGTTGCCGAGACGGAGTCTCTACTGGAGACGGCTCATGCGCTCGCGGCCGATCCTTCAGTCGGCCTTTACCGCCAAGCTGGCTATGCCCGCCGGGCGGCGGTGTTCGAGACGCTCTATGCCTCGGGCATGCGCATCAGCGAGGCGCTGTCCCTACCCTCCGATGTGGCTCCGCCTGGCACCCGGATGCTACTGGTGCGTGGCAAGGGCGACAAGCAGCGACTCGTGCCCCTCCACAACCGGGCGATTGAGGCTCTCGCCCACTGGCAGCGACTGGCCCGCGCCTACTCCGGAGGAGCGCCCTCCCCCTGGCTGTTCCACTCGGTGCGCAACGGTACCAAGGCTCTGACCCGTCAGGCGGCTCTGCTCGAGATCAAGGAAGCCGCCGCCGCGGCAGGCCTTGCCAGCCCCGAGCGGGTGTCGCCACATGTGCTGCGCCATGCCTTTGCCACTCACATGCACTCAGGCGGCACGGACTTGCGCGTGCTGCAGGAGCTGCTGGGGCATGCTGGCATCGAGACCACTCAGATCTACACCCATCTGGATACCTCCCGCCTGCACCAGATGGTCCGCGACCTCCATCCGCTCAATGCTCAAGACCTTTCGGAATGACAGTGGCGTGCTGGATGATAGAAGCGAAAATAAGCAGCAGGGACAACAAATCGGCTGCCGAAGAAGCAAGGCTGCCTGCCCCGTCGGATGATCACCGACAAGCTCGGCGCCTACGCAGCCGCGCGACGCCAGATCATGCCGGCGGTTGAGCACCGCTCGTACAAAGGCCCGAATAACCGGGCAGAGAATTCGCATCTGCCGCTGCGCCGGCGAGAGCAAGCAATGCAGGGCTTTCGATCGCCAGGAAGCCTGCAGAGGTTCGTCAGCATCTCCTCGGCTGTCCGCAATCTCTTCGTTCCGCCCCATTCTCGCCGTTCTGCCCTTGCTACCCACCTTCATCGCCTCAATGCCATGGCGGCATGGAAGTCTGCAGCCGGCGTTGCCGCGTGAAGCCGCCAGGCGACTGGGTTTGCCTCAGTGCTCCAATACCAGTTAATGTGACAACGCCCGTTGGTGAGATCCTGCCTATTCGAGGCGGACCGTGTCTTGCCCACTCGGGTCCGGCGCTGGTCGCCGCTTAAGGCCTGGGCGGTGCGGCTGCGCAGCGAGGTGGGTTCAACAAGGCCGTGTCGCCCTGGCCCGCAAGCTCGCCGTCATTCTGCATGCGATCTGGCGGATGGTCCCAGCCCTTCCGCTGGACCAAGGCGGTACGCGGGCTGCTCTCCAGCCGGGTCGGGGTTCGCGACATTGGGGCTCCTCATAGTGGTTCATGCCTTCATGAACCACGTTAGAGTTTCTTGTAGGGCTGCATGTGCGTGTACCAACCGCTCCGGAGCCGTAAGATCCTTTGCCCGGTGGCCAAACTCAGTCCGCGTAACCGCTTTCTCCCAATCATGATCCCTTGCCTCTATGCCGATTTCCTCTCGCCGCCCACGGCAGCCCGCAGCAGGGCCATGACCATCGGCCCGACCGAGAACTGGCCTTCCCGGGCTCGCTCCGTGAGATTTCGCAGATAGGCGCCGGCGCTTCGGATCATCTCGTCGCGCTGCAGGATGGCCGCCAAGACGATGGCAGCCTGCTCTTCGCCCATGACTTCGCACGCATCAGTCCAAGCGCTTGGACTGATGCCCAAGACGGGTCGGACCACGCCAGCCGCAACGATAAGATCACGCCAAGTCGAGATCCCTGCCCCGCCCTTGGTGTACATCGCGATGTCGGGACAGGCCTGAAGTACCAAGCTCAGGGGAAAAGTCCTGACTGGCGGTCGCTTCGATTCGAGTTCTGGAGCCGAGGCTTCTTCCAGCCTTCCTCGAAGGCTTTGCTCAGAATCTAAAAAGGGGTTTGGGTTTGAATTCTGATAATGGCGCTCAGATTGGGACTCAGTGGCGCTCATATTATCAGGTTTAACCTGTTCTCTGAGGCATTTATCCACATCCTGCCAGAGAGTCCGTAACTCGGCCGCCATCGCTTCCAGAAGAATCGTGTCCGCATTACGAGCGGGCATGTCTCCGCAGGAGCGATACCGATCCGCAAGCTCGGCCCAAGGGCCTTCGAGATTTTCGTCCGTCGCGACAGCAATCGTTTTCCAGATGTCCCGGCGCAGAATGCTGATTTCCTCGCGGAGGAGATAGCGGGCCTTCCGCTCGGCGCGTACTTGCCGGGCGAGATGCTCGAACTCGCCGGCTCGTGCGACGAGAGGGCTGAGATCGAAGCCAAAGGCCTGCTGAATCTGACCGCCCTCCCCTCTCCGGGCGTAGCGCTTCCCGTTCGGGCTATCGCGCCGGATGAGGAGGCCTGTCTCCACCAAGGCCGCCAGGTGCCGCCGCAGCGTCGAGGGCGACATCCCATTCGAGCGAAGCATCAGGGCCTGGTTTGATGGGAATACGATGAGATCGGATCCGAGCGTCAGCGTCGTATCCTGGTGGAAGGTCAGGAGCGCGTTGAGAACACTGAGAGCCCGGTCGGAAATGCCGATCATGTTCTTCGCTTCCCGAAGATTGTCCAGGATCTTCCATTTCTCGGCGATGGTCTCCGGTGGAGCTGTCTCGGCAATCGCCCGCGCTGCCACCATGGCCAGAGATAGCGGTCGCGGTCCAAAGGGGGTTGTCGATCGATGAGGGCTCATACTGCCCCCCATCCAGCTTGAGGGTGGGGTATCGTAAATATCATTGTTTAGGCCCTTTGTTGGGCCGCACGTGTCCGTTCGCAAAAGCCAGTTGGTCTTTGCGTGAAGAAGCAAAATCCCAGCATTCGAAGAAGTGGCACTTCTCCGTTGACACCGGATTCGGTGTGTGAGACTCTTCGGGCTGTGAGTGGACCGAAGGGTCTCTATCGAATTACTGGCCTCCGAAGTTCCCGCTTCGGGGGCCGTTGCTTTTTCTAGGTCACTGTCGCGGCATTGCTCCTGTCTTGTAGACCGGTCCGACTCGGCCGACCGACTCGAGCCGAACCTTTAGGCTTGCTCCACAAATCAATTGTGGGGGCAATAAATTTGCCGGAAAGTCTCGAAACATTCCCAGCAGAACCAGTTGTCGGCAGAAATGCCGTACAGAATACTGACTGATTTGAAGTTTGCTTTTCCCGGCATGCCGAATTTTGCCCGTGAATGCCTTTCAGAAGACGCACGAAACCTTCTGACTCGCGAAAGGCCGGGCCAAGCGATGCACCTCTGCTTTGAACCCCTGCCACGATAACGTCGTGACCGTGTTCCCGCCCCAGCGCATCGATGCGTAGATTTCCTGACGATGCCGATTGCATCTCAGCCTCCTGATGAGCACAAGCGAAAGCATTCACCGAAACCGATGTTCTTGACACTCAGCTTGTCAGGGTGGCATAAGGGGGTTGTCACACGCCCTTATTCACCCCTTTGTGGGTTCCAAAGGCCTCGAAGTCGCCAAACTTCGGGGCCTTTTGTTTTGCCTGGTTACGTCGGTATCGGCGTATCCTTCTTGTTAAAGGCTTGCTGGATTGCAGCAGACATTGCGGCTTGGCGCGACGGGTACAGCCCACCTTCAACCGCACGGTCGATCGCGGAAGTCACAGCCTCATCGACCCACACCGTAGCCTCTTTGAGCCCCTTTGCTCGCCGAGTCTGCCGATGACGGTGAACCCGCTGTCGATTGAGATGATCAGACATGGATCGGCTCCATTTCCTGTAATGACTCGACGCTGCCCGATTCCCCCCGATGCGTGGAGTCGAAATGCAAGATTGATTCCTAAACGGGCTAAGAATGCTTTGGAAAACTCGCCGCTGGCTCCCGTAAGACTACTACACCCAACTTTAGGAATGGCTGCTGCAGGTCAAGGCAAATAGCCCCTCATGCGAGGCCATTCGCGCTAGCGCTCAAGGGATTAGGCGCGCTCGTTGTAGGAAATCTCTGCGGAGCTTGGAGGTTTTTGACGCGGCTGGCTGATGCGCGCGTTAAACCTCGATAGAATCATCCCGCGGCCTCAAGGTTTTCCGCGCAGAGGTTCTAGGTTTCCCGCGCGCTTTGGCGGATCGCCCAGTATCCTTTGGCAAGCTAGGCGACGCGTATTTTATATTCCGAGTGTTTCGGCTTAGTTCTGCTTCTTGGTTTTGCACGCGGATCCAACTATCGCGGTTTTAGACACGCTTCTGGATCGAATCGGCCTCTGACTAGGGAACGCCTACCGGGACCGGAGTGCGATCCGCGACAAATACCTAGGATTCGTTTTGGTTGTTCCGAGCCCGCGATCTCGGGATGTTCCTCCGTAGGGCTGAGATCCGCGCCGAATACCTTAAGGTTCCGCAGCGAAAACCTAGCGCTCGTCGCGCGAAAGCGCCCTTCGATGGCAAAAAAGAGGATAACCTGCTGCCCTCCCTTTGACAGCTCGCCAAGAGTAATTCAGCGTGACAAGTCCTAGGAGGGATTAATGATCTCGAATGTAGTGGTTGCGCCAATGACAACGGGGACCCCTTCCCAGTTGCTTCAGTTTGAAAATCAGGATCCGCAGCGCACGAACACCATTGATCTCTGGGATGTCGCCCCCCGAGGGGTTTTCTACACCACTGCAAACGACCGTGAGGCTGGAAAATACCTCAAGATCGTCGAACGTGAGTTCGAGCACTGCGGGAAGTTCTATAAGCTCCAGATTAAGCCGGCGCGCCTGAAGCGTGCTGGCCAGGAGACCGAGGAATATCCTGGTGAACGCGAACAGCTCGTAGAAGAGGTCGTGCGCCGTCTAGCTCAAGAGACCGGACGGCTACGGTTGGAAAACCGTGACCTGTGGATGTCGTTCTCGATCAATGAGATCACTGCGGAGCTCGCGAGGACAGGTCATCGCTATTCTTGGAGCGAGGTCAGAGAGGCGCTCCAAATCCTCCACCTCTCGACGGTCGAGATTATGCGCGTTGACCGAGACCACACGTCCTCTACCGGATCAGCCGTGACCGTCATCAGTGCGTCTGCCTTTCCTCAGCTCGCATTTAGAGAGCGCGGCCGCGAATTCAGCGAGACGACGGTACAGTTCAACGCGCTCCTTACGAACGCAATCAAGCACCTGGAGTTCGTGCAACTAGACTACGACACCATTATGGGCCTCAAGGGCCCAGTCCCGCGGTGGCTCTACAAGCGTCTTAGTCATAACGTGTTCTTTGGTGGTCAGGAGGCGCATCTTCAAGTCCTGACGGCGTCAGACCTCTATCGAGGTTGCGGTTTGGCGCCGAGATCCAGAAAGCGCGACGAACTCCGCAAGATCACAGGTGCAATCGACGCACTTAAAGCCGCCGGTGTCATCGATGTCTATGACGTCGAGGAGGTCCATGACGGCATCGATCGACGTCGAAAGGAGGATATCGTTTATACGGTCCATCTGTCGGCGGCCTTCGTAAAAGACATCACGATCGCAAAGCGGCGGCAACAAGTCATTAGATCCGACTATGTTCAGATCGAGGGAAAGGAGGCCAAGGATTTTGCGCCGGGTACTCCGCAAAAACGCGACAAGCTGCGCCAAATCAAAGCTATGCGTCGCGTTTCAGACCAAAGCGAGCTTCAGTTTTAGAAACCGCACTTGCGACGGCTCAAGCTTCGCGGTCAAATAAATGGTTTTGTCGCAAATTCTGTCTGGAGACAAAACGAAGCGTAGACGCCTCGCCAACCGGTTCATGCGGCAAGGCTTTCGAACTGCTCGGCGGGCATTGGCCGGACGCGTCACTTGATGGCGCGATGATCCTGTTCAACGCATTCATTCAGATATTGGCTCTACCGGATCCGGATCGGCTTCAGCCGCCGTCTCGGTCTACCCTGCAACTGGTTTGCCATATCACAGGATACGATGGCTTCGCGGTCGGTCTGGCTGCCGTCGATGACAATCCGATCGGGACGGCCATGCCGCTTGTGGATTTGTTTCGCTTTCGTGAGGGCGGTTGGCTCACTTTTCTGCCCGTCGTTCGAACTGGGCGGGGCTGACGGAGGCAAGCGACGAGTGGCGCAGGACGGCTTCGCCAAGCGAAATACCCGCTGGGGCTCACGTCGAGAACCTGGCAACGGCACACTGGGAGCGCCCACTCGTGAGACCGAGGCGGACCGCCTCATCCTGAAAGTCTCTCGTAAAACGCGTCTTCTGCGGCATGGACATCCTCCCGCTTCATCCAGAGCTCTCCACTTCTCCCAAAAAAGTCCAGCCCACCGTACCACCGATACTGTCGATGGCCCGGTTCGGGCAGAGTCGGTGTATATCAGATCTGTACGAAGTGCCCCGACGACACCTCCCGATACTGCCGCTTCGGTGGAATGTAATCCACCGCCCGCACCGGGCTCTTGATCTCCTCCACCGCACCCATGCGCCGTTCGCCACGCCGCGAGGGATCCGGCACCGGGACGGCGGCGAGCAACTTCTTCGTGTAGATGTGCTGCGGATTCTGAAACACGTCAGCGCGCGGACCGATTTCGACAATCTCTCCCAGATACATTACCGCTACCCGGTGACTCACGCGCTCGACCACGGCCATATCGTGGGAGATGAACAGGTAGGCAAGTTTCAGGCTGGCTTGCAGATCCAACATGAGATTGATCACTTGCGCCTTGATCGAGACATCGAGTGCGGAAACAGCCTCGTCGGCGATAATCAGCTGCGGTTCGAGGGCAAGCGCCCGCGCGATGCAAATGCGCTGGCGTTGCCCGCCTGAAAATTCGTGCGGGAACCGGCGCGCCATGTCGGGACTCAGACCCACCCGGCTCAACAGATCCGCAACCTTTTCCTTTGCTCGCGCCGCCTGATTGTGAATGTGCAAGGGCTCTGCAACGGCCGCTCCCACAGTCATGCGCGGGTTGAGGCTTGCAAAGGGATCCTGGAAGATCATCTGCGCATGACGGCGCACGCTTTGCAGTCTACCCTTGGGCTCGGACAGGATTTCTCGCCCGGCGATCTTTATCGATCCGCCCTCAGGTTCGACCAAACGCAGGATTGAGCGACCGGTCGTGGATTTCCCGCATCCCGATTCTCCAACAAGCGCGAGGGTCTCGCCCGCCTTGAGCCCGAAGGAGACGTCCTCTACCGCGTGAACGCGACCGGTAATCCTTCCGAACAAACCACTTCTGATGTCAAAGCGCGTGACGAGGTTCTTCACTTCGAGAATCGTCGTCGGCGCGACCGTATCGGGTATTTCCTGGCCATCGTTCGTCTCCCCGGTTTCGGGGTTGACGACAGCAAACCGCCTTGGCCCACTGCTTGCTCCCATGGCGCCGAGTTTCGGAACTGCGGCCAGGAGCGTGCGCGTGTAGGGATGTTGCGGACGGGCGAATACATCCGGAGTCTCTCCGGTTTCGACCACCTTCCCCCGAGACATCACGATGGTCCTGTCGGCGATTTCCGCAACGACGCCCATGTCATGCGTGATGAAGAGGACGGCCATCCCTTCTTCTTCCTGCAGAAGTTTGATGAGATCGAGAATCTGCGCTTGGATTGTCACGTCGAGCGCTGTGGTCGGCTCGTCGGCGATCAGAAGCTTGGGCCTGCATGCGAGCGCCATGGCGATCATGACGCGCTGGCGCATGCCACCGGAGAAGCGGTGCGGATAGTCGTGGAAGCGCGCCTTGGCCGCAGGAATTCGCACTTTGTCCAACAGCCTCACCACTTCCGCCTCTGCCGCCGCCGCGGAAAGGCCGCGATGCTGCATGAGAACCTCGGCAATCTGGAATCCGGAGGTCAGGACTGGGTTGAGGCTGGTCATCGGTTCCTGGAAGATCATCCCGATCTGGTTGCCGCGAACCTGCTGCATTTCCTGCTGGCTCAGGGCGAGAAGGTTGCGCCCATCCAGCAGGATCTGCCCTTGGGTGCGAGCCGTTTCTGCTCCAAGGAGCCGCATTATCGAGAGCGCGGTCACGCTCTTACCCGATCCGGACTCCCCGACGATCGCCAACGTCTCCTTCGGTGCAATGGTGAATGTCATGCCCTGTACGATGGAAATCCATTTGCCATCGACCCAAAAGGACGTGTTCAGATCGTTGACCGCGATGACAGGTGTGCTCATCGGCGCCTCATCGGAAAGGATCGTCATGGGAATGGCCGAATGACTTCACCGGCCCGCATGACGAAGGCCGGTTGCCGGAACGCCGCCGGGTCGACTAGAGGATCCGATGTGACGGCAATGATATCGGCGCTGTAGCCGCGCGCAATGCGACCGACGCTATCATCAATGAGCAAGGCTTTCGCAGCCCCTGAGGTCGCGGCCCGGATTGCGTCGGCAGCCGGCAAACCTCCTTTGACGAGCCAGGCGAATTCTAGCCAGGTGTCCTCGAAGGGCGTGTCGCGGACACCGGCATCGTTGCCGCAAACCATCGGAATGCCGAGATCGACCAGCTTGCCGAAATTCTCGATCATGATATCGAATTGACGAAGCGCATGGGTCTCGGCGGATGTCTGACTCGCACTTTCGCGCAGAACATCGAGATAGCGCGTCGCGGTTGACAGGTTGGCCATTACCGCCGAACCACTATCCCGTACCACGGAGGCAATCTCCGGATCGAAGGTCCGGACGATCGCACCCTGCCCGTCGCGTTCGAAGAAGGCGCAATGCTCGAGACTGTCGAACCGAGCGATAGCGGACCGGCGAATGCTCTCTGTCGCCAGGACATGAGAAACGCTGGGGAGTCTCCTGTGACGTGCCTCATCCGCGATGAAGTTCAGTGACTCCTGCGTGAAGACGGTTTCCTCCGGAAGTGAGCCAGGTGTCATTTGCCCACCGCTCGCCATGACCTTCACGCTCCGTCCGCCCTCATCCTCAAGGCGGTCGATATGAGCGCGGATTTCGTCGTGGCTGTGCACCACCCCGTGCATGAAGTGTAAATGCCCTTTCGGCACTGTGATCGGTGGACCTGAGCACAGCAAGCGTGGCAGCGCGACCGGACTGAGATCCGGTCGCCGGGCCAGCGCCAGCATGATCCAACTCGAGCCGCAGTCACGGGCCGTTGTGACGCCACTGGTCAGGAGGCGATGGGCGTTTCCGGCAGCCCGCAAAAGCCGTTCTTCAGCTGTCTCGGACTCGAAATCTGCCAGTGGCCGGCTGGACGCACTAAACTCCAGATGGACGTGAGTGTTTATGAGACCTGGCAAGACCCACAGCCCTGTCAGATCGATCACCGCATCCTCATCCGGCAGGGCAGTCGCGATTGGTTCGATGGCGACGATCCGGTCGTTATCGAGGAGGATGAGGCCCGGCTCGAAGCGCCCCCGTTCTTCGCACCAGATCGTTAGCGAACGAAGCCAGGATTTCGCAGACTGTGACACGACAGACTCCTCTTTCATATGTCTCCCACCGCCCGTTCAGCCGTCGCTGACAGTTGGATTCAGGAGTCCGTAGACAATGTCCACGAGGATGTTGACGATGAGAATGAAGGACGATGAGACGAGGAGAAGCCCCTGGATCACTGGATAGTCGCGGCGCAGCACAGCGGAGACCCCGAGGCTTCCGATGCCGGGCAACTGAAACAAAGCCTCCGTAATGAAAGCGCCGCTGAGAAGGAGCGCCAACGACAGGCCGATGACCGTGACGATGGTGATGATGGCATTACGAAAGGCGTGTCGACCGATCACGACCTTTTCCGGCAGGCCCTTGGCGCGGGCAGTGCGGATATAGTCCGCACCGAGCACCTGCAGCAAACTCGCCCGCGTCATCCGTGCGATCAGGGCTGATTGCGAAAGGCCGAGCGCCAGGGCAGGAAGCGCCAAATGATGAAGCCACGGACCGACACCGTCACTCAAAGGCGCGTAGCGCCCGATCGGAAACCAACGCAACTCGACGCCGAGTACGTAGATGAGCAGCATTCCGACGACGAATTCCGGAATACTGAGAAAGGTCAGCGAGATGCCGATGGTCGATGCGTCCTTCCATGAATTCGGGGACAGCGCCGCGATCGTGCCGAGTGGAATGCCGACTACGATTCCTACAAGAAGCGCGAGTATACCCAGGCTGAACGTCACCGGCAGCCGCTCGAGAATCGCCTCAGCGACGCTCCGTCCGAGGAAATAGGATTGACCCAGGTCGCCGGCGAGGGAACCGGCGACCCAATGATAGAGCTGTTCCATGTATGGGCGATCGAGGCCAAGGCGCTGTCGGGCAGCGTCCAGACTCGCGGCACCCGCGTCCTGACCTACGAAGCTTGCGGCCGGATCCCCTGGCGTCGCGTGCACGATCATGAATGACAGCACACTCACGGCAATCCACATGGGGATGAACAGAACAAGCCTGCGCAGGACCAGATTCATCATGGCACAGACCTCGTCATTTACCTTTCTTGGTGACGTTCCAGAATCGTGGCGTCACATAAAATGGCTGGTAGCCGCTGAGCGCCGTGCGTGTTGCCTCAGGCTCGAAGTAATCGCCGATGCGCAGCACTGCGACATCGTCCCAGACGAGCTTCTGTGCCGCGGTCCAGGCGGTCTGCCGTTCCGTATCGGACGCGCCCGAATTGATCGTCTTGAGCAGCTGCTCCATCTTCTCGTTACAGTAACCAAAGGACGAGACCGCCTTGCAGTGCAATCCATCGGTGAGCTGGAAGGGATCGAAGCGCGGCGACCAGCCGGTCTGATTGATCGCCCAGTCGTTGCTTGTCTGCGCCCGCTTGATCTGCGAAGGCCAGTCCATCAGTTCGAGCTTTACGTTGATCCCCGCCTGCTGCCACTGTGCGGCGATCGCCTGTGATGCCTTATACATCCAAGCGTAGTTCTGGTTCGTGAGGAAGACGACAGGCTCGTTCTTGTAACCTGCCTCCGCGAGATAGGCCTTGACCTTGTTCAGGTCCGGCTTGTTGTAGGTTTCGGCACCGGCCTCGGCGTACCACTGTGTCTGTTCGGGAAAGAAGATGCTTGGCTGGACGCGGAAATAGTCGGGGCGCCCAAACGCGGCGGCGCGCATGACCTGTTCGGCATTGATCGCCGAAAGCAGCGCCTTGCGGAAGGGCAGGCTCGCCATCAGCGGATTCTTGTGACCGAGTTCCAGTACCACGGCCCAGCGCGGCTTGACGATTTCTACCTTAAGATCCTTGTTGGTCTCGAGCTGCGGCACTGCAGTGATCGGCACTGCTTCCGCGAAATCGAGTTCACCCGTCTGCAATCCAGCGACGCGGCTAGCATCCTCCGAGATCGGTAGGAAATTCACCTCGTCTACACACACTGTTCGGGCTCCGCCGAAGCCGGACGGGCCGCTGAAGCGCTGATCGGTGACATAATTTTCGAACTTCGCCATCTTGATGCCCACATCAGGCCGCCAATCGACAAGTCGGAACGGCCCGGTGCCGATCACATCGACGCCACGGACTTCCTTGTCACCATATTTCTCTGCGATCTCAGCTGGAATGATGGCGACGACAGGCGACGGCATCGCCAGATTGGTGATGAGCGGAAAATCCTGGCTAAGCGTGAATTTGACCGTCTTGGGATCAATCGCCACGACATCGGTAACGGCGCGGAAGCGGTTCGCGCCGGGGGAGATCTTGAGGAAGCGCTTGAGGGAAGCCACCACGTCTGCGGAGGTGAGTGACTTTCCATTGTGGAATTGCACGCCATCGCGAAGAGTGAAGGTATAGGCCAAGCCGTCGTCACTGCGCTTCCAGTCCTGCGCGAGTTGGGGGATGACCTTGTAGTTCTGATCAAGTGAGACGAGGGATTCGAAGAGATGGATTGCGATCTGGCGACTGGCATTGGTAGTCGAGAGAATGGGGTCCATCGTGGAGGCATTCGCCGTCATTGCGGCCTGGATCTTTCCGCCTGTGGTTTCACAGGTGGCGGAAAGTGCCGTCCCGGCGCAGGCCAGGACCATGAAGGAGCTGAGCGTTGTCGATTTTAGAATGGTCATTGTCGTACACCTCTGGAATTAGGGAGAAGACCGTTCTTGTTTTGGACGGGCGGCCGATCAGAGTGAGGAATCGGCCAAGCCCGTCACCGTGATGGCTGCGCGTTGCGGTTCGAACTCGACGAAACGCTTCGTAGCGGCCATATCCTTGAGCCCGATGCCGGTCACGATGCAGGCGACCGTCGCGTCGGGATCGATCTCTCCATTGCGCGCCGCACGCATGAGGGCGGCCGTGGCATAGGCGCCCTGCGGTTCGGCGAAAATGCCTTCCAGATTGGCGAGCCAGGCTTGCGCCTCGGCTATTTCGTCGCTGCTGACCGACAGCAGGGTGCCGCCCGTGTCCTGGATCGCGCTCCAGGCCCATTCCCCATCGAGCGGTAGATAATAGTCGCCTTCGACATAAAGCCGGTGGGTCATCTTATCGATGGGCGCGTAATTCCGGTCGGTGCGCTGTCCACCGTGAATGCGCGGCATGCGCGTCGATTGGCCGAGGCCGACCAACTCAGAGAACCCCTTGTGCATGCCGCCCAGCAAGCCGCCGCCACCGACGCAGCAGAACACCTCGTCCGGCACGCTATTGAGTTTCGCAGCGATTTCGAACGCGATTGTCTTCGTCCCTTCAACCATGAACGGATTGACCGGTCGCGCCGAAATCATCGGAACGACGTCGCGCGCAAGACAGAACCCCTGAAGATCCCTGAACAAATTCCAATGATCGCGGACTCGTCCTTCGCTGGGTGCAGGTACGAGAAAGAGCTGCCCACCATAGACGCTGATCTGCTGACGTTTCGATTCCGCGGTGTCGTCTGACACCCAGACAAACGCTTCATAACCCGCCTTTGCGCAATAGGCTGACAGGGCGTTGCCTACATTGCCCGACGACACCGTGGCGTAGCGCGTGCGTCCCCAGGATCGGCCCATGCTCAACGCTACCGAGATCTGCCGATCCTTGAACGATCCGGTCGGATTGCAGGATTCCAGCTTGAAGAAGAGGTTTCTCAGGCCCAGCCGCTTTGCGATGCGCTCGCTGCGCACCAGCGGGGTACTTCCCTCCCCCAGACTGATGACATGAGACCGGTCCAACGGCGTAAGAACAGCTCCAAAGCGGTCCCACATGGAGCCGGCGGACTTCCATTCGTCAGCGAACCGTTCCGCTACAGCCGGCAGATCGAACGTCACGCTGAGTTGCCCACCGTCGACAGGATCACGGAACAGCGGATGGATCTCGTGCTTCTCGCCTGACGTCACACCCTGGAGCCAAACCGTGTTGTTACGTGTCATGATGCGACTTCCCCCGGGCGCCCTGCCCTTCTCCGATGGTGCCGATGATGGATGCCTAGTTCCGGCGCGAGCTCAAACAGATCCGCACCGCCGATGCGGATCCGGTTAGCGCACTGCTCTATCGGGGCCTTCGTTCGCCGGGCTGCGATGCGCGCCCGGAGCGCGGGAATGGTGCACTCCATGCTTATCGCGCCCTACGCTTAGGATCGATGAACTGGCCGAGGCCGTCTCCGAGAAGATTGAGGGACAGCACGGTCAGGGCGAGTGCAATGCCGGGATAGATCACGAGCCAGGACGCCTGCTGAAAGCTCGCTCGCGCTTCTCCCAGAATGTTACCCCAGCTTGGGTCGGGCGGTTGCAGGCCCAACCCGACGAAGCTCAGTCCCGCCTCGCCCAGAATGGCATAGGCGAAGAGAAAGGTTTCCTGCACCACAAGCGCAGGGATGGCGCCAGGCAGAATATGCAGCAGCAAAATGCGCAAACGCGACGCTCCGAGTGCCTCGGCAGCTTCCACATAGGGCATCCTGCTGAGCACCAGCGCCTCACCGCGGACGATGCGCGCCGTACGCGGGATATAGACGAGAGACAAGGCAAGAACGACATTGAACGCCGTATTTCCGAAGGCCGCCAGAATCGCGAGCGCGAGAAGAAGTGCGGGAAATGCCATCAGGATGTCCATGATCCGCATAAGGGGCCCGTCGAGCCATGCCGTCGTCCCCGCACATAGACCGATCACCGTTCCGGCAAGGGCGGTGACAGCCATCACCGAGGCACCGATGAGGAGGCTGTTGTGCCCGCCATAGATGACCCGCGCCAGGAGGTCGCGTCCCAGTGCATCGGTGCCCAGACGGTGGACTTCCGAGGGTCCAGTGAGGATCTCCGCATAATCCAGCGCATTCGGATTGAGCGGCAGGAACAAAGGCAGGAGGATGAGTGTGGCGAGGATCATCACGAAAAGCGATCCGCCGCCGATCAGGAGCACGTTGAGATGGCGCCTCCTAAAGCTGCGTCCAGACGTTTTGGATTCCGTCTGCACCGTCGACGTCATTCTCGTCCGTCTCCTCTGAGGGTACAGGCTCCTGCCCGATGCTATGTCTATATGATCATGTCACAACGGCTATTGCGGTCATCTCGACCCTTAGGTCTGGATCGGCCAGCCGTGCTTCGACGCAGGCGCGCGCGGGCGGATGGGCGGGGTCGATCCAGCGGTCGTAGACGGCGTTCATCGCATCGAAATCGGTGATGTGCGGCAGGAACACGTTGATCGCCACGAGATCCGCCTTTGTGGCGCCCGCCTGTCCGATCAATGCCTCGATTTTCGCAAGTACTTCCTCGGTTTGAACCGCGATTGATCCCTTGCGGGTATCGGCGATCTGACCCGCCACGTGGACGCATCCGTTCACCAGGACTGCCTGGCTCATCCGTGCGCCGACCCCAAAGCGCTGTAATTCCTGCTTATCGGGATCGGTGCGATGGGACGGTAAATGGGACACGGCGCAAACCTCCAGGCAGGAAGCAAGAAGCAGTGGAATTCGCTTGAAAGCTTGTCCGAAGTATTGGACAAGTTGTCGGTATATAAAACAGTGTAGGCACACATCGTGCCTATAGGCAATAGGCTTCAGGTGCAGTTCAGCGGATGCGATATCCGAAAGGTGGGAGATGAATGAGTAAAGAGCCCAATGCACGCATGCGCGGAATTGATCGTGCCATCGCCATTCTCGAATTCCTGAAAGCGCGCCGCAGACCAGTCGGCATCGGCGACATGGCTCGTGCGCTTAAAGCTCCGCGCTCGTCCGTCTACGAGATCGTCGGACGCTTCGTCGAAGCCGGCATTCTCGAGACCGATCAGGACAATAGCGTCTATTTCGGCCGCTCGGTCTATTTTTATGCGGACGCCTATCTGGCATCCCAACCTCTGGTACGCCTCGGTCGTGACGAGGCTATCCGCCTGTCCCGGGCGACCGGCGAGACAACACAGCTCTGCATGCTTGTCGCCAACAAGTACACCGTTGCATTCATGCACCCGGGGTCAAGCCTGTTTCGCATTAGTTCTGAGACGGGCGTGCTCGTTCCGATTCCCTGGACGGCATCGGGGCGGCTTCTGCTCGGCGGCATGACTGACGACGAGATCCGGGAGTTGATCCCGCCGGAGGACTTCTGGTTGCCCGACGGCCGCGAAATCAAGTTCAAGGACTTCATTGATGACGTGCGGGATGCATGCGAGAAGTATCGCACGGTGACCTCGGGCCTCTCCGATCCCTATACTATGTGTCTTGCTGCCGCTATTCGCGACCAACACGCAAAGCCCGTGGCGACCATTTGCTTCATGGTGTCGGCCAGCACCGATGCTGGCCGACGCGACGAGCTTCTCAATTTACTCAGCGCTTCGGCGGACGCACTCTCGCGGCGCCTTGATCATCCCTCGAACATAAGTGATTGATTCCAGCGTGCGATGTGTTTGTTCCGTTACCCCATTGCGACAAAAGCCATGAAACGGGATAGAGAATTCTGGCAGTTCGCCAAACTCCGGCCGGTGAAGGTCTTGACTAACATCGTCGAGCAGGATCACCGGCGCATCAAACGGCTGGTCCGGCCGGGCCTGGGCCTCAAGAGCTTAGCAACGGCCTCAAAAAAACGATCGCTGGCTACGAGATGCTGGTGATGATCCGCAAGGACCAGGTCACGAACGCAGCAGCGAACGACATGTATGCTCAGCGTGATTTTATCGCTACTCTGTTCAGCACATTTTCCTAACTCGGGCGCCCGACCCGCACTCGCTTGATCCACATCAGGGTTTGCAACAGAACCGTCATGCGTCACGAGCCTTTGGTACGCTTTCAAGGCGTTCTTTCAACCAGTTGATCAACCCACCGCGGAACATCACCTGCACTTGTCGCGGCGACATGAAATGGCGGACCCGGAAACTCCGCTGGCGCGTCACGTTTTCAATCACGAATTCACTACCCTCTGCGAGCGCGCGCCGCACATTTACCAAGCGTAGCTTGTCATTCGCGTGAATATTATCGTAGACGGCAGGATCGACGAAGGTCAGAGGCAGCACACCGAAGTTGATCAGGTTCTGCGCGTGGATCCGGGCAAAGCTCTTGGCAAGAACCGCCTGCAGGCCGAGGAACTTCGGACCCAGCGCAGCGTGCTCGCGACTGGAACCTTGACCGTAGTTGCTCCCTCCGACGACGGCGTGGCCCCGCACCTGTTTGGCTCGGGCGGCGTAGGTGGGATCGATGATATCGAAGGAGAACTCAGCGATCTTAGGAATATTGCTCCGGAACGGCAGTACCCGCGTTCCGGCGGGCATGATCTCGTCGGTGGAAATATTGTCCGTCACCTTAAGCAGAACGGGCACTTCGATCGTATCTGGCAGCGGCTCGAACGGCGGAAGCGCGGCGATGTTGGGGCCCTTGTGCAGGGCCACGTGTAGTGCCGTTTCACGCGGTAACGGCGCCATGAACATCTCGCGATTGATGATGGGGTCATCGGGGTCCACGACGCGCGGGTAGGAAGTACCGAGCGTGCGCGGGTCGGTGATCACCCCGGTGAGCGCGGATGCGGTAGCGGTCTCAGGGCTGACTAGGCACACCCTGTCCTCTTTCGTGCCGGAGCGCCCGGGAAAGTTGCGAGGCACCGTACGCAGAGACAGCTCGTGCGTCGCCGGTGCTTGGCCCATGCCGATACAACCATTACAGCCGGCTTGATGCAGCCGCGCTCCGGCATGTAGCAGGTCGGTAACGTATCCATCGCGCACCAGCGTTTCAAGCTGCGCCCGGGAAGTGGGATTGACGTCGAATGAGACGCGATCATTGATCCGTCGGCCGCGCACCATCATCGCGGTGACGGCGAAATCGCGATAGCCTGGGTTGGCCGATGAGCCGATATACGCTTGGTAAATGGGTTCGCCTGCGACTTCGCGGACTGGCCGTACGTTCCCTGGGCTGGACGGCATGGCGATCAGAGGCTCAAGGCTCGTGAGATCGATCTCGTCATGCACGTCGTAGCTCGCTCCGGGATCCGCGATTACTTCAACCCAGTCGCCTTCCCGCTTCCACGCGCGCAGGAAACGGCGCACCTCTTGATCGGAGGGAAAGACCGTGGTTGTCGCGCCAAGCTCGGCCCCCATGTTGGCGATCACGTGTCTGTCCATCGCGCTCAACGTGTCGAGACCTGGGCCATAGTATTCGACAATCCGGCCCAATCCGCCCTCCACGTCGTGGCGGCGTAGCATCTCGAGGATCACATCCTTGGCGCTCACCCACTCCGGCAGTTGGCCCGTGAGCCTAACGCCCCAGATCTGCGGCATGCGCGTGAAGAACGGCTCGCCCGCCATGGCCAAGGCCACTTCGAGCCCGCCCGCGCCGATGGCCAGCATGCCGAGCGCACCGCCCGCTGGCGTGTGGCTGTCGGATCCGAGGAGCGTCCTGCCTGGCTTGCCGAAATTCTCCTGGTGGCACGGATGGCTCACTCCATTTCCAGGCCTGGAGTACCAGACGCCAAATCGCTGGCATGCGCTCCGCAGAAAGAGATGATCGTCAGGGTTCTTGTAGTCCGCCTGGACCAGGTTGTGGTCAACGTACTGGACACTGACGTCGGTCTTGACGCGGTCCAAGCCCATCGCCTCCAGCTCCAGCGTGACCAGGGTGCCGGTGGCGTCCTGGGTGAGTGTCTGGTCGATACGGATCCCGATCTCCTCACCAAGCTTCATCTCTCCGGATACGAGGTGCGATTGAATGATTTTCTGCGCGACATTCCAAGGCATCACCAGTCCTCCACTGCGGAACGACAGGGTTAGGCTAGCCGGTCCGGCTCGGCTTCGGTTACCCCTGGGGAGACGGAACCGATCAGGTGGACGCCCGCCGTTCAGATTGGCTCAAGCCCTTTCGCCTTTTCAACCACCCGTTCAAAGTGGTGCTCCTACTTGCGAAGAGCAACATCCGATAAGGTCACCCGTTCTCGCGACACCTTCTCCATGGGGGCGATCACATCCGCAACGCCCTCAATTACGACCTCTCCACGCTGGTTGAGAGCCGCACAATCGAGGCTAACCCGATGGTCCTGCCCGCTCTTCTGCGCCACCTTGACGGTCACGGTCACCGTATCGCCGAGGCCGATCGGTCTCCGAAAGCGAAGGGTCTGGGCAAGATAAAAGGTTCCAGGCCCCGGAAGTTTGGTGCCGAGGACCGTCGAGATAAGGGCACCGCCCCACATGCCATGGGCCACCACCTTATGAAACATGTCGCTCCTCGCGAATTCCGGATCGACATGCGCCGGATTGACGTCGCCCGACATGGCAGCAAAGAGTTCGATGTCTTTGAAGGTCAGCGTACGAACGATGCTAGCCGAGTCGCCGATCTGCAGCTCATCGAAGGTTCGGTTCTCAATCCTGCTCATCAGCGCACTCTCCGGGACAGGGCATCGCCACGTGCACGCGTTACTAAAGGTGCCTCTCGTAGCCAAATGCGCAGGACATCCGATGCCGCGTTGCTCGGCCGATCGAGCGGCCAGCTCGTGTAACCGTGGTGGTGTTCTTTGGTGAGGCGGTCATCGTGTCGATGATGGCTTCCTATCGATTGCCCTGACGATAGATTTGCAGACACTCAAGGAGACAGCTTTCGAACGGCATCGATAAGCTGTTCGCATTTGGCCTTTCCGGTCTTAGCATCTGCGTAATCTGGACCTGTGAGCAAGTCTGCTAAGCTGACCGTCACAAGAAAACCCACCGAACTCTTGGAAGTCATGAAAGGCCACCCTGACCGCATGAGTACACGCACTCCATTCCAATGACATTGGCGTTCATCGAGGTTACATCTTCGAGGTTACATCTTCCTGCTTTGAGGTGTTCCTGGGAGGCGCTCTATGACGACGAAAGTTTGTACGCTAGGGAGCCGTGTGCAAGATGTTGATTGAAGGACAGTGCGCCGCCTCGTTGAGCACCGTCGTCAGCCCGATCCTGTCGACGCCAAGCTTGCCTGCGCTGACTGCGGAGTTATCTCGTCAACTCGACTACAAAGAAACGGTATCGTTAACCTCAGCGACAAGTTACTTTGTATCGAAACATACGGCATCCGCCTCAGCAGGCATTGGGTCAGAAGGGCCAGAATGTGGGCAACCTGGACGGCAGATGGGAGCCGAAAGCATGAGGGTGACAGAAGCCTACCAGAAGCCGCAGAGCTTGGCTCCCGCCGGCCGATCCGATGTAACTCTCATCAATGCGCTCGGGCTCCATGACCAAGTCTTCAACAGCGCACTGGGAGCCCAGAGCGGATAGGCAGCCAGCCAGGGGGTCGGCCGCAGGCGGGGAATGGCAGAGGTGAGGCGCACTGCCGAGCGGGTAGCAGAACCAGCAGAACAAATGAAGCCGGCGACCTCATGACGAGTTCCGACGCGCGTGCCTTTTCGGCCGCTGCCGCCAAATAGAAGAAGCTCTCATAAAACTTGTTTCATTAAATGCTTGAGACGTTGATGCAGGAGCAGATTCATTGAGCAAACCGGGCACGAGGATACGTACCCCATTTGCCCCCTCAGCTCACCATATCCATGCGCAAGCCCGACTACTATTTACGGGCAACCTTAAGAAAGTTGTCGTATTTGTGGATCTATTTACCACATCCCGCGAATTACTTGGAATAAGCCGCGCAAATTTTAGCTATCATGGTTCCATATGAGTCCTTGTAGCAGTCACGCCCCGTGAAACTCAGGTTACGGGCCACATGTTTTGCATGTAACGCCATAAATTTGGACTTCTTTGTCTGACACCTAGAGATGAGATCTCAATTGTCCCGGATCATGGCGTCCGCTTGGGAAAGAATCTTCTTCACGGTGCGAGACAAGGAATGTGTCCGGGCAGACCTGCGCATCGTACTTTGTAGCCGTCCTGAATACGCGAGTGCCGATATGTGGATCTAAACGCCAAGGGAAAAGGATGCAGATCTTTCACCCACGAGCGGACACCATAGCGCGAGTTGTGTTTGTCTCGCTCGGGGCGGTCCCAACCCTGCTCCTTTTCCTCGGCTATATGATCATGCGCTCCCCTTATATCACGGGGCAGGACTTGGTGCGTGAGCAGCCGGTCCCTTTCAGCCATGAGCACCACGTCGGCGGGCTGGGCATCGACTGCCGCTATTGCCACACCTCGGTAGAACAGGCGCGCTTTGCTGGCATTCCACCCACGGGAACCTGCATGACCTGTCACTCGCAGATATGGACCAATGCCGGCATGCTTGCACCGGTGCGAGCAAGTCTTGCAGACGATCGGCCCCTACGCTGGCGGCGCGTCCATAATCTCCCGGATTACGTCTACTTCGACCACGCAATTCATGTTGCCAAGGGTGTTGGGTGCTCCACGTGTCATGGGCGTGTCGACCAGATGCCACTGATGCGACAAGCTGTTCCGCTCACGATGGGCTGGTGTCTTGATTGCCATCGCGATCCCGCGCCGAACCTGCGCCCACGCGAGGAGGTGTTCGACATGGCCTGGGCACCACCGAAGAACCTGGACGAGCAGGGCAAGCGTCTCATGGGAGAGTATCATATTAGAACGCAACATCTAACCGATTGCTCGACATGTCATCGCTGACAGCGCCCCCTGCCGATCATCCTTCGGCCGCGCCGGCTAGTGAAGCCGGTTCGCGCGCACTCTCCCGCCGCGACGCATTGAGAATGCTTGCCGCGCAGATCACGCTCACACTTGGATCATGCAGCGGGCCCGACGAGGAAATCTTCCCATACGTGCGCATGCCCGAGAGATTGACGCCAGGGGAACCCCTTGGGTTCGCGACGACCTTGCCGCTTGGCGGCTACGGGCGCGGAGTCGTTTGTACTTCGGTCGATGGGCGGCCGATCAAGGTAGAGGGCAATCCTCTCCACCCCGCGAGCCTAGGATCGACCGACGTTTTCGCGGAGGCCGCGATCTTCGGGCTCTATGACCCTGATCGTTCGCGGGTCGCGCTGCATGAGGGTTCGATCGCATCATGGGACATGTTCCTCAAGGCGCTTCGTCCGCACATCGATCGTCATCGTGCCCGGGGGGGCGATGGCCTGCGACTCCTGACCGGTCGCATCAGTTCGCCAACCCTCCTGCGTCAGATCGATCTTGTCCTGAAGCAATTTCCCGGCGCTCGCTGGCATTCCTATGAGCCCATTGGAAACGAGACGGAGCGCGCTGGCACGATCCTCGCGTTCGGCCGTCCTGTGCAACCTCTGGCACGGCTCGATCAAGCGCGGGTGATCCTCTCGTTGGATGCCGACCCGCTGGGGCCCGGGCCGGGTCAGATCCAGGATGCGCGGAACTGGACCGACGGACGCAGATTGTTCGGTCGAGATCCCGCGCCGTCGCGTCTCTATGTCATCGAGACTGCGCTGACTCTGACGGGCGTCAAGGCCGATCAGCGGTTCATGCTCCATCCAAAACTCATCCATAATGCCGCAATCGCCATTGCGAATTCCCTTGATGCCGGACTTCCGAAGCCGGATCTGCCTGAAGCGGCGGGGCGGTTCGTTGATGCCTGCACACAGGATTTCCTCGCTCATCACGGAAGCGCGCTCGTCCTAGCCGGGCGCGGGCTTCCGCCGGAGACACAGGCGCTCATTCACTGGATCAATGCGGAGCTCGGGGCACCGATCGATTTCATCGAACCCGTCGACAGTCTCTTCGGCACACCCGAGCCGCTTCAAGACCTAGCGCAAGTTCTCGATGAAGGCCGCGTCCAGACGCTCGTCGTGATCGGCGCCAACCCAGCCTATGATGCACCAGCCGACCTTGGATTCCAGGAAGGGCTGAAGAAAGCTTCGTTCAGCGTTCACATGGGGCTGTACACCGACGAGACCGCGGCGGGCTGCCATTGGCATGTTCCGCAATCCCATCCCCTTGAGAGCTGGTCGGACCTGCGAGCTATCGATGGCACGGCGAGCCTCGTGCAACCCCTGATCCGCCCGCTTTACGCCACCCGCACAGCGCATGAGCTTCTGGCAAGTTTGCTCGGATTCGACGACGCGTCAGCTTATGATCTCGTGCGCGAGACATGGGCCACCACGGGTCTTCCCGGTTTCGACGCCTGGTGGCGTCAGGCACTCCATGACGGAGTGCTGACAGGGAGCACGGCGAAGCCCGTCGTGATGCCACGGCCACGTCTTCCGGCAATTGTGCCAGCGCGTGCTCCAGAGGATCTGACGGTCGTCCTGAGCCCTGACGCATGCCTGTGGGACGGCAGCTTCGCCAACAATGCCTGGCTGCAGGAATGCCCGAAGCCGATCACGAAGCAGGTCTGGGGCAATGCCCTGGCGCTCGGCCCCTCGGATGCGCAGAGGTTTGGGCTCTCGACGGGCGACATCGTGCACATCGAAGCGAACGGGCGAGCCGTGACCGGGCCGGTGATCGTCGAGCCGGGGCATGCGCCCGGGGTGGCGAGCTTGACCCTAGGCTACGGCCGGAGACGGGCCGGCAAGATCGGTACGCAGGTCGGCATCAACGGCTATGAAATCCGCACCTCGAATGCGCCATGGGTGATCGAGGGCGTGCATTTGACTAAGAGCGGTGGTCGGCAGGAAATTCTGAATACGCAGAATTATGTGCAGCTACAGGGTGATGTGCGCGATCTCTATCCCGTGATCCGGCTCGCAGACCTTGCCCAAGGCGGAACCGCCCATCATAAGGCCAGCGAACTGCCGAGCCTGTATCCACCGTGGAATTATGAAAGCTACGCCTGGGGCATGGCGATCGATACCGCCGCGTGCATCGGCTGCAACGCCTGTGTCGTCGCCTGCCAGGCTGAGAACAACGTCCCCGTGGTCGGCCCGGAGGAGATCGCGCAGGGACGCGACATGCACTGGCTGCGCATCGACATTTATGATCACGGGACGCGGGAGTACCCCAGGCCGGGCTTCCAGCCCGTACCCTGCATGCACTGCGAGCAGGCCCCATGTGAGCCGGTATGCCCGGTGGCGGCTTCGGTGCACGACAGCGAAGGCCTCAATGTCCAAGTCTACAACCGTTGCGTCGGCACGCGCTTTTGCGAAGCGAACTGCCCCTACAAGGTGCGCCGCTTCAACTTCTTCGCTTATGCCGATGGTCAGGAATACGGCAATCTCGGCGCCGAATCCGTCAAGGCGCAACGCAACCCGGAAGTGACGGTGCGGACACGGGGCGTCATGGAGAAATGCACCTATTGCGTCCAGCGCATTAGCCGCGCGCGACAAACGGCAGAGAGGGAAAACCGCGCCATCGCCGAGGGTGAAGTCGTCACCGCATGCCAAGCCGCCTGCCCGACCCGAGCCATCACGTTCGGAAACCTCAATAGCGAGATGTCGGCCGTTCGCTCCGCAAGGAGTGATCCACGCCACTATGCGCTCCTCGGCCACCTCGGGACCCGCCCCCGCACCACCTACCTCGCCGATGCCAAAAATCCGAATCCGTCACTCGATGGAGACGCGACATGAGGCGGATCGAGCAAGGGGCGCCGACCATGGAGCATCCCTGGCTCGCAATGCAACATGCCTCCTATGAGACCATCACCGCCGCGGTGGCGGATCCTATCCTCAAGCATCGGCCAGGGCGGCTGTGGTGGATGGCTCTGGGAGGCAGTTTTCTTCTCGTGTTGGCGACGATGGCCGCCGTCGGCTGGCTGTTCATCAACGGCATTGGGTCATGGGGCGTGAACACGACCGTGGTCTGGGGCTATGCCATCGCAAACTATGTCTGGTGGATCGCCATTGGCAGCGGCGGCACGCTCATCTCCTCGATCCTGGTGCTGACACGCCAGGATTGGCGCCACTCCATCAACCGTTTCGCCGAGTCGATGACCCTGTTCGCCATCTCGATTGCCGGGATCTTCCCGATCCTGCACCTCGGCCGACCGACCTATTTCTACTGGCTCGCACCGTATCCGAATACCATGTTGGTCTGGCCCCAGTGGCGCAGCGCCCTCGTGTGGGACTTCTGGGCTATCCTCAGCTATCTGATCTTTTCCATCATATTTCTCTATGTCGGGCTCCTGCCCGATCTCGCCACCTTGCGTGACCGAGCGGCCACACGGGCCGGAAAGATATTCTACGGTGCCGTGGCGCTCGGCTGGCGCGGCTCGGCACGGCACTGGAAGCACCTGGAAACCTTGCACACGACGCTTGCGGCGCTGGCCGTTCCACTCGTCGTCTCCGTACATTCCATTGTCGGCCTCGATTTCGCCGCGAGCCTCATGCCCGGCTGGCAGGAGACGATCTTTCCTCCGTATTTTGTCGTCGGCGCTCTCTATTCCGGCTTCGCCATGGTTCTCCTGCTGACCGTGCTCGTCCGCTACGGCCTGCAGTTCGAGTCGCTCATCACGATCAATCATTTCGACGCAATGGCAAAGATCATCCTGACCGGATCGATCATCATGACCTATTCATACGCGACCGAGTGGTTCGTGGCCTGGTATGGCGGAGGCCATGCCGACCGCAGCCTTATCGCCTACATGTTCACGGGCGATTATGCCCCGCTTTACTGGACCGTACTCTTCTGCAACTGCCTTCTGCCGCAAGCCCTGTGGTCCAGATCCATCCGCCATAATGTCCTGGCTCTGACAATCATCGCCATCGCTATCCTGGTCGGCATGTGGCTTGAGCGCATCCTGATTATCTGGAACACACTTTCTCATGGATACATGCCGAGCCTCTGGCGGCTATTCCATCCAACCCTCTCGGATTGGACGCTGCTGATCGGCCCGTTTGGCGTTTTTGCCTTCATGTTCCTCTGGTTCGTGAGGATCATGCCTGCGGTCTCGATGTACGAGGTCCGCAAGTTCTGCCGAAAGGAGGGTCCCGCATGACGCCATCGATCCTTGCCGAATTCGCCGATGCAGGGACGCTTGTCGAAGCAGCACGACGGGCCAAGGATGCCGGCCATCAACTGGTCGATGCCTTCACACCCTTCCCGGTCGAGGGTCTCGCCGAAACCTTCGGCGTGGAGCCCTCCCGCATCCGCTGGGCGATGCTGGTTGGAGGCTTGGCCCTAGCAATCTTTGCCTTCGGTCTCCAATGGTGGAGCGCCGTGCATGATTATCCGCTCAACGTCGGCGGGCGCCCCCTGAACAGCTGGCCCGTGTTCCTGCTCGTTCCCTGCGAGGTAGGCATGCTCGTTGCAGCACTGGCAGGCCTCGTGGCCTTCTTTCGGCAGTGCGGCTTGCCCCGCCTTCACCATTCGCTCTTTGATGTGGCAGGCTTTGAGCGGGCAAGCCAGGACCGCTTCTTTCTGCTGACACAGGAGGCAACCGACAAACAGGACGGGAGCCTGCGCAACCTTCTTCTCGACTCCGGTGCACTCACGATCTCGGAGGTGAAATCATGAGACGGGCCGCCTTGATCCTGGCATCATTACTCGTTGTTACTGGCTGCAAGGACCAGTCCATGCGTCAGCAGAACCGCTACGACGTGTATGGGCCCGCAGCCCTCTGGCCCGACGGCTCCGAGGCCCGCCCTCTCCCAGATGGCGTCGTCGCGCGTGGCGACATCGCTCTTGCGCAAGAGGCGGACCACGCCCCCGTTGCGGATGCGGCGCTCCTGCGCCGCGGACAGGAACGCTACCGGATCTTCTGTACGCCTTGTCATGGCGCGGCCGGCTTCGGCGACGGCATGATCGTCGCGCGTGGTTTTCCGGCACCGCCCTCCTATCACACCGCTCGGCTCAGAGCCGCGCCGGCGCAGCACTTCTTCGATGTCATCACCAACGGCTATGGCGCGATGTATTCCTATGCGGCCCGCGTACCGCCCCGAGACCGCTGGGCAATCGTGGCCTATATCCGCGCCCTTCAGCTTTCGCAGCGCGCACAATTAGCGAGCGTGCCTGAAGTCAGGGAGCAGCTGCCATGACGAGTGCAGCGCTGCCCTCTTATATCTCCCGATCTGCGGTCACCACGCTCGCGATTGGTCTTGTCAGCCTTGCGACCCTCGCGGCCGGATCGGCCTTCGCTCCCGTTGCCGTGGCGCAGGGCTGGCTTATGGCCTTTCTGTTCTGGAGCAGCATCCCGGTCGGAAGCCTGATCCTTCTCCTGATCCATCGCCTCGTCGGCGGCAGATGGGGTAATGCTCTTGCTCCCGCGCTCTTGCCTGCCGCAAGCCTGATGCCGCTTGTCGCGCTCGCGTTTCTCCCGGTCGTGTTTGGTCTCACGGCCATTTACCCATGGGCGACGCAACCCGCGATTTTGCCGCCGGACGTAAGCCATTTTTATCTCAACGCCCCAAGCCTCATCATACGTGCTTTCGTGGCGCTTGGTGGTTGGTCGTTGCTCTCCATTCTGGTGGTTCAGGGCCGTTGCACAAAGCTTACGGCAGGTCTTGGACTTGCTTTCCATGGTTTTGTCGTGAGTTTCACGGCCATCGACTGGATTCTGTCCGTCGACCCTCATTTCGCATCGACCGCCTTCGCGGCGAGCATCGCCATCCAGCAGATTCTGGCCGCGCTCGCATGGGCCGCAGTCTCTGCTCCCGAAGCTCCCAATGATCCTGCGACCGCCGACATCGGTGCCTTCCTGATCGCGGCTCTGTTGGGTGTCGTCTATCTCGGTCTCATGTCCTACATCGTCATTTGGTACGGTGATCTGCCGGAAAAAGCAGCTTGGTATCTGAAGCGCGATACCAACGGCTGGAACTGGATTATCACTGCCGCTTTCTTGGTCGGAGCAGCGATCCCGCTCGCCATGCTGCTCAAACGCAGCCTGCGCCAAAGCCGACGCGTGTTGCGGATCGTTGGCGGGATGATCCTCGTGGGGATCTGGCTCCATGTGGAATGGCTCGTCGCGCCCACTTTCGTCTCGGGATGGCTGATTGCTGCCGCAATCGCGATGGTCGCGATGGCCGGCATCTCGGTCGGACTCATCAGGGGCGCTATGCTGCGCCCCGGCAGGAATGTGGACCATGCCGAGTGATGAACGATCAACCAATGCATCTCACCAGTCGCCGAGGGGACCGGCGCGGTCCACGTTCGCAACCATGCTCGGATTGGCCGGCTTGGCGTTTTTCTTGGGATTTCGAGCACACCTTACGCGAAGAACCCAAACATCGAGGATACATCCGTCTGCTCAGACATCGGATGTGTCCGGGTCTTCCATTGAGGCGCCGGATGTGGCGGCGCGGTCGGTACTGTTCGCAGTGCTCGGGTTCTTCGCCTTCGTCGGCCTCTCGCTCCTGGGGCTTCGCGTCTATTACGCGTGGGACGTGCATGGGCTGGCGGTCATTCCGCCCCATTCCTTTGCCGAGCCGCGCCTCCAATCCAATCCGACCGAGGACCTGCGCCGTTTCCAGGCAAAACAGCGGCAGCAGCTGACAGGCTACGCCTGGGTGGATCGCGGCCAAGGTCTTGTGCGTATCCCGATTGACCGGGCGATGGATCTGATCGCAGCGCGTGGTGCCGATGCCTATGCTCCGCTCGACCCACCGGCGGAACCCTCGCCCATTCGCTTGCCGGAGAAGCAGCCATGAAGCCGTTCCTCGCAGCCTTCATCGCGCTCATCCTCACCTGTCCAGCACTGGCGGGCCTGACCGAACGCGGCCTCTCGGAGGTGGCCTTCGCTCCCGGGCTGGAGGCGCAGGTACCGACCTCTCTCGTGTTCCGAGATCTCCAGAGCAGCACCGTTACTCTTGGCGAGGCGCTCGCCGGTCGAGCGGGGCTCCTAATACCGGTCGACTATACCTGTCGAACCACGTGCGGTCCGGCGCTCTCGATCGTGGCCTCCGCCCTCGCCCAAACCAACCTTAATGCAGGGGACGACTATCGCCTGATCGTGGTCGGCATCGATCCGAAGGACAGCTCGGGCGATGCACGAACGCTCGTCCGAACCAGGATCGGTGATGAGGCACTCTTTTCGTCGACATCGGTTCTGCTGGGCGATGCCCGGACGGTTAAGGCGCTTCTGACGGCCCTCGGTTACCGGACAGCTTACGATGTCGAACACGATCAATTCGCCCATCCGAGCGGCGTGGTGACACTCTTGCCTGATGGACGGATCTCGCGCGTTCTTTCGACACTTGCGCTTGACCCACTGGATTTGCGCCTAGCCCTAGTCGAGGCTGGACAGGGACATGTCGGCGGACTGACGGACCGCATCACGCTGCTATGCTACGGCTTTGATGCCGTGCACGGCATTTATACACCCATGATCCGCCGCATCCTTCAGTTGGCCGGCGCAGGCACCCTCGCCGGATTTGGGCTCGCCCTCGCAGCCCTTTACCGGCGCTCGCGCCGCGCCGGGTTCTCTCACGAGGGGAAATCTTGATGTTCTCCAGCCTGATGCCCGATGTGGCCTCGACGCAGGCGGCTAAGACCGACACACTCTTCTTCGCCCTGCTGGGCCTTTCATCCGCAATTATTCTCCTCGTGCTCGTACTCGTCGCTACCTTCGCGATCCGCTATCGCCGCGGCTCGAGAGCGAACCGGGGTAGCCTGCCTCCGATCCTCAGCCGCGAGTTTGAGATCGGCTGGACCGCGACGACCCTGTTCGTCTTTCTCTTCCTGTTCTGGTGGGCCGGGTCCTCGCAACTCTCGGCACTTGCTCCTCCCAAGGATGCCATCGAGATCCATGTGGTCGCCAAGCAGTGGATGTGGAAGACACAGCATTCCAATGGCGCCCGCGAGATCAACGAGTTGCACGCGCCGCTCGGTGTCCCGGTCCGCCTCATCATGACGTCGCAGGATGCGATCCACTCCTTCTTCATGCCCGCCTTCCGGATCAAGAAGGATGTGCTTCCGGGCCGCTATACAGAGACGTGGTTCGAGGCAAGCAAGCTCGGAGTGTTCCATCTTTTCTGCGCCGAGTTCTGCGGCACCGATCATTCGCGCATGCTTGGCCGCATTGTCATCATGACGCCGGAAGACTATGCCCGATGGCTGACGGCCCAGCCCGAGGGCGATGATCTCGCCCATGAGGGAGCGGCTCTCTTCGCCACGCGCGGTTGTTCCGGATGTCATGCTCCGTCCTCCCCGGTCCATGCTCCGAATCTTGCCGGACTCTACGGCCGCACCGTGCAACTGGCCGACGGTCGCACCGTCACGGCCGACGACGCCTACATCCGGGATTCGATTCTGCAGCCCGGGCGCGATGTCGTCGCCGGCTACGAGGCGATCATGCCGAGCTTTGCCAGTATCCTCTCGGACGGGGAGATACAAAGCCTCGTCGCCTACATACGGTCGCTAGCGACCGGCCAGGCGGGGCGCGGCCCTGCCCTGGCTCCCGGAAACGCCATCGAGGGTCGGCCTTCCGGCGAATCCGATGGAGCCAAGCCATGACGACCGCCGCCGCTTCCTCCGGCGAACAGCCTCTTTCATCTGAGACTGACTACCTCGGCGCAGGGCACACGCTCGGCTCCTGGCTCATGAGCACGGACCACAAGCGGATCGCGATCCTTTATGCGATCTCGATTACCCTGTTCTTCTTTCTTGGCGGCGCGGCGATTTCCATCGTGCGCCTCGAACTGTTCACACCAGAAGCCGACGTCATCACCGCTGATACCTACAACAAGCTCTTTACGCTTCACGGCGTGGTCATGGTCTGGTTCTTCATGATCCCGTCCATTCCTAACACTTTCGGGAATTTTCTCCTGCCGTTGATGATCGGCGCACCGGATGTCGCATTTCCCCGTCTCAACCTATTGAGCTGGTATTTGAACATCGGCGGAGCGCTCCTGACCATTTATGCGTTGATCGTCGGCGGGGTCGATACGGGATGGACGTTCTATACCCCCTATTCGACCATGCTCTCCAACACTCATGTCCTTGCAGCTGCCGCCGGCGTGTTCCTGGCCGGGTTTTCCTCGATAGCCACGGGCGTGAATTTCATTGCGACAACGCACATGTTGCGCGCACCAGGCATGACATGGTTCCGGCTGCCGCTGTTCGTATGGGCGATTTACGCCACCAGCATCGTCATGGTACTTTCGACCCCGGTGCTTGCCATCACGCTTCTCCTCATCATAGCGGAGCGCTGGCTGAGTCTGCCGATCTTCGATCCGTCGCGCGGCGGCGACCCTCTCCTGTTCCAACACCTGTTCTGGTTCTACAGCCACCCGGCGGTCTACATCATGGTCCTGCCCGCCATGGGCGTGATCTCGGAGGTGATTACCTGCTTCGCGCGCCGGCGCATATTCGGATACAGATTCATGGTCTATGCCATAGTCGGCATTGCTGGCATCGGCTTCTTCGTCTGGGGCCACCATATGTTCGTAGCCGGCATCTCGCCCTACGCCGCGCTTATCTTCTCGTTCCTGTCCTTCGTCGTCGCGGTGCCGTCGGCGATCAAGGTCTTCAACTGGACGGCGACCCTCTACCGAGGTCAAATCGGCTTCGAGGCGCCTATGCTCTATGCGTTGGGCTTCCTGGGCCTGTTTACGATCGGCGGATTGACCGGGCTGTTCCTGGCTTCAATCCCGGTCGATGTGCACGTGACCGACACCTACTTCGTCGTCGCCCATTTCCACTACATCATGGTCGGAGGCACGGTGTCGGCTTTCTTTGCCGGGCTGCACTACTGGTGGCCGAAGATCACGGGCCGGCTGTATCCGGAATCCTGGGCGCGCTTCGCGGCGATCCTGATGTTCTTCGGCTTCAACTTCACTTTCTTCCCGCAGTTCATCGTCGGCTATCTCGGGATGCCGCGACGCTATCACGTCTATCCTCCCGAATTTCAGGTCTACAACGTGCTGTCGTCCGCTGGCGCCGGAATCCTTGCCGCCGCCTATCTCCTGCCGCTCGGATACCTGGGATGGTCCCTGATCTGGGGTCGCCGTGCCGGCAACAATCCTTGGGACGCGACAGGCCTCGAGTGGCGGACGACCTCGCCCCCTCCACGAGAAAATTTCCCACACACTCCGCGCATCAATATCGGCCCTTACGATTATCATCCGGAGGGAATGTCGCCGGCTCCGGATCAACCCAGGCACCGTGGGCAAGGAGATTGAACGTGAGCCATTCGCCCGCCATCCTCAAGGAGCCCTGGCGAGATCTCACCCGGCAGCGGGAGAGCGCCACTTTCGGCATCTGGGTCTTTCTTGCGAGCGAGTTGCTCTTCTTCGGGGCCTTGCTCATGACCTATACGGTCTACAGGATCGAGAACCCGCAAGCCTTCGCAGCCGCGGCCCGCGAGACCAATATTTGGTATGGCACCATCAACACCGCCGTCCTTCTGACGAGCAGCCTTACCATGGCAGTCGCGGCACAGGGCGCCGAGCGGGGTTGGCGGCGCCTCGCCGTCTGGTGCCTAGCCGCAACTGCGGGGCTTGGACTCGCCTTCGGGATCCTGAAGGGGTTTGAATATGCCGAGGATATCCGCAAGAGCCTCGTGCCGGGCCCCAACTTTGCTCTGCATGACGCGGCGGCCCAGCTGTTCTTTGCACTCTACTGGACCATGACTGGCTTGCACGCGATCCATCTGACCATCGGGATCGCGCTCGTGGGCCGGCTATGCCTTCTCGGCGCTCTCGGGCGGATCGTTCTTCGAGGGAATCCCCAGGTCGAGGTTACCGCGCTCTACTGGCATCTCATCGACGTGATCTGGATCATCCTCTATCCGCTCCTCTATTTCCCCGGGAGGGCCTCATGAGCGATGCGGCGGAACGTGCGGGCGTCTGGTCCCTCTGGCGCCGCAATCTTCTCATCTGGGCGGCCCTTCTTGCGCTTTTGAGTCTGACATTAGGCTTCGCCTACATACCGCTTGGACCATTCAACGTCGTATGGGCCCTCGGAATCGCGGCAATCAAGGTTGGATTGGTAGCCCTTCTGTTCATGGAACTCAGGCGGTCGAGCACCCTGATCCGCCTCGCCGCGGCAACCGGCTTCCTGTGGCTCATCATCCTCTTCGCATTGACGCTCAGCGATATTTTGACTCGATCCTCAGGTAGCTGAAGCATCGCGGATGATTGAAAAATCGACTCTGGTCAGGATGCGTGTTCCAACCTCCTGTTCATGGATTGGCGGCCAAAAAGAAACAGCATGGCTGCGAAGCCAAAGGCAGCGCATGCGAGACCCGCACGTAGATAGGCCGGATCGACATCAATCAGGCTCGTCCTGGCTCGGAACCCGAACCGGCCACGTGCGCCATGATCCTCGTGGGCGGGCTCGAAGAGAATATCGGGATCACTCGCAAGCACGGGTTTCGCCGAGAGCTGTTGTTCATAGGCGGTTCGTGCAAGGTACATGTCGAGCATACCCGGCGCGATGAAGTTCCCGAGAATGGCCGCAATCGTCGGGGTTCCGATCCAGAGTTCTCGCGGCCCCTGCTGGGCCGCGTCGACGATCGCTCTGACGACGACATCGGGTTCATAGCACGGCCCAACCGGCTGATGATGATATCTCTCATGAGTGCGGGACCAGTCGAATTGCGGGGTGTTGACACCCGGTAGCTGCACTATCGTCAGCCGGATAGCGCTATGATCATGCAACAGCTCGGTCCGGAGAGAGTCGGTAAAACCACGGATTGCGGCTTTCGCTCCGCAATAGGCGGATTGCAGCGGGATCGAACGGTAGGCGAGGGCCGACCCGACTTGGACAATGATTCCCTCATCGCGTGGACGCATGTGCCTGAGAGCAGCCAGCGTGCCATGGATTGTACCCAGATATGTCACCTCCGTGACCCGCTTGAATTCGGACGGCGTGATGCGGTCGACCGGACCGACGACTGTCGCCATCGCATTGTTGACCCACACGTCAATCCTTCCCCAGTGAGCCATGACAGAATCGGCGGCGGCAAATACCTTGTCGCAATCGGCGGTATCGACAGGAGCGACGAAGGCCTCGGCTCCTGCTGCCTCCACGTCGCGGCGGGCTCCCTCCAAACCTTCTTGTCCTCGCGCCAGAAGAGCGACGTCATAACCACGATGGGCGAATTCGATGGCAACCGCGCGCCCAACGCCGGCGGAAGCACCGGTCACGACAGCCACCGGGCGGGAGCCGCTACTCTCGCTCTTCCTGCTCAAGCCTTGCTTTTTGCTTTCACTCATCGATCCTCTCCACGCTTCGAGAACAATGCTCGCCTGCGATACAGACATGTCCCTCAAGGATTCAGGCTAGCACGGGCCAAATGAGACTCGCAGGACAGTCTGTGAGCCGTATTGACTAGGGCGAGGTGGGACAGGGCCTGCGGGAAATTGCCAAGGAGCATCTTGGCTTCCGGGGCATATTCCTCCGCCAGGAGTCCGACATCGTTGCGCAGGGAAAGGAGGCGCTCGAAAAGGTCCTTCGCCTCTTCGTGGCGGCCCTGAAGAGAATAGTTCTCCGCGAGCCAGAAGCTGCACACGAGAAACACGCCTTCCCCCGGCGGCAATCCATCCTCTGTCTTGTCCGTATCATAGCGCTTGACGAAACCATCTTGCATAAGCTCACGCTCGATCGCTGCGACGGTACTCTTCACCCTGGGGTCGTCCGCCGGCAGGAAGCCAACAATGGGAATGATAAGCGCGCTCGCGTCCAGATGCTTCGAGCCGAACGCTTGAACGAAGGCTCCCCGTTGTTGATCGAATCCGCGCTCACATATCTCGGCGTGAATCCTGTCGCGCAACGCTCTCCATTGCTCGACAGGTCCATCAAGGCCCGATTGCTCCACCGCTTTAATTGCGCGATCAAATCCCACCCAGGCCATGACCTTCGAATGTACGAAGTCTTGGCGCCCTCCCCTGACCTCCCAGATCCCTTCGTCCGGTTCGTTCCAGATTGCCCCGAGATGTTCGAGAAGGGCTTTCTGCAGGTTCCATCCGGCTTCGGTTGGATCAATATGCGCCCTGCGGGCGAGGTGGAGTGCGTTCATGATCTCGCCAAAGACGTCGAGCTGAAACTGAGTAAAGGCCGCATTTCCGATTCGCACGGGCTTGGACCCGCCGAAGCCGGGCAGCCAAGAGGCCTCCCACTCGTTCAAGCGATGCTCGCCAGCGATCCCGTAGATCGGCTGAATTTGGGAGGGCGTTCCGGCAATCGCGCGCAGCAGCCAGCCGCGCCAAGCGCGCGCCTCGTCGCGAAATCCAGCCTTTAACAGGCAGGCCACCATGAAAGTGGCATCCCGCAACCAGCAGAATCGATAATCCCAGTTTCGCTTGCCGCCCGGTTGCTCGGGGAGTGAACTC
The DNA here is from genome assembly GCF_052114965.1 of Microvirga sp. 2TAF3. NCBI lineage: Bacteria > Pseudomonadati > Pseudomonadota > Alphaproteobacteria > Hyphomicrobiales > Methylobacteriaceae > Microvirga > Microvirga sp. 2TAF3. Next base: position 46,160 of record NZ_JBFRFT010000010.1, on the reverse strand, counting down.
GTAGGTGCGGCAACGATTCCTCCCGTTGGGCGGTAGGTCATCGCCTTGATCGTGACCAGCGAACGCTTGACGGCCTCTGCCCAGGCTCCCTGATATGAACACCGGCCCGTCCAGTCGCGCCACCATTGCTCGGTCTGACGGAGGGCATCCTCGGCATCGGCAGGATCGGGGGGCGGCAGGTGCGATGCGCGATAGGTGAGCACGAATGGGATGCGCTGACCTTCGCGCACACGGAACTCGGCACATATCTCACAATGCTTCCTCTCAAGCGGAATCTCTGTTCGAAGGGTCACCGCGTGGGGACCGGAGACAGCTTGCAGGCAACTCTCGCCAGGGCGCTCCACCCAAGGTATGAAACGGCCATAATCGAAACGAAGAACGAACTCGGATCTCAGCGGAACCTCACCCTTCTGTCCGGTAACAATCCTGACGAGACGCGAGCTATCATCCCGGATCGGCATGAAATCAATGAGCGTCACGATGCCCTGAGAGGTTTCGAATTCCGTTTCAAGGATGAGAGTGGATTCCTTGTATCGTCGCCTGATCCGGCTTACCGGACAGGAAGGCGCGATAAGCCAGCGTCCGTGTTCAGGTTTTCCCAGCAGGGCCGCAAAGCAAGCCTCCGAGTCGAATCGGGGCCAGCACAGCCAATCGATCGAGCCATCCTTAGCGACGAGCGCCGCTGTCTCGCAATCACCGATCAGTGCGTAATCTTCGATGCGCCGCATGCCGCTTCCACCATGCTCCCTCCTTCGCTTTCTCCCTTAGTCCTGGCTATAGGCAGTGGTCGTGAGGAGCGCGAGCTCCGCCTTTCTCGAGTCGAGCCGCGTATGCTGGATCACGACAGGCACGTCGGATTCGAACAGCGACGAATAGTCCGTGTCGCGCGGAATGGCTTCTGGATCTTGGAGATCATTGAACCGTAGGTGCAGCGTGCGTCCCGCCGGTACCCTCACGCGATACGGCCCGACCGGATCCCGGTCGGAAAAGAATACGGTGACCGCAAGATGAGCATCGGACGGCCCAGCGTTGAGAATGCAAGCCGTCTCATGAGAAACGAAGGCTCGATCGCCGCTTGTGCTTTGCGACGGAATATAGCCCTCCGCTATTGCCCAGACCGTCTTGCCTACCGGTCTCATGCCATGCCTCCTTATAATCCTAAGCGCCGCGCCATCAGTTCCGCGACGTGCAAAGTCTCCCTTCCAGTGCCCTGCTCGATTTGCTCCCGGCAGCTGTAGCCGTTCGCCAGGATGAAGGTTTCGGGATCGGCCGTCCGCACTGTTGGCAGCACCACCCGCTCGCCGACCGCCATTGCGACATCATAGGTTTCGGCACTGAAACCGAAGGCGCCGGCCATGCCGCAGCAGCCGGACGGCATGACATTGTAATCAAGGTCTAGTCGGTCGAGCAGTTTTCGCTCACCATCGGCCTTGATGACTGCATGCTGATGGCAATGGATCTGCACCAGGGCCTTGGCCTGCGCATCCGGCCGCAATTCAAAGCCATCGGCGTGGCCGCTCACGAAATCACTGAAGAATATGCTTTGCTCGGACAACCGCTTGGCAAGATCATTCTCGGGAAAGAGATTGGTAAGTTCGTCGCGGAAGGAGGCCAGGCAGGCGGGCTCAAGGCCAATGAACGGCGTTCCGGCTCGAATCTCCTCGCTCAGAGTGGTCATCGTCTGCCGCCATAATCGTTTAGCCGCTCCGAGCCAGCCCCAATCGTACAAAGGGCGCCCGCAGCACAACGGCCGACCGGGGATGACGACTTGGAAGCCGAGTTCTTCAAGAACCTTCGTGGCGGCGATGGCAGTCCCCGGGCGAAAGTAGTTGTTGAACGTGTCCGGCCAGAGCAGGACGCGCGGGCCTCCGTTTCGGGGCGCCTCGCGGTGGCGAAACCAATCCGTGAAAGGCTCACTGGCAAAGCGGGGTATCGAACGCTGCTGCGCGATTCCGCCTGCGGCCTTGGCGAGGCTGCTGAGCACGGGAGCATGCGTGAGGAGGTTGGCGGCCCGGGGCATGCGCGATGCCTCGCGCGCAACCCAATAGATCCAGCCCATGGCATAGGCGTGTCGGGGTCGCAGCCGCCAGGCATAATGATGAGCGCGGAATTCCGCCTTGTAGCTCGCCATATCGACATTGACTGGACAGTCGCTTTTGCAGCCTTTGCATGCCAGGCATAATCCCAGTGCGTCCTCGACGGCGTCATTGCGCCAGCCGTCCTTGATCGGCCCTCCATGGAGCATTTCGAACAGGAGCCTAGCCCGTCCACGCGTCGTATACTTCTCCTCATGCGTCACGAGAAAGCTCGGGCACATCACCTCGCCATCATTATCGTGCCGGCGGCATTTTCCTACGCCGACACAACGCTGGACAGCCCGCTCGAAGCCGCCCTCGTTCGGGAAAGTGAAATACGTTTTCAGCTTGGGGGGATGATAGCTCGGTCCGAGCCGAAGGTTGGAGGTGATCGGATACGGATCGATCACCTTGCCGGGATTCATTCGCCAATGCGGATCCCAGATTTCCTTGAACTCCCGGAAGGCCTTGACCAGTTCCGGACCATACATCTTTTCGAGAAGCGCTCCCCTCGCCTGACCGTCTCCGTGCTCACCCGAAAGCGAGCCGTCATGGCGCACGACGAGTTCCGCCGCCTCGTCAAGGAATTTGCGCCATTGCTTTATCCCAGGCTCGTCATAAAGATCGAAGGCAATGGCGCAATGGACGACACCACCTCCGAAATGACCATAGATGACAGGATCGTAGCCGTACTTATGGAACAGCGCCTTCAACTCCCGTATATAATCGCCGAGCTGGTCCGGAGAGACCGCGCTGTCCTCCCATCCGGGCCAGGTGTCGGGGTGGTTCGGCACGTAGGATTCTGCCCCAAGTGAATCATCGCGGACATTCCAGATCCGCTTCTGCTGCTCCTTGTCCCGGATAAGCTTTGGATCGACGCCATCGCTCCCTTTGAACTCATCCACCAGTCCCTGAGCCTTCGCGGCGGCATCGCTGTCGTTATCTCCGCCGAACTCCACCAGGAGCCATCCCTGCCCTTGCGGGAGAACCTTCAGATCGTCGGCATGCAGGCCCTTCGTCTTGTATCGATCGATCAGAGTTTCATCGAAGCCCTCAAGACCGATCGGCTTGTGTTTCAGAACCCGGGGAACAGCATCGGCCGCCTGATAGATGTCCGGGAACCCGACGATGGTGATGACCCGCGCCGGAGGATTGTGAATGAGATTGAGGGTTGCCTCGAGAACGGTCACGCACGTGCCCTCAGTTCCAACGAGCGCGCGAGCGACATTCATGCCCTTCTCGGGAAAGAGCTGATCGAGGTTCTCATAGCCCGAAACCCGGCGTGGAATATCTGGGAACTTCTGCCGGATGAGGTCGCCGTACTGCCGGCGCAATTCATCGAGTCGACGATAAATCTCGGCGCGGCGGCCGCCTGCCCGCAGGACGGAACGATAAGCTTCGTCATCTGTAGGTCCCACGGCCAGTTGCAGCCCCTCATAGGTCAGAACCTCCAACGCCTGGACATTGTGCACCGTAATCCCGTTCATCACCGCGTGAACGCCGCCGGAGTCGTTGCCGATCATGCCGCCGAGGGTGTTGTGGTCGTGCGTAGCCGGATCGGGGCCGAAGGTAAGACCATATTTGGCAGCCTCCTCCCGCAGATGGTCGAGGATGCAGCCCGGTTCGACGCGAGCCAGGCGGCGTTCAGGATCGATTTCGAGCACGCGATTGAGATACTTCGAGAAGTCGATGACCACAGCCGTGTTGCAGCACTCCCCTGCAAGGCTCGTTCCACCACCGCGTGGGAGGACAGGTGCCTGATGACGTCGGCACACCTCGACGGCCTTGATGACATCATCCCGCGTCTTCGGGATTACGACTCCGATCGGCACCTGCCGGTAGTTTGAGGAATCCGTTGCATAAAGGGCGCGGCTACCGGTGTCGAAGCGCACCTCGCCATCTATAGCGGCCTCAAGCTCCCTGAACAGGGCCTTCGGATCGAGATCAGGAATCTCCGTATACGCAGTTCTGATACGGCCATCCGGGGCACGCTCAATTTGGCGATCCGGATGCCTCCGGCGGTTCTCCGCCGACAGCTTGTTTGCCTCTGTCACGGCCACATTGGCCATTGCGGCATCCTCCCGTTAACGGCAAGTTCCATGCGACCCCACAGCGCGCACGAGAGTCGCATGGAAACCTTCACTGCACGATCACATCACGCGGAACCGCCTTCACATCGGTTACCCCCGTGAGCGCCATGCCGGTGTCGAGCTCTTCCGATATCAAGGACAGAGCCTTGCGGACGCCTGCTTCCCCACCTGCCCCCAGTCCGTAGAGATAAGCGCGTCCGATGAAGCACGCTCGCGCTCCCAGGGCGAGAGCCTTCAGAACGTCGAGACCTGAGCGGATCCCGCTGTCGAAGAGGAGTTCAATCCGGTCACCGACAGCATCCCTCACTCCAGGGAACGCCTTCACCGTCGAGGGAGCGCCATCGAGCTGGCGACCGCCATGGTTGGATATGAGCACCGCATCCGCACCCGCCGCGACCGCCATCTCGGCATCCTGCGGATCGAGGATGCCCTTGACGATGAGCTGGCCCGGCCAGAGCTTTCGCACCCACTCCACATCGTGGCGTTCGAATGAAGGATCAAACTGCTGCTTGACCCATTCCGACAGGATTCCGAGATTGCCTGAATTTCGGATGGCATCCTTGAGGTTGCCAAACGTATATTCCTTGCTCCATAGCATTCCAGACGCCCAGCGTAGATGCATCGCAATATCGAGGATATTGGCCAGTGACAGCCGTGGGGGAATGCCGAGCCCGTTGTGCACATCGGCCGTACGCTGGCCTTCGACATGCAGGTCCATGGTCAACACCAGCGTCGGGCACCCTGCCGCATGCGCCCGCTCGATCAGCGATCGGCTGAAACCGCGATCCTTCATCAGGTAGAGTTGGAACCAGAAGGGTTTCTCGACTGCGGCAGCGACATCCTCGATGGAGCAGACCGACATGGTGCTGAGACAGAAGGGCACTCCATGCGACTGCGCGGCGCGGGCGGCATGGATTTCACCATTGGGATATACGGCTCCCGTCAGGCCTGCCGGCGCGAGCACGACCGGCAGCAATGCGGGCTGACCGACGATCGTGGTCGACTGGACCCGGGAGGAAACGTCGACCATGACCCGCTGGCGCAACTCCAACGCATCGAGAGCTATCCTGTTCGCCCGCAGAGTGAGTTCATCATAAGAGCCGGCTTCGACATACTCGAAGAAAGTTCGTGGAACTCGCTTCTTCGCAATCTCACGAAGGTCTTCAATATTGGCGACCGCGCCCCACGCCAGGCTAGCCTTCGTCCTGGCAGCCGAAGCCGAGCCTAGCTCCTTCGACCCGCTAATGGGATTGGCGGAAGCCATGGCCTGCCTCTCAAATGACCTCACGCACCTTGTCCGACGCGATCGTCAGCGCGATGGAGCCGGCATTGGGGGTGCCGCGAGCAAGCGCCTCCGCAAGGTGGGCCACCTGCTCGACACTGACTTTCGGCGGCATGGGAGGTTCGTTTGGATCGACCACCGCCTCGATCACGACGGGCCCGCGGGTAGCAAGCGCCTGCTGCAAGATCTCACGGCAGGTCTTTGGGTCCTCAATGGTGAACCCGGTGCAGCCAAAACCCTTGGCAACGGCCGCAAAATCGATCGGCTGAAGCTCGCAGCCGTATTCCGGATTGCCGAGAAAGACCATCTGCTCCCATTTGATCTGGCCGAGTACGTTGTTCTTGACGACGACGATCTTCACATCGAGATTGTATTTGACCGCTGTCGCAAGCTCACCCATCAGCATGGTGAGCCCACCATCCCCAACGAAAGCGACGACCTGTCGGCCCGGATAGGCAAGTGCTGCGGCGTTCGCGTAGGGCAGACCGCATGCCATCGTGGCGAGATTTCCAGAACAGGAAAACATCATGTTGCCCCGAATATCGATGTGCCGTGCGGCCCAGCTCGTAATCGTCCCTGAGTCGGTAGCGATGATTGCATCGTCGGATAGCAACTTGTTGAGCTCGTGAGCGACGACCTGCGGCTTCATAGGTATGTCCGTTCGGCTCCCGCGTTCCTGCATGAGTTTAAGCCATTCGGACATCCCGGCCTGGGCTTTTTCCAGGAATGAGCGATCCTGGTGGTGGTCGAGCTTGGGCAGAAGTGCCTGCAAGACGCGCGCAGAATCGCCGACGAGCGCCGCATCGACGGGATAACGGAGAGAGACACGCTTGGGATCGAGTTCGATTTGGACACACTTCGCCTTGCCCGGCTTCGGATAATACTCGATATACGGGAAGCTCGAGCCAACGATCAGAAGCGTGTCGCATTCCTCCAAGGCTTCCTGGGATGGTCTCGTCCCGAGAAGACCTATCCCACCTGTGGTATAGGGATGATTATCCGGCAGGACGCCTTTGCCGAGAAGCGGCTTCACAACTGGCGCGCCGAGTCGCTCCGCAACAGCCTCAACCTCACTTCTTGCGCCGAGAGCCCCTCGCCCAGCCATGATGACGATCTTCCGGCCTTCGTTCAGGATCGCCGTCGCACGAGCGAGTTGATCCTCCGTCGGCATATGTGCGCTTTCGGCCATGAGGTCGGAGACATGATCGGGGCGGTTCCGCGCGGACCGTAAATCCTTCTTCACGGGCTGATCCTGAAGGTCGACCGGGACTGTGATATGGGCGACGCCCCGGTAGGCCAGTGCCGTGCGGCATGCAAGCTCCGTTACATTCTGGACATGAGCGGCACCCATGATCCGCGAATTATAGACGCAAACGTCCATGAAGAGCTTATCGAGCTCCACATCCTGTTGCGTATAGGTATGCAGGAGGTCATGGAACTGAAGGCCCGTGATGGCGAGCACCGGCTGACCGTCGAGCTTGGCATCATAAAGCCCATTGAGGAGATGAATCCCACCGGGGCCGGAGGTGGCGATGCAGACCCCGAGCCTGCCGGTCCATTTGGCATAGGCGCAGGCCATGAAGGCTGCCGCCTCCTCATGCCGCACTTGAATGAACCGGATCCGGTCTTTGGCTTCGCGCAGCGACTCGATGATGCCGTTTATCCCGTCACCCGGTAACCCGAAAACTATGTCGGCACCCCAGTCGATGAGGGTTTCAACAAGCACATCGCCCGCAGTCGTAGCCATGATTGTCTTCCCTGAAGAACCAGTGGCGATAGCGGCCGCTCTGCCGCTGAAATGCATTGGAATTGTCTAGGTCGAGCGGCTCGCAGGAAACCGATGGTCCACGTTGACAGTCACGATATCTTCACAACCAGTAGACCTGATAAGACGACGGCTCGATTTTGTTCCATCTCATGCTCGATCATTGGATATGGCCCGTCGGTTCCCAGCTTTGCTGACCGGACTTGCCAGACCTCTACTTCTGTTGAGTAGCGCCTCCGCTCCTATTGGGGGCCGTGGTCTGGCTCCCCGAGCCTGCGGTAGAACCTGTGCTTGCCGGTCCGCTTTGAATCTCCTCAAACGCAGCCATGCCATTGGGGCCAATGGTCATCACGATTGGATTACCGTCCCGTGTCTTGGCTTGGACGACGAAGGCCTCCTGGACGACCTTCACATCGGAGAATCCCGCATTCTGCAAATCCTGTGTCAGCTTCTGCCTCGTGATCAGCTCATTCTGGCCGGCGGCAGGAGCTGGCTGGTTTCCTGGAGAGCTCGATTGACTCTGCGATCGCGTAGCGGGTTGCGAACCCGAAGGAGGTGAGGACTGAGCCAAGGCTAAGCTCGAGCTGGTTAGCCCAAGTGCAACGACGAAAACAAAAGCGCCTTTCACTTTCATGGGGCTCTCCCGTGCCGAAATCTGCTGGCTAAAGGGGAGTCCTGTCCAATGGTTCCAGGATCAACAAAGGTGTGTCCGCCACCGTACCATGTTATGGTTGGGGTCCAACCGACATAAGCTGGATCATGGTCAAGTTGGAGCGCCGCCGTGACAGAGAGGCTTACCGCAGCCAAGCCTTGCCAAACTTCAATTCGCAATCGCCTGCTGCAGGCCATTTCGCCCCGCGATCTGCAGACGCTCTGGCCTCATCTGGTGTCGGTTGAGCTCAAGCCCCGACAGACGCTTCATTACTCCGGCACTCCGATGGAGAGGATCTACTTCATCGATAGCGGGCTTGTATCAGTCTCGGCTAAAGCATCGCCCAGTACATGGGTGGAGGTCTGGTTGATCGGATCCGAGGGAATGACTGGTCTCCCAGTCCTGTTGGGGGATCCAGACCCTCCGTTCCGTCGCGTAGTCCAAGTGGGCGGAAGCGCATACCGGATCTCCCGCACGGAGTTTCAGGACGTGGTCGAGCGCGCGCGTTCGCTGCGGGAAACGCTCTTCAAATACAACCAGTTCGTTTTACTGCAGGCATCCCAATCGGCTGTTTGCGAGGCTCACCACTCACTGAAGCAGCGCCTGTGCCGTTGGCTCCTGCTGGCGCGTGATGGGCTAGAGGGTCAAGATATCCCTCTCACACACCAAATGCTCGCACGACTGCTCGGGGTAAGGCGGGCAAGCATAACAGAATGCCTACGCGCTCTTGAGGATGAGGCAGCCCTCGAGAACACGCGAGCGCTGATCCGCGTGAGAAATCAGGAGAGATTGGAGGGCCTCGCATGTAGCTGCTACAATCTCATCAGAAGTGAGTACCGGCGGCTGATCAAGTAAGCACCGTGCTAACGGCAGCCATTAGCGTAAACCATCCGCCTGTGCCGTGCGCCGGTATCGTCACATTAACGGCTATTCGATAGGATTCGGGCTGAGCGGAGCATCGTTTTCAGGCGGTGCGCGCCACAGAGGCGATGTTCGCCCATGCCGCGAAGGCTGCGGCTCGCGCTTGACGCTCGTCAGCCGTGGTCAACCGATGGCGTCGCAGGTGAAACACGCTGCTGGTCGGATCAGGGATTGAGAAAAAGCGCTGCGCCTGTCGCGCCGCCTTGAAGCGCTTCATCGGGCGTTCTCGTCGGCGGATGCGCTTGGCATACGCGGCCCAATCTCTCGGCCCAGCGTCGCACCGTCTCGTGACTGGTCTCAATCCCGCGGCCGGCCCGCATCGCCACGACCATCTGGACGCTCAGGGGAAGGCGGACGTCCAGCCAAACTGCCAGGCTGATCACCTCGGCCGGGAAACGGTGGCGGGCAGAGATCGAAGGGCGAGGCTTCTTCATCCCGCCTCATACGCCAGCTCCCCATCGCATCTCGTTAAGGTGACGATGCCGGCAACTCGCGGAATAAATCCACTTTGACCGTTTCCCCGTGCCCAGCGTTGTCCCGCACCTGCTACCCGGACCAAGCCGGCCGCCGGGTCTGGACTCAAAAGGAGCCCTCCTTTCCATGCCGCACGATGTGGCTCTCATCGCGACCATGGCCGCCGGTCTGACGGTCGCCTTGTTGGGCGGACTGTTGGCGGTTCGGTTGAGGCTGCCGCAGATCCTCGGCTACCTCATGGCCGGCGTCGTGGTCGGCCCCTTCACGCCGGGCTATGTCGCCGATCCGCGGATTGCCACGCAGCTCGCCGAGATCGGTGTCATGCTGATGATGTTCGGCGTCGGAATGCACTTCTCGCTGCGGGACCTGCTGGCGGTGCGTACCATTGCGGTACCGGGCGCCATCCTGCAGATCGCCGTTGCAACCACGCTAGGGGCAGCAGCCGCCCGTCTCTGGGACTGGCCGTTGGGCGCTGATCTGGTATTCGGCTTGGCGCTGTCGGTGGCCAGCACGGTGGTGCTCCTGCGCGCCCTGGAGGAGCGCGGCAAGGTCAACGCGCCGGACGGCCGGATCGCGGTAGGCTGGCTGCTGGTCGAGGACTTGGTCACGGTGCTGGCTCTCGTCCTTCTCCCGGCGCTGGCGCCGACCCTCGGCGGCCAGTCTGCGCCCGACGCACCGGCTCAGGCGGGGCTGCTCGCAGTCCTGGGATGGACAGTCGTGAAGGTCGGGGCCTTCATCGCCCTGATGCTGATCATCGGCGCACGGGTGCTGCCGTTGCTGCTGGACCGGGTCGTCGCGACCGGCTCGCGCGAATTGTTCACCTTGGCCATCGTGACGTCGGCCATCGGCATCGCGTTTGGGGCAGCCGAGTTCTTCGGCGTCTCCTTTGCCTTGGGCGCGTTCTTCGCCGGCATGGTGGTCAACATCTCCGCGCACAGCAGTCGCGCGACACAGGAGATTCAGCCACTCCAGGACGCCTTCACGGTTCTGTTTTTTGTTGCTGTTGGCATGCTGTTCAATCCGCTGATACTGATCGAGCGGCCGTTGCATGTGCTGGTGACAGTCGCGATCATCATGGGAGGCAAGTCGCTGGCCGCCTTCCTGATCGTGCTCGCCTTCCGGCATCCGCTCCACACGGCTATCAGGATCTCGGCGGCCCTAGCGCAGATCGGTGAGTTCTCGTTCATCCTCGCCACGCTTGGGCTAGGGCTGGGCCTCCTGCCACCTGAGGGGCAGAACCTGATCGTGGCCGGCGCTATCTTTTCGATTACCTTAAACCCGCTTGCCTTCCGTCTTGCAGACGCGGCCCAGAGGCGATCGGCGGAGCGAAACCATCTACCCGGATGAGCCGGAAGCCAGCCTAATACGGAAGGAGGTGCCGCGGGATGACCTGGACTGCGGCCCTCGGCTGGTTCTTCGCAGGCTATGCGCTGCTGACCGGCATCTTCATCCTCCTGAAGAACCGACTGGAGAACCGGCGCCCTCAGGCGACGCTGGCCTGGATGCTGCTGTTCATCGGCCTGTCCGGCATCGGGCGGAACTGCCGCAAACCGGCCGGTAACTTGGTCCAGCATATGCCCCTGGCAAGCTCCGGAGGTTCGTCATGTTCAAAGGTCGCCAGTTTTGCCGCTCGGTGATCCTGCTCCGCGTGCGGTGGTATCTCGCCTATACCTCTGGAGCTGCCTCCTAACGCGATGGACCGCGGAGCAATTCTTTGATTGCTGGGATGACAAGACCGAGCAGGGATACGCGCTCGACTTCGATATCGCCATGGGCGAGCGTGCCGATCGTCAGGGGCGTGCTCGGCCCTTGGGAGGAGGTCCAGGCATAGCCGCTTGGAGTAGCGGGACTGCGCTTCATCTCAACCGTGGTCAGAAATGGAGCGCCGTCAGATGTCAGCTTGCGAACAAGATCGTCGTTGCGCACGATGCGACGCAGCCGCTCGGGCGTGATCGGCACATCAGAGGTGGTGGTCACCCGTCCTTCGATGGTGCCATAAACATCGCGTCGCACAGAGGTGGGGTCGACCAAAGCCGGCATGCCGGGGCGGATCTTCTTGCCATCCTGCGCAGCCACGAACAGGAGCCCAATCAAACGATGCGGGCCTGAACGCTCGGTGCCGAGGGTCTCGTCCGTTGGGAGCAGACTGACGACAGGCGTGTCGAAGCGCACGAGATCGCCGGCCTCGACCTTGATCTCTGAGACTGTGCCGGCATGGGTGCTGATCACCACCGTTTCATTGCGCTGACGATCTTCAAGGCGGTTGATCTGACGCTCCGTCGCAGCGAGGCGGGTTTCAAGCTGCTGGATCTCGCGCTCGTATTGCGCCTGCTTCTCACTCTGCTCGACGAGAATGGAGATCAGCACATTGCGCTTGTTGGCTAACCGTTCTCTTGCATCCGCAAGATCGGCACGCGTCTGCAGGTGGCGGTCGACGGTGATGTTACCGTTCAGTCGAAGTCTGTCCAGATGGGTGGCGAGCTGCTCCAGGGCGGTCACACGCTCACTCAGAAAAGTAATGCTGTCTTCGACCTCGGCCTGCTGCCGTTCGTGCAGGCGCGCCGTGACAGAGAATACCTTCTCCTGGAGCTCACGCACGCGAGCGAGTTCCTGCGCAATGCTTTCACGCTCGATCCGGGCAAGACGCAGTTCGGTCTCCAGGCCCGGCTGCACGAGACGGGCGACGACGGTACCGGACGAAATCACGTCACCTTCCTCGACGACGATCTGCGCCACTCTCCCCTCGTGCTGCGAAGCGACCGTGAGCTCCAGCATCCCTTTCGAGCTGATGATGACTCCAGTGCCCTTGACCATGACCGGCACACGAACGAACGCCGCGGCCCCAAAAGCGACAACGATAATCAAACCGAGCGCGACCAGGACAAGACGTGTTGCCGGCCGCACGAGCCGCAGGCTCCGGCCAAGCTGCTCCGGACTTCGCAGGGCATCAAGCGCCTCTTGGCGAAACAGGGTTTGATCGGTCATGGTCACATCACTTCACGAGATTGCTTGATGCTGATCATCGGGCGGACCTTGGAAACGCCCTGCGATGAGCGCACGAAATGGCCCGGCGCGGCCAGCGAGCTCGCGGAACGTGCCGCTGTCAACGATACGGCCGTGCTCCAGGACATAGACTCGGTCGGCGCGCGCCAGGGTCGACAGGCGATGCGCCACGACGATGCGGGTTGGGGAAAGCTCTGCGAGCGCGTCGAAGATGCGAGCCTGCGTCGGCCCATCGAGCGCACTCGTGGCCTCGTCGAAAACCAGGATTGCGGGGCGCGCCGCAAGCGCTCGGGCGATCAGAAGGCGTTGTACCTGACCGCCGGACAATCCGGCTCCGCCTTCACCGATGAGGGTATGCAGGCCCATGGGCATCGTGCGCAGATCATCGCCGAAACCAGCCAGTTCAGCGATCTCCAAGGTCTCTTCGTGGGTAATCGACGTCGCACCGCGGATGTTGTCGAAAATCGACCCTGGGAACAGTTGGCCCTGTTGGAGCACGGCGCCGATCTGGCGGCTGAGCTCCCGCCTGTCGACCTGCTGCAGGTCCTGTCCATCGATGATCACCATGCCCGTCTGCGGAGCATCAAGGCCCAGGATCAGGCGGAGCAGGGTCGACTTGCCCGATCCTGACGATCCGACGATGCCCACGAACTCGCCCGGCGCGACGGAGAGCGACACGTTGTTCAACACCTGTGCGCTGTCGTAGCCGAAGCTGACATTGGTCACCTCTATGGCGCCGCTCAAGCGGGGCAGCGGCACGCGCGGTCCATCCTCCTCAAGCAACTGTTCGATGAGAGGCCGGGCAAGCTTGGCCATCGGCAGAAGTTTGGCGGCGCCCAAGGTCGCATGAGAGAGCGCACGACCTTCCGCCATGAGCGTGCCGAGCGCAGCCACGAAGGCGACTGCCGCTCCGACGCTCATGCTTCCGGAGGAACCTGCAAAAGCGATCGCCGCGAAGGCGACCGCGACCGTGATTACCTCCCAGCCTCCCTCAATCACAGCGGCCAGATTCGAAATGCGCGCGGATCGTATCAGGCGGCTCTGAAATGCCAGGAAGTTCTGTGCCCATTGGACGAAAGCCCGGCTCTCCGCACGAAGGGAGCGTAGGGCAGGCACAAGTCGGATCAACTCGTACACGAAAGCCAGGACTATCACGTCCATGCGCTCACCTTCGTAGATCGCCTTGAACTGGCACCAGCCTATGGCAGCGCTGCCAAGCACGAGAAGGATGACGAGACCGCAGACCGCAAGCCCCGCCACCGGTGCGTAGAAGGCAACCAGGGCCGCCGCCATGAGGCCCTGAATGGTGGCAAGGACGGCCATAATCAGAAATCTGAGAAAGGCGCGACGGAATTTTTCTACCGTCTCCATCTGGGTTGCCAGGATGACGGTCGTGGAGCGGCGCAGGGCGCTGGCGGGCAGACGCAGGAGCCGGTCCACCATAGCGGCATGGAGCAACAGGCCCACGCGTCCCTCAGCGCGCAGAATCGCCATCTGTCCACCCAGATGCAGAACCGCCTGCGCGATCAGCGCCAGCAGGAGGCCGGCGATGATCTGACCGAGAACGACGAAGTCGCGGTTGGGAATGGCCAGATTGACGATCTGAGCAAAAGCAATCGGCGTCAGCATGGCGACGACGCTGCCGATCAGTCCCCAAGTAACGATCTGAGCAGCATCCCGCCAGACATGCTGCAGCCCGAAGGTCATGATCTCCCGGTAGCTCAGTTTTCCCGAAGGCAGTGTCGGATGAAAGGCGAAGGCCGCCCGGTCGAGTCGCGAGCGCAGAGCGGCCGTAAGCGGCGTGCGGGTGCCGGTTTCCGGATCCTCGATTTCGCAGAGCCCTCCCCGTCCCGCTATCAGCGCTACGGGACGCGCTCCCTCGTCGAGAAAGACGATAAGGGGCCAGTGCCCATCGGGTTGCCAGTCGCCGTCGAGCACCAGACGCCGCAGACGCATCCGGCACGAGGCTGCCATCCGTGTGAGCACGTCCGCCGGCGCCTCGCCGGGCAGTGGGCGGAAGCCGTCCGGCGCCTTGATATGCAGGCTGTCGAGCACGATCCGCGCGGCGCGCACGAGGGCTGGCGTATCCATCTCTTCAGGCGAACGTCGCTTGAAGCGTCCGTCGAGCAATCGGCCGAAATCGCCGAGCGTCTCGCGGAAGCGCGCATCGTTGGCCTGCCTCCGCAGCGCAAACCGATCCTCCTGGAAGGGAGCGTTCATTCGGCCTCCACAAGCTTGCGGTAGAGGCCGTTACGGGCCATCAGTTCGTCATGACTGCCGGTCTCGCTCACCTGCCCGGCATCCAGAACAACGGCACGGTCGCAGAAACGTAGCGTGCTTGCCCGGTGGGTAATGATAATGGTCGTGATTCCGCGCTCACGCAGGTTGCCGAGCACGATCGCTTCAGTCGCGGCATCGAGAGCGCTGGTTGCCTCGTCGAGAACGAGAATTGTCGGATCCTGCATGAGAGCGCGGGCAATGGCGAGACGCTGGCGTTCACCACCACTGAGCCCTGCACCACCCTCGCCGAGCCGTCCATCGTAGCCGCCAGACCGCGCGATGATCACATCATGGGCGGCAGCACTCCGCGCCGCGCGCTCGAGTTCGGCATCGGAAACTGCGGGGTCCCAAAGCGTAAGGCTGTCGCGCACCCTGCCTGAGGCGAGATAGGGAGCTTGGTCCACATAGCCCAGCGAGGCCCCAAGCGTGGCGTGCGGCACTTCATGAGCGAACCGCCCGTCATAGAGCAACTCGCCGGCCGATGGGTTCAGAAGTCCGACCAGCAGCCGCCCGAGTGTGGTCTTGCCGCTGCCCGAGGCCCCGGCAATCGCGACGATGCTGCGCGGCTCAATAATCAGGTCTACCCCATGCAGCGTCGGCCGCGACCGGCCGTAGCCGAATGTCAGCCCCCGGGTTTCGATCCGTCCGGTCAGCCGGTCGGTTGCCCGTGTGCTGGGTTCTGTCGGACCGGAGCTGCGCCCGTCGACGGCGTGACCGGTAATATCCTGAAGGCGCATCATTGCGCTCGATGAGGTCTGGATTGCGGCTCCGAGGCCTACCAGCGCCGACAGAGGCGCGCTGAACATTTCGGCCAGCATCTGGAAGGCGATCAGCATGCCGATAGTCATTTCGGTCTGCATCACCTCTACAGCGCCGACTCCCATGACCGCGATCGCCAGCAACCGACTGCTCACGAGTGGGGCGGTGCCGAGCAGCTTCTGAACCCGACCTACGGCCTGTTCGGCATTGAGGAGTCCGACCTCGGCCTCGACCATGCGCTCGTAGAGGAGCGCCTCCGTCCCTGTGGCGCGGTGGTCCTCAATGAGGGCGACGCCTTGAATTGCCACCGCATGAGCATGGCCTGCCGCCATCTGCAGGCGCTGACTGCGCTCTGTGACGACGCGAGCCACCCGGTGCAGAACGAGGAAATTCACGGCCGCAAAGCCGACGGCGATGACTGTCAGCAGCGGACTGTAGGCCAGCATGATGACCGCATAGACGGTCATGGTGATGAGGTTCACCACAGTGGTAGTCAGAGGACCTGAAACCGTGCCGGCGATCTGGCTGGCCAACTGCACCCGACTCGACACTTCCGCGGGACTGCGATGCACGAAGAAACGATACGGAAGGTGGAACAGGTGCCATACGAAGCCGGCGGACATGACGGCAGTGATTTTTGTTTGCAGTAGCAGCAAGCCGCGCGTCTGCAACCAGAGAAGAGCCATGCGCAAGGCGGCTACGGCAATCATCCCCAGCAGCAGAGGAACGAGCCAGTCGCCGAAACCGCGAACGAGGTAATCGTCGATGAACACCCGTGTAAAACCGGGAACAAGCATACCGAGCAGCACCAACAACAAGCTTGCGACAATGACAAAGCCGACGGCATCGCCCGACTGCCGCATCTGGGCGAAGAGCTGGCGCAACACTCCGCCGGGAGCACGCTTGCGCACGAACTCCGCCTCGGGCTCGAAGGCCAGCGTCACACCCGTGAATTGACGCCGGAACTCATTCTCCTCGACCGTGCGTCGTCCAGACGACGGATCGACGATTGAAAACCGATTGCCACGGATGCGCTCGAGCACGACGAAATGGTTGAACCCCCAGAACAGGATCTGGGGCATGGGCAGGTCCGCGAGTTGCGGCACATCCCGTGTGAAGGCTCGGGCCTTGAGATGATAGCTGCGCGCCGCGGCTATGATGTCCGTTGCGCTCACCCCGTCGCGAGAGACCCCGCACCGGTCGCGCAACGCATCGAGAGACTCGTGGCGTCCGAAATGCGCAAGAACCATCGCGAGACAGGCTGCCCCGCACTCGACGGCTTCCATCTGAAGAATTGACGGTACGCGCCGCGATTTCACAGCCCACCCTAACCCATTATCCTTCGCGCAACGCCATATGCATGGCGTCGCCCTGGCCCTTCCCTGTCGAGGGTTATGCCTCACCCATTATCTATGAACGTAAGTAACGCAGAGGCATGTTTAATTTTCCGATTCCATTTGTCAGAATTTCTTGCAACGGTCTATAGGTTCAAAGGATGAACTTCATGAGCGAAGGGGTTCTTGCTTAACGAGCGTATGAAATACGGTGTCTGAAAGTAGCATTATTACTTAAAAATGCTTACACCGTGTGCTGAGCCGCACATCGTCAAGTGCTCGTTCAAGTGAAGCTTGGCATATAGCCGGACACGTCTCGTCGCCGGCGGGTACGGGGGATATTGATGACAGGCCAGAACGAGCGCCGGAATTCCCGGCTCGACGGGATCGAAGATGGCGCGGTCCCGGAGGTAATCCTGGATAGAATCGTCGGTGGACGCGGCACCGACACCCGGCGCGAAATCACTGCCGAGACAGCTGCGGCGCTAACTGCCGCCGAACCGGTGAAGGACGCGCAGAAGGATGCCGTTCAGGAGCCGGGAAAGGTAGAGAAGCCTTTCAAGTCCGAGTCCTCCAAGACCGTCGGCCCATTGGATATCACCAAGACCACGAAGGACGGCTGGGACGAGAAGAAGGCCGCCTGGGTCAAATCGAAAGACACAGAGATCTCCTTCAAGACGAACGACGAATCTAAGAAGGACGATTCGCAGTGGAAAAAGGCGTTCAAGGATGGCGCCAAGGACGCTGCGTCCAAATTGCCTGAAAAGCTTCGCGACGGTTATCATTCTCTGGCGCAGAGTAATGCCGAGAAGAGCGGCAATTCCGCCCGCGAAGAGGCCATCGACAAGGTGCGCGGCAAGGCCGGCGTCGAGGCGCCTGAGGCGGGCAAGATCATCGTCAAGGTGACGGAAAAGGACGGCTCCAGTTCCGAGAAGTCCATCACGACAGGCGGCAAGCCGGTCCAGCCCGGTGATATCGTCGGAGCCTGGGACCCGCTCAAGGCTGGGAGCAAAGGTCCGGCAGACAGCGTTACGCGGGAGGCTCACGCGACCTACAAAGTCGATAATTCCGAGAGCCTGTCGAACGAGACGGGATCGCTCAAGGTCACCGAAAAGATCAAGGGCGACGTGAAAGACATTCGGATCGGCGGCGGTGCTGAGGGGATCGTCGGCGGGATCAAGGTTTCGCAAAGTCATCAGGCCGGTGCGAGCACCCTCACCGAAACGACGTCGAAGTCGATCGAGGCGAAAACCAGCGACACCACAGCGCGCGAAACCGAAGCGGGAGCTCGGGCCGCTGCTCAGGCCGAACTCGGTTCGACGTCGAAAATCGGTGCGATCGAGACCAACTCCAAACTTTCGGCGGGCGCCGAAGCGGGAGCGAGTACTGCCAGTAAGGTTCAGTCAAGTGCTTTCGGCGCCATTGCAAGCGGTGAGGCACAGGCCGGAGCGGAAGCCAAGGTAGGCTTCAAGCAGACGACGAAGATCGGAAGTCAGATCGAAGCCCATAACACTGGCGAACTCGCCGCCAAGGCTCAGGCGAAAGCGGAGGGCACGGCGTTCGCCGACAAGCACATGCTCGCTGCCGGCGCGAGCGGCTCGGCTGAGGGCAGCGTCCAAGTGAAAGCCGAGGCTCGGCAGGGTGTCACTTTGGGCGGCTCCATCGACGTGACCCAGAAGGGTACAGCCGATGCCAAGGCCCAGATCAAAGCGGAAGGATCCGCCCAGGCGAGCCTCATGGGGGCCAAGGCGGAAGGCTCCGTCAAGGTCGGTGCACAAGCCGAAGCGAAGGCCGAGAACCGGGTTGCGATCAAGGAACTCGGCGGCGCCGGAATCTATGGCGGTGGTGCCGCAAAGGCCCAGGCGGATGCCGGCGCCAAGGCCGGGGCACGCCTAGGCCTTCTGGAAGGTGTCGGCGGTTCAGCCAAGGCCGAAGCTGCGGCCCGCGCCGAGGCTGGGGCGCACCAGGGCCTCGATTACGGTGTCGGCTCCGCCACCGCGGCAACCAAGGTCTTTGCGCAGGCCAAGGCGGAAGCGAAGGCCTCCGCCGAGATCTCCTGGAACCCTGCCGATAAGGTTGGAGCCAAATTCGGTGTCGGGGCTATGGCCTCTGCCGGCGTTGGCGTCAGCATAGAGCACAAGCTCGCCGATAAGGGCGGCCACAGCGCAGGTGCCACGGCGACGCTCATGTCGCCGGGTGCGGCGGGCGCAAAGATCGATCTCGATTGTTCGCTCAAGGACGGCGAGCTCAAGTTCAAGATCGGCGGAGCCCTCGGAATCGGCATCTGCGGCGTCAAGCTGGACGGCGAGATCAACCTGAACCTGAAGCCGCAGAAGCAGGCAATCGAAAACGCGATCCATGAGTTGAAGGCGATTACGCCGGAGAGTGCTCTGAAAAACCCTGATACCCTGGCGCCTGCAGTTACCAAGGCGGCCGACAAGGCGGCGGAGGCATTGATCAAGTCAGGGCAGACCCAGGGCGGACTCGCCGGCAAGATTACGGAGGCCTCAGGGCATGTGCTGAAGGCGGTGAACGACAACATTACCAAGCCCATCATCAAGCCAATCATCGAAGCCGCCAAGCCGGTGATCAAGGTAGTCGAGGCGGTTGTTCCGAAGCCCATTGTGAAGGCCGCCACGGCGGCCTGGAACTGGTTCACAGGCCTATTCCGCCGCTAAGCGCTGCCTCACCATACAATAAGGACCGATGTGATGTTCCCGCAGAACGACCGCGATCTGACACCCGCTCAAAAAACCACTCTGCAGCGCGCCATGGACGAACTCGGGCCGCGCCTGCAGGAGCTCCGCAATCTCATGCACATCAACATCGTTAACCGGGCGGAGCGCGAAGGCTGGTCAAAGAGCCAAGCCGAATGGCTCGACTCCTTTGCCGAAGTACCTTTTCTCGAAGCTATTCTGAGCAATGTACCGGCACCGGAGGCGCTTGATAACGCTTATACGCAAGCGCGCAGCCAGCTCGCGGAAGCCTATTTCATCAAAGCGCTGGACGACGGCAAAAACCGCCTCACCGCTTTCCTGACCGTCATCGATCTCGAACGACAGGTCGTGGAACGCAGGGGCGAGCCGGTAATCGACTATTCCGATGCCTGGTTGCAACGCGCAGCGGCCGCGGTCGAAGCCGCGGCGGCCGCAGGTGTATCTCCGCATGAGCAACTCGTGGCAGGTTTTGCGACGTTGCACGAACTCGCTATGAACTGAGTGCGCATCCGGCAAGTAATGCTGCCCCAGCAGAAGAGCGATCCCCGGCAGGCAGCCGTGGTGGCGCCCGCATCGCATCCCGCTCAAGCGCCTGGCCGATGCCGACCAACTCGACTGGAGCCAAGCCGCGCTCGACTGCTCTGCCATTGCTGCCAAAAAAGAGGCACATCAACGCGCGCAACGCTGGGGAACAACACATTCTTCGGCTCTGCGAACGGCCTGAGCGTAGTCATCAGGTTTTGAAGTTACTCGGCCAAGCCGTTCAACAACGTCTTGGTAGACACATTAAGCGCTTCTAGAGCATCGTGCGCATAAGTGGAGCCGGTTTTGCGCACGACGCTCTCACCTGATGCTTTAGGCCCGATGCAGGACGCCCTTATGGATTAACTATTCAACACGAGATGCCCTGCCGAGACCTCCCTGTACTCCCGGATAGGGGGTACGTAAGTGATCGGGCGAACAGGGCTCTTGATTTCATCGGTTGCCATCTCGCGCCGCAAACTGCGGCGGGCGGGATCCGGCACAGGAACAGCCGCCATGAGCTTTTTGGTATATGGATGCTGCGGGTTCTCGAACACGGAAGCACGGGGCCCGATTTCCACGATTTCGCCGAGATACATGACTGCGACGCGATGACTGATGCGCTCGACCACGGCCATGTCGTGAGAGATGAACAGATAGGCAAGGTTCAGGCTCTGCTGGAGATCGAGCAGCAGATTGCAGACCTGTGCCTTGATCGAGACGTCCAGGGCTGAAACCGCCTCATCCGCGATGATGACCTTCGGGTCGAGCATCAGGGCACGGGCGATGGCGATCCGCTGGCGCTGGCCACCGGAAAATTCATGGGCATAGCGCCGCATCATGTCCGCCTGAAGGCCAACCTTCTCAAGCAGGTCCGCAGCCTTCTCCTGCGCCTGCTTTTTCGAACCCAGCTTGTGCTCCAGATAAGGTTCCATCACAGCGGTACCGATGCTCATGCGAGGGTTAAGGCTCGCGAACGGGTCCTGAAACACCATCTGGATACTTCGGCGCATCGTCCGAAGGGTTGGGCGGTCCAGCTTCGCGACCTCGTGGCCGTCTACGACGATGTCGCCCTTCGTCGGTTCGATGAGTCGTGTCACGGAGCGCCCGGTCGTCGACTTGCCGCAGCCGGACTCTCCGACGACGGACAGCGTTTCGCCTTCGAACAGATCGAAAGAAATGTTTTCCACCGCGTGCACCGCACCGGTCTTGCGCGCGAAGACTCCCGAATGGATATCGAAACGGGTGGTCATGTTCTTGACCGACAGAATCGGCGTCTTCGTTTGAGCGACCGTATTGGCGACATCCCGCTGTGGCTGTACGTCCCCAGTGACGATATCGACGATGGGGAAGCGCAGAGGCAGGTCGCGGCCTGTCATCGATCCGAGCTTGGGCACCGCGGAAAGAAGCGCACGGGTATATGGGTGCTTGCCACGCAGGAAGATATCGGCCGTCGGACCCATCTCGACTGCATCGCCGCGAAACATGACAATGCTCTCATCGGCGATTTCCGCGACAACGCCCATGTCATGCGTGATGAAGAGGACGGACATGCCCTCCTCATCCTGGAGGTTCTTGATCAGGTCGAGGATCTGGCCTTGGATGGTGACGTCAAGCGCCGTAGTCGGCTCGTCGGCGATGAGAAGTTTCGGCTTCGAAGCCAACGCCATGGCGATCATCACCCGCTGCCGCATTCCCCCCGAGAACTGGTGCGGATATTCGCCGAAGCGGGAAGCCGCGTTCGGAATGCGCACCCTGTCCAGAAGGCGGATGACCTCCTTGCGGGCCTCCGACCGGGACATCTGGTTGTGAACGGTCAGCGCCTCCGCGATCTGCTTGCCGATCGGAAAGATCGGGTTGAGGCTCGTCATGGGCTCTTGGAAGATCATGGAAACGTCCTTGCCCCGGACGCGCCGCATCTCGTCATCTGAGAGTGTGTGAAGCTTTTTCCCGCCGAGGGTAATCTCGCCCTCGATACGGCTGGAATGCTTCGGAAGAAGGCGCATGATCGATAGGGACGTCACGCTCTTTCCGGACCCCGACTCGCCGACGATGGCGACGGTTTTCCCGGGCGCCACGTCGAAGCTCAGATTCCGGACCACGGGCTTCCACGCATCGTCGCTCCTGAAGGAAGTGGTCAGATTGCGAACCGATAGAACCGGGGTTGCCGTTTCCACTTGGGTCATCGGGGAATGACCGGGCTGATGCATTTGGATCATCTCAGTCTTCAGAGAACGAGTTCAGGAACGGGCCTTGACAGGGCCGGGTCCGCCTTGAAGGCGGTCTCGATTGCATGGGCGATTGCCAGGACCTCCCGGTCCTTGTGCAGTTTGCCGACGATCTGAATGCCGAATGGCGTGCCGTACTCGTCGACGCCGCAGGGAATGGCGACGACCGGGTTGCCGGTAACAGTCAGGGAGGACGTCAAGGCGGCCCAATGCACGTAATTCTCCATGGGAGCGCCGTCGATCTCCTTGGGGTAGAGCTCCGCGAAGGGGAACGGGGTGACTGTCACCGCCGGGCAGATCAGAACATCAAAATCCGCCATGAAACGGTGGAAGTCCTGCATGAGGCGATATTGCTCGCGGGCGGCCCATCCGATCTTGCGGGCCTCCATTTTCAAGGCTGCGGCGACGTTGCTGCGAACATTCGGATTCACGTCGTCCGTGTAGGTTTCGAACACCGCCTCGTGCTTGGCGAGCATGTAGACGCCGCGCAGATACCAAAACACGTCCAGCACGTTCTGGAAGTCCGGGTCGCGGTGCTCCACCGTTCCGAATAGGGACGAGAAGCGGTCGACCCGATCCATGAAGGCCGCCCGCACGGCTCGAGCCACGGGCGCGATCCCGAGATCCTCGCTGACGGCAACGCGAACGCTCGCCAGATCCACCTCCGGAAGGCTGAGGAACTGCTCGGGATCCAAGGGATAAGCCATCGGGTCGATGGGATTGCGCTCTGCCATGGCTGAGAGAAGCAATGCGGCATCGGCCACGGTGCGGGCCATGGGCCCCTGGCTCTGGTAGGTGCTGAAGGCTTGGGAGCGGCGGTCGAAGGGAACGATGCCGGGGCTCGGGCGATGGGCCACGACCCCATTAAAGGCCGCGGGCAGCCGCAGACTTCCGCCCGTATCCGACCCGGTGGCCAGCGGCATCATGTTTGTTGCGAGCACAACGCCCGAGCCCCCGGAGGAGCCGCCGCAGGTCTTCTCCAGGTCGAACGGATTGCGCGTGGGACCGTAAAGCTTGTTGTTGGTGTTGCCGCCCGCGCCGAATTCGGGACTGTTGGTCTTGCCGATGACGATGCCGCCCGCCCGCCGTACGGCGGCGACCACGTGCTCGTCCTTGGCGGGCACATGATCCCGGAACAGAAGTGACCCGTAGGCCGACACGATCCCTTGGGTGTCGCTCAGGTCCTTCACACCCACCGGCAACCCATGGAGAGGCTTCAGCGGATCGCCGCGCATGACGGCAGCCTCCGCTTCCCGAGCTTCCTTCCCGGCGCGCTCGAAGGCTCTCACCACAAGGGCGTTCACATGTGGATCGACTGCTTCGATCTGCCGGATGCAGGATTCCAGTAACTCAACGGGAGAGAGCTTCTTCTGGCCGATGAGGCGTCGCGCTTCGACGGCATCGAGATCGCAAGGTCGGATCATGACGGAACCTACTCAGCCTTCAAGTTTTGGGCGAGACGCGGGAATACCCGCACGCCGGTACGGATGCCGTTGAAGAAACCGGCAAGATCCATGCTTTCATCCGGCGCATGGTTGGCTTGGTCATGGGTCGCGTGCGGCACCACGAAACAGGCCTGCTCCAGGATATCCGTGAAGACGTAGTTCGGACCTGCGCCTCCGATGCCGGGGAATACGATGGGCTCAAGCCCATAAGCTTCCTGCAGGGATTCGATGATCACGGGCAGCGCGGGGTGGTCGATAGGCGTCCGCGACGGGATGAGGAAGTTGCCACCTTCCACCTCAATATCGCCGAAGCCGGCGTTCTCGAGATGGCGCTTCAGCTTGGCGAGGATGTCCTCCGGGCGCTGACCCGGCACGAGGCGTATGTCGACCTTGGCCTTGGCTACGGAGGGAAGAACGGTCTTCGACCCCTCACCCGTATAGCCGCTGACTATGCCGGCGATGTTGCAGGTCGGTTCGGAGATGAGGTTGTAATAATAGCCGTCTTCGACACGGCCCGGTACGAACTTCTCGATGCCGAAGAAATCCAGCAGGGTCTGCTCGTCGACCGGGATCTTGGCAATCGTCTCCCGTTCCATATTGGTGAGCGGCCTTACATCGTCATAGAAACCTTCGATGGCGACTTTGTTATCCGGTCCCTTCAGAGTGTTCAGGGCCCAGACGAGGCGCCATGCGGGATTGGGAACGCCGGTAGCCCGCATGGAGTGCTGGTCGATCCGTGCGCCGCGAGCGGTCAGCTCCACATAAACCATGCCCTTGAGGCCGAGTATAATGATCGGGCGGCCCGATTCATGGACATGGCTGTCCGAGTAATAGGTCAGATCGGCCTTCAAGAGATCCTTGTTGACCTCGATGAAGGGCGCAAGACTCGGGCTGCCGATCTCCTCCTCGCCCTCGAACATAAACTTGAAGGACAGCGGCACATCGCCCGTGACGGCGCGCAGCGCCTCAATAGTCTTGATGTAGATGAAGATCTGAGCCTTGTTATCCGACGTGCCCCGGCCGTAGATTTTCCCGTTGCGGATTTCGGGCTCGAACGGCGGGGAGGTCCACAGCTCCAGGGGCTCAGGTGGCTGGACGTCGTAGTGCCCATAGACAAGCACGGTGGGAGCATCGGGCCCCTTGTCGATCTCACCATAGACGATGGGATGACGCGGGGTCTCCATGATGCGCGTCTCGATTCCGACGCCCCGCATCAGGCCTGCGAGCAGGTCTGCGCATTCGTGCATGCCCTCGTTGCGCGTCGAGATACTGGGCTGCCGGAGGAAGGTGAACAACTCCTCCAGGAAACGTTCCCGATTGTCTTCGATATAAGCGTCGATTTTCGCTTGAAGGTTTTCGGTCATGATCAACGCTCCGCCATTTTAGGATCGAGGGCCAGCCGCAGCCCGTCTTGGAATAGATTGATTCCGAGCACGAGCAGCACGATCGCTCCGCCCGGAAAGATAACGACATGAGGGGCTATCAGCATGTAGTTCCGCCCCGCCGCCAACATGGCGCCCCATTCCGGCGACGGGGCTTGCGCGCCGAGGCCGAGGAAGGACAGGCTGGATGCGGTTAGGATCGCCAGAGCTACGCGAAGAGTCCCCATCACCAATAAGGTGTTGGCGATGTTGGGAAGGATATGCCGCAGCAGGATACGGCTGTGCCTCATGCCAGCGGAATGGCAGGCCTCGATATAGGGCTCCTCCTTGACAGAGAGGGTCGACCCGCGAGCCAGCCGCGCGAAGATCGGCACCGTGTAGATCGCAACAGCGATCATGGCGTTCACGAGGTTCGGGCCGAGAATCGAAACGATGACGATCGCCAGAAGAACGCCGGGGAACGCTAGCAGCACGTCGATAACGCGCATGATGATGGTGTCCGTCCGTCCGCCGACATACCCGGAGATCATCCCGACTGGAACGCCGATCACCATGGCCAAGCAGACTGAGAAAAGCCCCTCCGTCAAAGACAGCCTAGCGCCCACGAGAACCCTCGATAAGATGTCGCGCCCGAGTTCGTCCGTTCCAAACGGATGCTCTACGCTAGGCGGCAGGAGCATAGCCGTCAGGTCGCTCGCATAGGGGTCGTGGGGAGCTATCCAGGGCGCCAAAAGCGCCAGAACGATGAAAAGCAGCACGATCGCGCCACCCGGCAGTGCGAACTTCGACTTTCGCATCTGCTTGAGTATCTGCTGCTTTCGGGACGGTGCCGGATGCGGGGCGGCTTCGATGAACGCCGGCAAGACTTGGGGGGCCCCCGACATGAGGTTCGTGTCAGAACTCATTTGAACTTAATCCGCGGGTCGAGAATTCGGTAAAGCACATCCGTCAGAAGGTTGATCATGACGAATGTCAGGGCGAGGAGCAGGACCGAGGCCTGCACCACGGGGAAGTCTCGCGCGGAGATCGACTGCACGATTAGGCGGCCGATGCCGGGCCAGGCAAAGACTGTCTCAGTGACGACCGCGCCCCCCAGGAGATATCCCATCTGAAGCCCTACCACCGTCACAACCGGGATCAGGGCGTTGCGGACGCCGTGGTGACCGACCACAATAGATTCCTTTACCCCCTTCGCCCGTGCCGTGCGCACATAATCCTGGTTGAGAACCTCAACGAGGCTCGACCGCGTGATGCGGGAGATGATAGCGGCATTCGGGATGCCGAGTGTGAGCGTCGGGAGGATAAGATTTTTCCAACTTTCCATCCCGGTCAGTGGCAGCCAGCCCAGGTAGACGGAGAAGAAAAGCATCAGGATGATTCCGAGGAAGAATGACGGAACCGAGATGCCAAGAAGTGAAATAGCCAGGATTGTGCTGTCGAACCAACCGTTCCTGTAAACGGCGGTCAGGATGCCCGTGGCGACACCGAGAAGCGTGCCGAAGGCGACAGCGGAAAGTCCGAGGATCATCGTATTCCAGTATCGAAATCCGATTTCCTCGCTGACGGGGCGGCCCGTCCTGAAGCTTTTGCCGAAGTCGCCAACGGCAACCCGCCCGACAAACTCACCGTATTGCGCCACAAGCGGGCGCTCCAGCCCCAGAGACTTGCGAACGGCTGCGACATCCTGCTCGGTCGCGTCAATACCGGCAATCAAAACGGCCGGATCGCCCGGAATGAGATGGATCATCAGGAAGACGATCAGGGAGACGCCGACGAGAACCGGAAGCAATTGCGTGAGCCGTCGGGCGAGAAAAGTTATCATCGGTTCACTCATCGATGAGGAGGCTCAGGCCTGCGCCTGGCCTCCTCAGATTGATCATTCAACTTTGGCATTTACGAAGAGAACGTTCTCGTTCGGCAACACCTCGAGACCGCGGACATTGTCCCGTTGTCCGAAGATCTGGTTCTCATAGAAGAGAGTGATCCACGGCACATCGTCGTAGGATTGCTGCAAGATCTGTCGCAGCAGTTCGTTGCGCTTGGCAACGTCAACCGCGCTCCGCTGCTCGCTCAGCAGCTGGTCAATCTTTGCACTATGGTAGTTACCGTAGTTTCCGGTCCCTTCGCTGTGAACGTTGATCGTCAGCGTGAAATCGGGGTCGCCGGTCGGGCTGCCTTTGCCCAGAAGGAACATCGGAATCTTCTTCTGGCGCAGCATGGCGGAATAGGCGCCGAACTCAGGTGATTGGAGATTCACCTTGATGCCGACCTTGGCCAGCTGTGCCTGAATGGCTTCACCGAGCTGCTTGTCGTTGATGTAGCGGCCTGTGGTCACATAAAAGTCGACATTGAACCCATTAGGATATCCGGCTTCCGCAAGAAGCTTCTTGGCGAGCTCCGGGTTGTACGGATAGGGGTCGATCTTTGCGGATCCCGGGATCACAGTGGATTCCAGTCCGCCACCGGCCGTGCCGATATTGTTCATGACACCGGTCAGCAGCGCCTTTGTGTCTATGGCGTGGGCAACGGCCTGACGCACCTTCAGATTGTCGAAGGGCTTCACGTCGAGATTCAGTCCCACGTAGATCGTACGGTAGCCGGTCTCCTCCACAATTTTGACGCCTGGGGCGCTCTTCAGGCGGTTCACCATGACGGGAGGAACGTTGGATACCACGTCTGCCTCGCCCGACATCAGCATCAGAACGCGTGCGCTATCCTCCGGCACGACCGTGAAATCGACGGCGGCGGAGGCGGCCTTCTTGCCCCAGTAATCGGCATTGCGAACGATAGTGAGCTTCTCGCCGGGAGTCCATTTACCGAGCTTGAACGGCCCCGTGCCAGCCGGCGCCCGGCTGTATTCGTTGTTCAGCTTCACGCCAGAAGTCGGGCTAATGATCGCCAGGTTATAGGCGGACAGCTGGGCGAGCAGAGGCGCATAAGGTGATTTCGTCTTGATGACGACGGTATTCTCGTCCTTCACTTCCACCGAGGCAATGGCCGCTGCGGAACTGGCACGCGGAGCTGCCGTCTCCTTGGCCATAATGCGATCGAAGGTGAACTTGACGGCGTTGGCATTGAATGGAGTGCCGTCATGGAACATGACGCCCTTTCGCAGATGGAACGTCCACGAAAGGCTATCGTCGCTCACTTCCCAGCTTTCTGCCAGCACGCCGACCATTTCACCGGCACGGTTCGGGTAAACCAGCGTTTCGTGGAGCTGAGTCACGACGCGGGCGGTCGGGATATCGGTGACGAATTGCGGGTCGAGCGTTTGTGCGTCGGTACCCGTCGCATAGCGCAAGGGCTTTACACTTTGCGCGGAGGCTGGCGCTGCCCACAGGGATGCGGAAAGCAGGCCAGTCCCCACCAGTGCACTTAGACCTCGGAACATTCGTGATGTCTGCATTCTATGGCTCCTCTCTACCAACGCCCTCGATATGGCATACCATTCTGCATTAAGTGACCGCCTTAGCGTAACCACGCCTAAACCCGTCAGGTCACCCCGGCCGTAAATTTTCTTGTATTTTTAGGGACAGAGTTGCACGTCTGAGCCTAATGATCTTTTCATGTTGACCGTACGGCAACAGTGGCATACCAAATTATGGCGTGCAAGACACAAACTGTGCAATTTGCTCACGCGCCCGAATAAGGGGCATGCAGACCAATCTGGAGGCAGCTGATGGATGGTAGCGACAAGACAACGAAACCCGTGTGGCTTTCATCCAGCCCGGCCGAGGCGGGATTTAACCCAGATCGTTTAGCCGATGCCGTCTCCTTCGCGGCCGCCAACGAAACGCGCTGGCCCCGAGACATGTACATTGATGGGATCTTCGTCGGCTCCGCCCATGTAGACGACAAGCCTCCTTATAACCGCCCCATGGGGCCGGTCGTCGCGCGCGGCGGCGCCAGCGGAGTCGTAATTCGCCACGGAAAGCTTGTGGCTGAATGGGGCGACACGAGCCGCCCCGATATGACCTTCAGCATCGCCAAGAGCTATCTGGCGATTCTCACAGGCCTTGCTGTTGACAAGGGACTGATCGGCTCCATCGACGAACGCGTCGGAGAGCGCGTGAAGGATGGCGGGTTCGACGATGCGCACAACAGTGCGATCACTTGGCGTCATCTCCTCGAGCAGACGAGCGAATGGCATGGCGAACTGTTCGAGCGGCCTGACTCCGTGGACTGGCACCGCCAGGTTGGGCCTTCCGTTTCGTCCGGCACGAGCAACGCCAAGGGTTCCGAACGTGCCCTCACCGCTCCCGGCACTCATTTCGAGTACAACGACGTTCGCGTGAACCGGCTGGGCCTCAGCCTCCTACGTCTGTTCGAGCGTCCGCTGCCCGAGGTGCTCAAGGAGCACATCATGGACCCCATTGGTTGCTCCACGACCTGGGCTTGGAATGGCTATGAGACCAGCTGGGTTGATGTGGGCGGCCAGCGGATGCAATCGGTCCCCGGCGGTGGTCACTGGGGCGGCGGGATCGTCATCAACAGCCGCGATCATGCGCGCCTCGGAGAGCTGATCAAGAACGAAGGCTATTGGGAAGGCCAGCAGTTGCTTTCGCAGGAACGGGTCAGGGCCATGCTGATCCCCTCACGCCTCAACCCGACCTATGGCCTGCTGTGGTGGTTGAACACGGAAAAGCGCCTGTATTCACAAGCCCCGGAAACAAGCGTCTTCGCCCTCGGTGGCGGGTCCAACATCATCTGGATCGACAGGCCCAGGGATCTTGTGGTTGTTATCCGTTGGCTCGATAAGCCCTGCACCGACGAACTGCTCGGCAAATTCACCAGCGCGATTATTGCCTAATGTCACTCCTTCCGATCACAGATAAGGATAGCCCGCTCGAAAGCGGCGACGGCGCAAAGGTCGCGCACGTCAAGGAGCGCATTCGGGAGATGATCCTGAAAGGGGAACTCGCTCCTGGCTATCCTATTCGTGAGAGGACCTTGGCCAATCGGCTCGGCGTGTCGCGGACTCCCATGCGGGAAGCCTTAAAGCTGCTCGCCGGAGAGAGCCTTGTCGAGCTCAGTCCCCACCGTGGCGCGACTGTTGCCTTGCTTCGCCGCAGCGAAGTGTTCCAGATCGTTCAGGTCTTGGCCGCCCTTGAGGGGCTGGCTGCCGAACTGGCATGCGCTGCCATTACCGATGAGGAAGTGGCGGAGCTCTGGGCGCTGCATTACGAAATGCTGGCGTTCAGAGCACGCAAGGACCGGATCGGCTATTTTCAGAACAATCAAGCAATCCACCTGGGTGTCGTGCGTGCGGCTCGCAACCCGGTCTTGGCCGAGCATCACGCCACCCTCAATGCCCGCATGTATCGACTTCGGTTCGTCGCGCATCAGGCGACTGAAAATTGGGATAATGCCGTTAGAGAACACGAAGAGTTTCTTCATGTTCTGGAAGCGAGAGACGCCGTCCGGGCCCGACCGATTCTGACGGCCCACGTGGCCAGCATCTGGACCCGTCTCAGCACTATCCTCGACGAAGACGGCACTATTACCGAGCAGGTTCCAGTCACATGAAAAATCTCCTCCGGTTTCGGCCGGATGTCCTGATCACCGCGCTTGTAGCGGCAGCGGTCATTGCATCATTCGTGCCAGTGTCAGGCGCGGCCGCCAAAGGGCTGAACTATTTCACGCAAGGCAGCGTGGCGCTCATCTTCTTTCTGCACGGCGCTCGCCTCCTGCCCCGGGTCGTGATGAACGGTTTCTCGAACTGGCGCCTGCACTTGACCATTGTCGCATGCAGCTTCGGATTATTTCCGCTTCTTGCACTTCCCCTGCAAGAATTGGTTCCGAGATGGCTATCTCCGGACCTCTATATTGGCTTCGTCTTCCTGTGTATCCTGCCGTCGACCATTCAATCTTCGATCTCCTTCACCTCGATCGCCGGAGGGAATGTTTCGGCTGCGGTTTGCGCCGCATCTGCGTCCAACATGCTCGGGGTCGTGGCAACGCCTGCTCTAGCAATGCTACTTCTGGGCCGCCAGGGAGGCATCGACAGCCACGCGTTCGAGAGCATCATGCTGCAACTCCTCGCACCATTCGCCCTCGGACAAGTCCTTCAACGATGGATCGGAGATACGATCCGGGCATATCCGAAACTGGTCGGCTTCGCGGAGCGGATCTCGATCGTCGCCGTCGCCTATCTCGCTTTTTCCAACGCGGTGGTGGGTGGCGTCTGGACCCAGATCGATGCCAACGACCTTATCGTCATGCTGGTTCTCGTCGTCTCTCTCCTGGCGCTCGTGCTGACAGCAACCCGTCTCATTAGCCGCTTCATGGGTTTTTCGCGAGAGGATGAGATCGCCATAGTGTTCTGCGGATCGAAGAAGAGCATGGGAAGCGGACTGCCAATGGCGAACATTATCTTCGCAGGGCAAGCAATTGGTCTGATCGTGCTACCGATGATGGTTTACCATCAGATTCAGCTCATCGTATGCGCTGTGCTGGCCCGCGCCTACGCCACTCGAATGGAGCGTGCCAATCTGGCACCTGCAGCGCTGGAATGAAATTGAGCAGTCGCTCCGATCTACCAGGCCTGCACCAAACTCGGGAGAGCAGCAGAGTTGCGATTAGGCTTGTCCTGTTAGTGTGATATTGCTGTGTTCGCCACCCTCCGTTGCCCACCCTCCCGCTTTGATGAGCCGTAGCGAACGGTGCAGGATGAGAATGCTTGAAAATTGACGCTGAAGCTCTACTCGAGCGTTTCGACAGGAGGCGATGACGTAGGCCCACGGGTTTTGCCGCAGAATTCGTTTTTTGCTTACCAGTACTCGTGGATCAGCGCCGGCCCATTCCTATAGAATCAATGGATTAACGCGCATGGCGCGGCAGCGAAATGGCGCGAAAAAGCGCATACTTCGCGCTTGCGACAGAACCGCCCAATCATCGAGGTCCGAGCCAAGGTCAGCGATCTCGGGCTGACCCCTCCCGCGGAGGCTTGAGCAACCTGGAAGAGGCGCAGACCGGAACATCCAGCATCGCCTTCTCGGCGGGCGTCAGGTGCCGCACTGCGCCCCTTGGCAGATCGCCCAACTGTAATCCTCCGACTTCAATGCGCACGAGGCGGAGCACCTCCGCCTCAACGGCGCCGAGCAGGCGCCGGATCTGCCGGTTCTTGCCTTCACTGAGGATGACTTCAAGCCACGCAGTGCGGGTGCCGGAACGGAGCACGCGGGCTGATTTCGCCACGAGGCGCTCGCCATCGATCTCCATTCCCGCCGCAAGCCGTCCCAACATGCCCTCATCCGGCAAGCGGTCAACCTGGACGTGGTAGACCTTCTCGACATTCGACGCGGGATCGAGCACGCGCTGCGCCCAGCGCGTGTCATTGGTCATGAGCAGCAGGCCCTCGCTCGCCTTGTCGAGGCGCCCCACGGGCGCGACGAACGGGAGATCAACCCCCTCCAGGCAGTCGTAGACCGTCGCCCGCTCGTGCGGATCGTCGCGGGTGGTGACGAGGCCGCGCGGCTTGTTGAGCATCAGGTACACCTTGCGCTCCGCCACGACCGGCTGGCCGTCAACGGTGATGCGGGCGCGTCCGGGGTCGACGCGGGCCATCGTGTTGCGGATGATCCGGCTGTCGACGCGCACGCGTCCCTCGGTGATCAGGGCCTCGGCTTGCGTGCGGGAGCAGAACCCGAGCTTAGACAGGGCGCGCGGAAGGCTCACCACGGCGCCATTCGCGCGCCGTGCACCATCCACGCCCCGCGAACGGGGCGGTTGTTTCATGATGATGTCTCTCCCGCCTCAGACTGGAGGGAGCCGGACGGAGCCGCCGGTCCTGTCATCCACGCGGATCAGGAGAGGAACCGAGCTGGTCTCGCGCGGGGGTTTGTTTTCGCTCGGAATGCCCGCGTCGAGGTAAAAATGCCTTGCTGGTTCGCCCTGGCATATTAAAGCCCGGTCCGGCATGAAGGCTGCGTACAATCTATCTCGCTCCTGGATGTAGCTGGGGTGTCGGTGGACCCTCTCATGAGGGCTTGAGCCACAGAATGCAATCTCCCGGCAAGCGGCCTCATGGCTGCCCGATAATCCGGGGGCGTCTGCGGGGGTCCGGGTCGACGGGGAGGGAAAGAGCTCGCTCGCCTGCGCCCTCGGACACCGCGCCTGTCGGGATGATCGCTCGGTGCTGTATCACCGCGTGCCGCGGCTGTTCGCCGCGCTCGAGCTCGTCCGCAACGATGGTAGCTATTCTCGCCCGTTGTGTACGGTCGCCTGGGCCCTGAGCCGCTCACCGGCGACCGGAACTCGCCTCCAAGCTGTCACACGACAGACGACCGGCAGATGCCAGAAGGCGACCTTCGTGCAAGCTGTCAATAAGCATTCCTGGACGAGCACAGTCTCATTCGTTGGACAAGACGATTCGGATCCGGTTTGATTGCGTAACTCTCCTCCTTGTCCGAATCCCCTAACCATTGGTGCACACAGTGAGTGATTTCAAAACGGCTGATCTTTGCGATGAATTTGCAGACGAACTGGAGGTCTGCCTGGCTCAGTTCCGCATCTTTGGCGGCCGTAGGTCCTTCAGCGGCGAGATTCAAACCGTCAGTACATTCGAGGATGTCGGGCTGGTCAGACAATGCCTCGAACAGCCTGGACAGGGGCGGGTTCTCGTCGTTGATGGAGGAGGCTCGACCCGGGTGGCCCTACTTGGCGACAGGCTCTCGGCAAAGGCAATCGAGAACGGCTGGGCCGGGGTACTCGTTTTCGGTGCCGTTCGCGATACCGAGGCGCTTGCAACTCTTGATCTTGGCGTGATGGCGCTCGGCGTCGTCCCAGCCCGAGGCTCGTTCAGCGGCACGGGCGTGATCGGCGCTTCATTCCAAGTCGGCGGGGTGGAGTTCGCGCCGGGTCGGCTCGTCTACTGCGATACGGATGGAGTCGTCGTGAGTTCCCGGAGATTACATGCCCTCTGAAAACTCCCAACTACCGGCTCAACGGCCCAGCCCTGTGTCGAAGCGCGCCTGAAGCTCCTCAAAGGAAGTCAGCTCGCCCGCGATGGCGCTGGCCGCGACCGTGGGAGGGCTGGCAAGCCAGACCCTTCCAGGGCCCGAGCGCCCCGGGAAGTTCCGGTTAATGGCACTCACGGTTACCTGATCGGTGTTGGTCGATGTGCCGGGTCCCCAATTGGCACAGGCGCCACACCCACCATAGGCGATGGCGATGGCAACCCGCTGTGGCAGGTTCGAAAGATCGAGGCCATTGCCGAGATCCCCGGGAGCCGCCACCATGGGCGACAAGGCCGACAGGTCGGTGCGGATCACCTCCGCATAGGTGGCTCCCTCGTCGCTGCGCATCCACGGTTCGATCGTGACGTCGATCCCGCGACGTTCCTTGAGGAATCTTACAGTCTCCGCATCGGGTTCGACGATCCCGGTAAAGCCTCCCAGCTTAGCGGTCATATTGGTCAGCGTGGCCCGCTCATCCGTGTTGAGTTGTGCGATGCCGAATCCGCCAAACTCGAAAACCTTGCCGACGCCTGTTCCCGCCTTGAGACCCGGCAGAGCGAGCAGATGCAGGACAATGTCCTTCGCCGTGACGCCGCAAGGTAACGTGCCCGAGAATTCAATGCGCAGGACCTCCGGTACCGTGATCCGCACCGCACCCGTGATCATGCTGTTCGCGATGTCGGTCGTGCCGACGCCGAACGCCAGGCAACCCAGCGCCCCGCTATGTGGCGTGTGCGAATCCGTGCCGACGATCAATTGGCCAGGCAAGGCATATTGCTCCGCCACCAAGGCATGGGAGATGCCTTCGGACCCTTCTCCGCCCGGCAGGTAGCCATGCGACCGCAAGCCGTAATCGGCCACGAACTCCCGGTGCACCCGGGAAAGTTCATGAACCCGGGGAAGCAGACCACGCTCAATGTGCACACGGCTCCGGTGCGCATAGGTGCGCATAAGAGTAGTGATCCTCGAAGACGATGATCGACTCTGGTTCATAGAGGCGGACGGGCTTGCCGAACGTGCCATGCAGCATGTAGCTGCACATTCCGGTGTAGATGTCGTGGATGAACCGGATGTCGGCTCGGACGAAGCCTCTTATTCCCGGCGTCAGGTCACCAGGGCTATCGGCGGTTTTTACCACATGGCGGGCCAGGATCTTCTCGAATAGAGTACGGGGTCTCTGCCTATCCGACAGAGCCTGCATGGTTGAAACGGCGCTCAAGCGCTCCTCACCATAGCGCAGCAGGCCGACATTGTCCGCGTTCTGGCGGTAGATACGCTCGAAGCTCTCGGCGATGACGAGGCGAATGCCGGCTGCCTTCTCGGCCACCGGGCTGTGCTCACGTGATGAACCCTTGCCGTAGCGCTTGCCTCCGACGGTGACGGCGAAGAAGCCACCCTGCTTGACGGCGTCTACTCCAATCGGCAGCCGATCACCGGCCTTGAAGCCGGTGTAAGGATGACTGGCTAACCGCTCGTCGAAATAGACGAGCGACGGCAACGGGGTGATCTCGTCGGTCGAGATATCGTCGCGAAGCGGCCCGGCCTGCCCCTGCGAGAGATCGGCCCCTGCGATCTGAGTATCGATCGTCTCGGGATCGGTCGACAGGAACAGCATACGTCCGGGAAGGCGACTCTGGTCATGCGCTTGCCTGATCGAACTGGGGCTGCCACCGCAGGAGGTGGGCCTGGATCCGCCGCACGCCGATGGCAAACAGGATGCCGACCATCATCTCGGACGCGTTGGCGCGGGCCTCGGCTTCGACGATCAGCTTGCCGATGCCCCGCTCGGCGCCGATGAACTCACCCACGATCACCCGATCAGCGCAAAGGACACCGCTGGCGTCAGGGACGCGAACACCCAGGCCAAGGTCGATGGGATCACCACAGTACGGGTGACCGTCCATGAGTTGGCCCCGAGCAGCCGCGATGCCGCGATCTGATCCCGGTCGACGACACGGGTGCCCTCGAAGGTGTTGAAGAACACCACGAAGAACATGTAGCTTGCTGACCTCCGCAGACCTTCCAAAGTCTCGAGGGCCAGTTGCCGGACAACTTTTGCCGGGGCGTCAATGATGAGAGATCCTTCGGGAAATTCCTTCCGTTCCATCACCAGGCGTTCGCGCCGACAAGGCAGTTTGCGCCAATTCGGGCTCCGTTCAAGATCGTGGCGCCCATGCCGATGAGCGAGCAATAGACGAGGCGCGGATTGATCCCGGACAGCGCGGCATATCCCAATCCGAGCTTCTCCATGGCTCCCGGGCGAAAGTTCTCCACAATGACATCCGCGCTGGAAGCAAGTCGACGGACGAGCGCCGTTCCCGAAGGACTCTTCATATCCGCGCGGATGCTGCGCTTGTTGCAGTTGAAGGTCGGGAAGAAGCCGATAGCCGCGCCGGTCAGACGTCGCGAATTATCGCCGGCGGGACTTGGTTCTACCTTCACGACGTCGGCGCCGAGATCGGCCAAGATCATCCCGCAGCTCGGCCCCATGATCATGTGGCTGAATTCGAGCACGCGGATCCCGGCGAGAGGCGTCGGCGCTTGTGGGCGTATTGGGTCAAGGTTGCGGACAAGATGTAAACATCCTCAAGACTGTCAGGGTGGCGTCAAAGACGCCCAATCCCACTAGGCGACGGCGGCCGACGACAAGCGGTAGGTGCGGGGAATACCGGCAGCCGCGACCCGCCCCTGGAGTTTTTCGCTTGGGAGCCCGGCCTGGAGGACCTTGCGGGCTTCCAGCAGAGCCTCAAGGTCGATCCCGGTCGAAAAGCCTTCCGATTCCAGGAGATTGACGAGGTCCTCCGTTGACACGTTGCCGATGGAGCCAGGCGCGAACGGACAACCGCCAAGGCCGCCTAGGGCCGCATCGAAACCGCGTACGCCCTCCTCGAGAGCGGCGAGTACGTTGGCCAGAGCAGTGCCGAGAGTGTCATGAAGATGCAGGTTGCCGAACGTCGTATTACCGATCTCGGCCCGCACGGCCCGCACAAGACGGCGAATGTGGGACGGGCTTGCGTAGCCCAAGGTATCTGCAAGGGCGATCACATCCACGCCCGCTTCGGCCAGCGAGGCCGCTAATGAAACGACTTCGCTCTCAGGGACGATCCCCTGAAGAGAGCAGCCGAAGGCGGTCGAGATGCCGACCTCAATCCTGGGCGCTTTGTCTCCCAAGGTCCGGGCCCACTCGACAATGCGCCCGACCTCCGCGACCTGATCGGCCCGTGACCGGCGCACATTCGACTGGCTGTGAGCCTCGCTCGCCGATACGGGCACGATAATCGACTGTGCTCCGGCCGCAGCCGCATTTTGCACGCCGCGTAGATTGGGAACCAGGACAATGATGCGCAGGCTCGGGTGAGCCGAACGGACAGCGCGGGTCACTTCGGCGGCATCTGCCATCTGCGGCATCGCGGCCGGAGGGACGAAGCTGGCAACCTCCATCTCGCGGATGCCTGCCGCTGTCATCGCGGCGATCCAGGCAAGCTTGGCTTCTGTCGGCATGGTGGCCGACGCGTTCTGCAAGCCGTCGCGCGGTCCGACCTCGCGCACCACGACGGCCTCCGACTTGGAGTTGATCTCCATGGCGTCTCCTCGGGCATGTTCTTGTTTTTGTTATTTGGCAAAGACTGCCGACATGCGAGCAGGAGGAGAAGCGCTATTTCGCGGACGCAGGGTCCGTCATTCGCGAACGCTCAGGCTGGGCTTCAAGGCCCGGCGAGGCAGAAAGATAGTCGAGCAGTAGACGTGCCGAAGGCGTCAGCATGGCGGCCGGGCGGCTGACCAGTCTCACCTGCCGCTGTGCCCAGGGCTCAGCCAACCGAACGCCGGCAAGGCGCAGATCGGGATTGTAGATGGGCAGGACACCATCCGGTCCCGGGGTGCTCGATTGAAAATCCGCCAACGCCTGCGCGAGTGGATGGCCAGCCAGGACCGAGAGTGTCGCATTAAGACGAACGCTTCCCAATCCACCTTCGGCGACTGCACGCAGATCCTCCCCAAGGCGGGCACCGAAATCGAATATCGTGCGGGCATGCCGGGCGAGGAGTTCCCCAGCCACCGTCGGCGTTACGCCCC
This sequence comes from Microvirga sp. 2TAF3, assembly GCF_052114965.1. Taxonomy (NCBI): domain Bacteria; kingdom Pseudomonadati; phylum Pseudomonadota; class Alphaproteobacteria; order Hyphomicrobiales; family Methylobacteriaceae; genus Microvirga; species Microvirga sp. 2TAF3. The sequence continues at coordinate 8,200 of NZ_JBFRFT010000010.1, read as the reverse complement.
TTGCACCCCGGGTCAGGAGTTGGACCCCAAGTTCCGTCTCCAGATCCTAGATGCGTTTTGCGGCAGCCGAAACGGCGATGCCACATTTCTCAGAGGCGCGTGTAACGCTCCCGCACTCGATAGCAGCAAGAAAGATATGCAGGGTCGTCCAATCCGGCAGGGTCATTGGCCTATATTCGGCAATGCGCTTCCCCGTGCAAGAACCATCTCCGGAAGCCCAATCAAGTTGGCGCGAATATAGGCCTCTAAGGTCTCCTGTGGGTCAAACTGGACGGTTCCCGATTTGCATTGAATGTCCGCTTATCCCCCTGTGACCTGCCGTCCCTTCGCGAGCCACCTCATCAGGTCGGTTCTGACGCATTCCCGGATCGGGCCGCATGAGCCTGGCTGTCATCGCGCCCGCGCGTCACTCGCCGCAGCACCCGCGAGACGTCGTCAACCGCATAAGGTTTGTGCAGCAGCTCGAAGCCGTGCCGTCCCTCCTCAGCCAGCACATGACTATAGCCGGAAGTCAGCACCACAGGCAGCCGTGGGTAGCGCTGGCGGATTCCCCGAGCCAGTTCGACACCGCTCATCCCCGGCATGACCACGTCGGAGAACACCACGTCGAACCGGCGGGCATCCTCCTCCAACAGCCTGAGAGCTTCGCTGGCATTGGCGACCCACGTGGTCTCGTAGCCGAGATCCTGGAGCAGCTGCGTCGAGAAACGGCCGACTTCAATGTTGTCCTCGACTACAAGCACTCGGCACCCACGCCCCTCTTCATCAGAGACTGAGGCACGGTCGTCCACGATCTCCATTGGAACATCTCCAGTCCGCGGCAGGTAGAGCGTAAAGGTCGTCCCCACTCCAACATCGCTCTGCACGGCCACATCGCCGCCAGACTGCTTGGCGAAACCGTAGACCTGACTCAGGCCCAAGCCCGTGCCCTTGCCCACTTCCTTGGTGGTGAAGAACGGCTCGAAGATTTGGCCGAGCCGGTCGGCCGGGATGCCGCATCCGCTGTCGCTGATCGACACGGCCACATACTGGCCGCGGCCGCCCGCGTGTCCCCGGATGGACGGCAGGTTGGGCAGGGCGCCTACGTGCACCTTCAGCGTCCCCTCGCCATTCATCGCATCGCGCGCGTTCACGGCCATGTTCACGAGAGCCGTCTCGAATTGAGTGACGTCCGCCTCAACGAAGCACTGCGCACAGGCAAGGTCGGTCACGATCTGGATGCGCGCGCCCATAATCGTGCGCAGCATGTCCGCGATCGCCCGGATGCGCTCGGGCACGTCGAATACCTCGGGCTTGAGCGCCTGCCGCCGGGCGAAAGCCAGCAGCTGGCCCGTGAGCTTGGAGGCGCGGTCAACCGTGTCCGAGATCGCCTCGATGTACCGGGTCCGCCGCTCCTCGGGCAGATTAGGGCGGCGCAGAAAGTCGATGGACGAGCGTACGATGGTGAGCAGGTTGTTGAAGTCGTGCGCCACCCCACCCGTGAGTTGCCCCACCGCCTCAAGTTTCTGCGACTGGCGCAGAACCGCTTCGGCCCGCTCCCGCTCGGCAATGGCGCCCTCCACCCGACTTTCCAACTTCTGATTAAGATGCTGAAGCGCGGCCTCGGCTTCCTTGCGGTCGGTGATGTCGAGCACAAACTCGACCACCTCATCACCGACTTTGCGCGGCGCGAACAGGCCCCACCAGCGGGACCCGTCTTTGCGGAAGTATTGCTTCTCGTACGGAGTGGCCTCGCCCCGGGCGTTCACCTCCTCGACAGCCCGCCAGGAAACCGGGTGGAACTCGTCCGGCGTAAGCTCCTGCCAAGTCTTGCCGATAACTTCCTCGCGGCTGAAGCCGGTCAGGTGCAGAAGTGCATCATTCACCTCGGTCAGGGCGAAATCCCTGCTCCAGAACATCACGCCCACCGTGCTGATCGCGAAAGCACCCCTGAGACGCTCCTCGCTTCGGTGACGCGCCTCCTCGGCGCGCCGGCGCTCAGTTTGGTCGAGCAGGGAGCCGATCATCCGGTTTGCCCGGCCCTGGGCGTCGCGCCTGACGAACCCTCGGTCGAAGACATAGGCCTCCGATCCATCTGCTCGCAAGAAGCGGTACTCCGCGCTCCAGTTCTCACGATCGGATGCGATCACCGCCTCAATGCTCGCAACGACGCGCTCGCGGTCATCCGGATGAATGCGCTGCTTCCACCAGGAAGGATCGGTCTCGATCTCGTCGTACCCGAAGAGCGTGGCGAGGGCCTCGCTCCAGGATATGCGATCAGATGCAAAATCCCAGTCCCAGATCACGTCGTTCGTGGCCCTGGAGGCCATTCGGTAGCGCTCTTCAGTCTCATGCAGTGCAGCCTCATCCCAGCCGCGCTCCAGGGCGACCCCGAGCAGGTTGGCGAAGCCCTGGACGAAGGTGACGTCGGCTTCAGTGAATCGGCTCACGGCCGGGCTATCGACCTCCAAAACACCGTAGGGCTCACCCATGGTGACGATAGGGACATTGATGGCCCGCTTAATCCCATGCTCCGCGAGGATCTGCGGGGTGCGGAAGCGACCCTCATTCTCCAGGTGGCTGGAGATGACAGGCTCGCACTGCTGGAAAGCATAGCCACTGGCGCTGCCCAGGTCGGCATCGGTTTTGGCCCCAATCACGTCAGGCCTGAAGCCGATCTGCTGCGAACCCTTGAGTGCCGCCGACAGCGGATCCTCGCCCTTCTCCACGAAGCGCGTGATGTTCTCGATCATAACGATCGCATCGTCGACGACGAATCCGGTCGAGACGGTGAGCGCCATCAGCGAAAGATTGTCCAGGCTGAAGCCCAACAGGTACATTGCGGCCAGGGTGCCCACGAGCGACAACGGCACCGACAGACTCGGAATGATCGTCGCGGGCAGGTTGCGCAGGAAAAGGAAGATCACGAGCACAATGAGGGTGATTGCCAGCATCAGCTCGAACTCGATATCCATTACCGAGGCGCGCACCGTCGTAGTGCGGTCGCTCACCACCGCGACATCGACGGCAGAGGGGAGCGTGGATTCAAGCTGCGGCAAAAGTGCCTTGATCCTGTCCGCTACCTGAATGATATTCGCTCCTGGCTGGCGCTGGATGTTTAGGATGATGGCAGGTGTCGTATTCGCCCATGCTCCGAGCCTGGTGTTTTCCGGGCCGCTGACGATGCTCGCAACATCTGCCAGACGGACCGGTGCGCCATTGCGATAGGCCACCACCACATTGCGGTAGTCGCCCACACTGCGCAGCTGGTCGTTGGCGTCAATTACAAAATCCTGCCTCGGGCCATCGAAATTCCCTTTAGGCGTGTTGACGTTCACGTTACCAATGGTGGTGCGCAGGTCATCGATGTTGAGGCCGAAGGCGGCCAATGCCCGCGGATCGACCTGGATACGAACCGCCCGTCGCTGGCCACCGCCGATGCTCACCAGCCCAACACCGGGCTGCTGCGAGATCTTCTGCGCGAGATTTGTCTCACTCAAGTTTTCAAGTTCGGTCAGGGGCAGGGTCTTGGAGGTCACCGCGAGCGTGATCAGTGGCGCATCGGCCGAATTGACCTTCGCATAAATGGGGGGCGCCGGGAGATCGCCGGGCAAGAGATTACCCGTCGCGTTGATCGCAGCCTGCACTTCCTGCTCGGCTTCGTCGAGGCCAAGATTGAGGCTGAACTGCAAGGTGATGGCCGATGCTCCGGCCGAACTCACCGACGTCATCTGGCTAAGACCCGGCATCTGGCCGAACTGGCGTTCGAGCGGCGCCGTAATGGATGAGGTCATCACATCCGGGCTGGCACCGGGATAGAACGTCTGGACCTGGATGGTGGGATAGTCCACGGTCGGCAACGCAGCGACCGGAAGGAAGCCGTAGGCGGCAATACCTGCAAGCAGGATCGCAACCATCAGAAGTGAAGTGGCGACCGGGCGGAGAATGAAGATCCGTGACGGGCTCATCGCCGGTGGCCGCTGCGCCGAAGCTGGGGATCCCCGCTCGGCTTGCTGTCGCTCGTGGCAGGCTGTTGCTGGCCTACATCGGATGCCGTCGCCGGGTTGTCCTTCGCTACGGCGATAACGGGTGCTCCGTCATGCAGGCGGTCACTGCCGTCGATGACGACGCGATCGCCGGGAGAGAGACCATCATCCACTTCGACCTTGTCGCCGTCCGTCGGACCAAGCTTGACCGAACGAACCGTGGCAGTGTTGTCCGTGCCGACGAGATAGACGAAGGTGCCGGGCGCTCCACGCTGGAATCGCGGCGGCTGGCGCGGTGACGACGTTGGGCCTCGTTTCGACCAGGAGATTGACGTTGACGAACTGGTTCGGGAAAAGCTTTTCGTCGGCGTTGTCGAACTGAGCGCGCAGCTTCACCGTGCCCGTCGTCGTGTCGATCTGGTTGTCGAGGGTAGTCAGCCTTCCGGTTGCGATCTGCTGAATGCCGCCACGGTCGAAAGCCGTGACTTGCAGCTGCTTTCCGGCCCGCAACTGAGCCAGGACCGGACCTAGATCGGTCTCCGCGAGCGAAAAGATGACGGAGATCGGCTGCATCTGCGCGATGACCACGATTCCGTTCTGGTCGCCGGTCTGCACATAGTTGCCGGGGTCAACCTGCCGCAAGCCGACGCGGCCGTCGATGGGCGAGACGATGTGGCAGTTAGAAAGGTTTATCCTCTGCGCTTCGACCTGTGCCTGGTCGACCTTCACACTGCCCTGATATTGCTGGACTAGATAGAACTGATCTTCGGCCTGCTGGCGTGTGCCTGCATCCCTGTCGGCAAGAGTCTGATAGCGGACGAGATCGACCTGAGCCCCCTTGAGCTGAGCCTGATCCCGCTCGAGTTGGCCTTCGTATTGCGCTTCTGCGGCCTCGAACGGACGGGGATCGATCTGAGCGAGAAAATCGCCCTTGTGGACGTCCTGCCCTTCTTTGAACCCGACGGAAACGAGCTGACCACTGACTTGGGTTTTGACCGTAACTATCGCGAGCGGAGTTATGGTGCCGAGTGCGTTCAGAGTGATGCGAATATCGCTACGGCTGACATCGGCAATGCCGACCGGCTGCGGTGCAGCTCGGGCTGCATGCTCCACTTCCTGCCCCGCTTGACGGGGTAATGTCAGGAAACGATATGTGCCAAACCCGAGAAGGAGAACGGCCGCAAGGCCGAGCACCCATCGCCGCCACGATCGTCCCGCCTTCGTCTCGCTCAAGGGAGGGTTGACAACGATCTCCCGCTCGAAACTGCGGCTCCTAACCCTTTGCTCCATGGTCGCTCCTCGGCCGTCGCGATCTCCTTCGCGCGGGAAGAACCCCCAACCTGACTCGGTAATGGCCGGTCACGGCTCCGCTCGGTCTTCGTTCGGGCGGTCTGCAGATACCAAGCACCAAAATATACTATAGGCACCTTATGACCCTTGCAGCTGTCCATCGGATTAATTCTTCGTAATCCGGGCGTCGCGGCCTGAGAGAGGCTTCAAATGGGGCTTAAGCTCCCCTTTCGACGCTATTACTAGAGTTGCAGCTGCCGATTTTGGGTACATAATCTCCCGGTCTGATCCAGGAGGCTGCCATGACCCGTGTGGCCGTCGCGCAGATGCGCGAGTTCTGGTGTGGAATTGCGTCAGGTCAAGGTTCAGCTCAAGTCTCTGTTTGCCCATTCCAGCGTCGCCCCTCGGCGGCTGCCTTTCTCGACGGACTGCTCGGTCGGAACGGCGCAGGACCGGCTGGATGCGCGCAGTAGCCGCCGGGGGATCCAGGCCCCTGGCGCCTGCAGGCGGTGCTCGGCCGCCGCATGGCCATCCTTATGTTACGCCTTAGGTCTTAACCGGCCATAGGAAAGATAGTGTTGCGACAGAGGGCGTGGGAGATCGGTTCACTGTCACCGTGTCAGGAGACCTTAAAAAGACTATATTTGGTCCTACTGGATCACCATGGTGCAACCATGCGCTACTCATCTCAAGTCAAGCCGATCAGCTATCTCAAAGCCAATGCCGCCGAGGTTCTGACAAACCTTGCCGAACACCGGGAGCCGCTGGTCATTACACAGAACGGTGAAGCCAAAGCGGTCTTGCAGGACGTTGCCTCGTTCGAGCAAACCCAGGAAACGCTGGCGCTTTTGAAGATCCTGGCGCTGGGCCATGACGACAATGTGCCAGGGAAACTTCATCGTCGAGGACAGCGGCGTTCCGGGAGCACAACGAATTATCGTCGACATCATCCCTGGATATTGACCCCACCTCGACCGAACTTGCCGGGCGTTTAATCCGGCATTTCGCTGCTCCAAGCCTGCCGAGCAAGCCGGAACGATACCACCACAGGACTGGCAGCGCCAATCCAGGATCGCGCTCGATGCCCTATAGTTTGACCTTCTCCCTGATGATCAGCCTTGCTCTCTTTCTGCTGATCGACCTGATCTATAGTCTTGGGTCAACCAGCAACTCGACAAAGGTAGCCGGCAGCTACCCGCGTAATCCGGGTCCGCTCAGAAACCGCCCCGCGGCAGCTTCGATATACTCATCATCAGATCAACGCTAAAACCCGACTCCGTTGGATCCGTGAATAGGTTCAAGACAGGATTCAGGGTCTCAGCAGAAACGTGGTTCATGTCATACATCGCGCTAAAGCGCTGAATCAGCTTATCGACCTTCTTCGGGTCCTGCAGATCCTTAATGTCGATGAGTTTCTTGAGGTTTCGGACCTGCACATCCAAGTCGGCCTTTGACGACTCCTTTGGAATATTAAATGTCGTCTGAACAAACTCGAGAATGGCCTTATCGCTCAATAAGCCCATGTGGCTGGTGATCGAAGAAGCTTTACGCTTGAAGTACAGCGCAATCCGCACCCCTTCGTTTTGCTCCCCTTCCTTGGCCTCTAGTACCTGCTGGACATATTTGCTGACTGCCTCGGTTGTGGCGCCTGGCGCCGAAGTCGCGGCAACCCCCTTCCCAGCAAAATCGAAGGCCTTTGCAAACTCCTTGTAGAGAGGGTTCGACATCTTGTTCGCCATGCTCTTAGGGTTGGTCACATCTTCTTCGAGCAGCTTTTTGATGAATGCCTTGCCATAGGCCATGTCCTGCAGGCCATATGCTTTCATGGCATAGTTGAACAACCTGTAGTCATTCACGAACTGATCGATCGTTTTCACGTTCTTGATGTTCGCGGTGTAATAGGCTGTCTCCCGCTTCACCGTGGCGTCATTCTCGATCGTCGTTCTCGTACGCGCCATGTTCGACGTGAGAATTTGGTAGCGGGTCGCGGTGCTCAGCATTGGCTCAGGCCTTTTTCGACAAATGCTTGATTCGACTTTTATACGTGTTGTGACTTCAGTCGTCAGGTTCTTTTCGACGCGAGAGATCCACAATCCTGCGAGAAACGCTCCGTCACAGCTCTCGTTTCATCTCTCTCGAGCTTGAACTCGGACTTCATACCCTCGTACCGGTAGTTCGATAACTCGATAACAAGCTTTTCAGACCCTACAAGCTTCCGAACGAAACCTCTAATCGCCTCGGGATCGCGCAATTGGCCATACCTGTCACGGTAAATCCAGTTCGACACCTCAGGCGGATTCTCATCGAACCAATAAACCGTGCTTCGTCCCTTCGCTTCACTCGAGCCGAGAAACCGCTTGGCCGTGACCGTTGCCGCATAAGAAACCGTACTGGTTTCCAGATCTAAACCGACACGACGTGTGCAGCTAATCCACAGGGCGGACCCATCCTGGTTTCGAAGCCGCGCCATAACCATCTGCGGATCGCCGGTGTAATCGCTCTTAACCGTATAATCCCAAGCGCCGTCCGACTTGACGCCCGCAGGAGCAGCGCCTGAAGGCATGACGATGCCGGCCAGGACCACAACGCCAACGGCGCGGCGTTTCAAATATAAACGCGCTGTCATCGTAGAATCTCTCAAACGACTTAAAAAATAAGGCCCCGCCTTGGTTAAGACGGGGCCCTACCGACCATCAGATGTTGGGCTGAGGCTCTTACTGGAAGAGCTTCAGGATCATCTGGCTGTTCTGGTTCGCGATCGACAGGGCCTGAACGCCGAGTTGCTGCTGGGTCTGAAGAGCCTGCAGGCGGGTCGAAGCTTCGTTCATGTCCGCATCGACGAAGGCGCTCACACCGGCCGTCAGCGAGTCCGACAGGACGCCGATGAAGGATTCCTGGGTCTCCAGGAGAGCCTTGTTGGCGCCGAGGGTCGCCGAACCGGTCGT
>NZ_JBFRFT010000009.1:0-165889 GCF_052114965.1 Microvirga sp. 2TAF3 | reverse complement strand
AGCTTTTGGTCGGGACCCCTTCGCGGAGGGCATTATGGCCAGCGGTCATGAGCACCGCAGCAACAGGTCGAACACATGGCCGCACCGACCAACCTTGCAGCAGCGTTCAACAAAACCCTTGCCAACGGGGAGCCGTCCACACATGGCACATTCCGGACCTTGGCCGAACTTCCGTTTTCGAGCTGAACGCGATTGCAGATTAAGCCGGTATCACGCACACCGGCCTGTCGCGCCATAACCGAACTGGGTGGTTTAGGGCAGAGATTGCAGGCAAAGTTGGAGGCCTAAAGGCCCTTTGGATATCCCGGAACATCTGCCAGAGAATAGCTATCCGGAAATTGGCACAAGAAATCAGACACTTAGGAGCCCACGCCCTTAAGAGAAAAGATTTGAAATTTCATAGATTTAGATAGTGGCGGTGGAGACAGTCACCTGCGAACCTGTCTCCATGGCGAATTCCCTGTTTTCAGCGAAATTACTGGTAAATCCATCCAACTAGACTGCTCCTGACCGACCTTCTCATAAAACTATATAGCTATAACAACAATTTAAACTCTTACTCCCTGTATGAAATAACAGGGAATAGTCCTGCATGAACAGGGAACTATCCTGAGCGGAACAGGCTGCCTAAATTTATGAAAAAGGAGTCTAGTTTCGAGCCCTCCACTGGGTGCTGAATTGAGGGCCCTGAGCCTAAATCTCTGGTCATCATACTGATGCATCTGAAGCCGGCGAGCCTCTGCGTGGCATGCCCATGAAAGCACTCAGGCGATCTCAATGAGCTTCCGCATTGTGGAGGCAAATGGACCTTCATGGAGCGTTACGGATTTCCGCTTCTGACCCGGATGTATGGACCGGCCGTGCGTCGCAAAAGGCTTTGGAGATGGCGAGGTTGGTCTTGCGCTAATGTATCCGGCCCTTGCGGAGCAACGCTCCTGGCCATCATGGATATCCGCGCGCATTCAGTCTCATAAGCGGATCGGCCCGTTATGGCCCACCGGGTCACCAGAGCATGAATGCGACGGCGCGACCGTTCTCCATCTCGTCTTCCTCTCGCAGACCTCGGCGAGCTCCAAACCAGCTTGTGGCAGGGGGAGGCGATACTGCCCTTACCCCGCCACAGCGGCAGTTCGTGGTTCATAGATGCGGTTCTGGCTCAGCACGCTCCAAGCAATCCGAGCGAGCTTGTTGGCCAAAGCTGCCGCGAGCACGTTGGTGCAGCCGTGTCGAAGCAGCCGTAAGCTAGTTCCCGAAACTGTGCTGGCGCCACTTGGCCGGCCAAAGCAGGAGTACGCGGGCGGCCTGAACCAGCAAGGATCGCAGATAGCTGTTGCCGCGCTTCGACAGGCGGCCCAGGATCGTGCGGTCACCCGTCGAGGTTTGCTTTGGCACCAGCCCGAGCCACGCGCCGAAATCGCGCCCTCGGCTAAAGGCGGCTCCGTTGCCAATGGCGGCCACCATGGCACTGGCGATGATCGGCCCCACGCCCGGCACGCTCATCAGGCGCTGGCAGGCCTCATCCGCCGCCACGAGCGCCTCAATCTCCTCGGTCACCGCATCAATGCGCTCATCCAGGTGACGCCAGTCCTGCACCAGGCCTTCGATCAGGCGCGATCCGCGGGGTGAGGACATCGGTGCGGTTGGCGAGGATATCCGGCAGGGCCTGGCGCAGCGAACGCAGCCCCCGGCGAACGGCGATGCCGCGCTCCAGCAGGAAGGTGCGGATCTGGTTGATCACCGCTGTCCGCTGGCTCACCAGGCGCGAGCGGACGCGGTGCAGGACTTGCAGGTCGAGCTGTTCGACCGTCTTGATCGGCACGAAATGCATGGTGGGGCGGAGCACCGCCTCGGCGATGGCTTCGGCATCGCGGAAGTCGTTCTTGTGGCTTTTGCGGAAGGGCTTCACGAACTGCGCTGGGATCAGCTTCACGTCATGGCCGAGAGCCAGCAACTGGCGACTGAGATGATGGGCTCCGACGCAAGCTTCCATGCCGATCAGGCAGGAGGGCATATTGGCAAGGCGCTGCTCCACCTGCCCGCGGGAGAGCTTCTGGCGCAGGACAATGGCGCCGCGAGCGTCCAGACCGATCAGTTGGAAGCTGTTCTTGCCGATGTCGATGCCAAGGGTGGCAACGTGCTGAAGCGGAGCTTTGGGCATGGCTCAGATCCTCGTGCTGGGCGCTCCTGATGGAGGGTGCGCCGGTAAGCACGGCCGGTCCATCCCATTAGCTGACGTTAGCCGGTTCGGGACCATATGCCTTGTGCGCAACACAGTCTCCATGACAGTCCTGGCGCTGAACGACAGGACCTGTTTCCGGCGAGCATGCCCTTAGCGGTTCCGCCACGCGGAGTCGAAAACCATTCCTCTGGCGGGAGCGTCGGATCGCCCTAGATCATCGCGGGTCCGATATCTCGCCGAGCCACGCAATGCCAGAGAAAAGCAAATTCCGATCTCCGACGCCCGTGCGGGACGGAACTGGGTTTGTGCGTGTGCGTGGCGCGCGAGAGCACAATCTCAAGAACATCGATCTCGATATTCCGCGCGATGCCCTAGTTGTTTTCACAGGCGTGTCCGGCTCGGGAAAGTCTTCGCTGGCCTTCGGAACCCTATATGCCGAGGCGCAACGGCGATATCTGGAGTCGGTGTCGCCCTATGCCAGGCGACTGTTCCATCAGATGCCCGTCCCGGATGTGGACGACATCGATGGTCTTCCACCCGCCGTCGCGCTTCAGCAGCAGCGCGGATCGCCGACCACGCGCTCCTCCGTGGGCAGTGTCACGACTTTATCCAACCTCTTGCGCATGCTTTATTCCCGCGCCGGAGACTATCCGCGCGGCCAGGCGATCCTCTATGCCGAGTCGTTCTCACCCAATACCCCCGAGGGTGCCTGTCCCCGGTGCCATGGCCTCGGCCGGGTTTATGAGGTCACCGAGCGATCGATGGTGCCTGACGACACGCTGACCATTCGCGAGCGGGCGATTGCCGCTTGGCCGACCGCTTGGCATGGTCAGAACCTGCGCGACATCGCGACCACGCTCGGCTTCGACGTCGATCGTCCCTGGCGGGATCTGCCCAAGAAGGGCCGCAACTGGCTGCTCTTCACGGACGAGCAGCCGACCGTTCCGGTCTATCCCGGATTCACGCAGCAGGAGGTTCGGCGCGCGCTTAAGCGCAAGGAGGAACCTGCCTATCAGGGTACGTTCACGAGCGCCAAGCGCCATGTGTTGCACACCTTCGCCAATACGCAGAGCCCGCTGATGAAGCGGCGCGTGGCGCAATACATGGTGAGCACCGAATGCCCGCTCTGCCACGGCAAGCGCCTGCGCCCCGAGTCCCTGGCCGTCAAGTTCGCGGGACTGGACATCGCCGACATGTCCAGCCTCCCGCTCGCCCGCCTCTCCGACATCTTTCGCCCCTATGCGGATGGGACGGCCTCACGAATGGAAAAGATCGAGGCGGAGCATCCGGAAAAGGCGGTAGTCGCGCAGCGCATCGCCCAAGATCTTGTCGCCCGGATCAGCGTCATGCTCGATCTCGGGCTCGGCTATCTCGCCATCGAACGGAGCACCCCGACGCTTTCGCCCGGCGAACTCCAACGGCTGCGGCTCGCCACGCAGGTGCGCTCGAACCTGTTCGGTGTGGTCTACGTGCTCGACGAGCCATCGGCCGGTCTCCACCCGGCGGATACGGAGGCACTGCTGAATGCGCTCAGGCAACTGAAGGCGTCCGGGAATTCGCAGTTCGTGGTCGAGCATAATCTCGATGTCATCCGTCATGCCGACTGGATCGTCGACGTTGGCCCTGGCGCGGGAGAGCAGGGGGGCTTCGTGCTGTATAGCGGTCCATCGGACGGGCTCAGGCAGGTCGAGGCCTCGCAGACACGGCGCTTCCTGTTCGGCGAATGTCCTATCCCTTCTCGGGAGCCGCGCCTACCGAAAGACTGGCTGCGCCTCGCCGGCGTCACGCGCAACAATCTGGATGGGCTCGATGTCGCATTTCCCTTGGGCGTGTTCACGACCGTCACGGGGGTATCCGGCTCCGGCAAGTCGAGCTTGGTCAGCCAAGCCCTGGTCGAACTGGTCGCGGAACATCTCGGCCATGACATCTCTGCGCAGGAGGAAGAGGGGGAGGAGCTCGAACGGGCGGCGGTCATTCCCGCCGGCGGCCGGGTTGTCAGCGGCATGAAAGGGATCAAGCGCCTGGTGCGGGTCGATCAGAAGCCGATCGGGCGCACGCCGCGTTCGAATCTCGCCACCTATACTGGCCTTTTCGATCATGTCCGAAAACTGTTTGCCGCAACCAAGCAGGCACGCGCCCATCGCTACGATGCGGGACGCTTTTCCTTCAACGTCGCCAAGGGACGTTGTCCCCATTGCGAAGGTGAAGGCTTCGTGATGGTGGAGCTGCTGTTCCTGCCGAGCGTCTATGCACCCTGCCCGACCTGTCATGGAGCGCGGTACAACGCCGAAACGCTCAAGATCAAATATCGCGATAAGTCCATCGCCGACGTACTCGGAATGACAGTCGATGCGGCCTGGGAGTTCTTCGCCGACGCGCCGCATCTGCATCGGTCCCTCACGATCGTGCGCGAGGTGGGTTTGGGCTATCTGCGGCTTGGCCAACCCGCGACCGAATTGTCCGGAGGGGAGGCACAGCGGATCAAGCTTGCGACCGAGCTGCAGCGAATCCAGCGCGGCGATACGCTCTACGTCCTCGACGAGCCGACCACCGGATTGCATCCTGCCGATGTGGAAAGGCTTGTGGCTCAGCTCGATGGGCTCGTCGAAGCTGGCAACACCGTCATCGTGGTCGAGCACGACATGCGTGTCGCAGCGAGAAGCGACTGGGTCATGGATCTTGGTCCGGGAGCCGGTGACGAGGGCGGACGGGTGGTTGCATCGGGGCCGCCAGTCGAAGTGGCAAAAGCATCAGGCAGCCGGACGGCGCCTTATTTGGCGTATGCACTCGCTTGATCCGGAGCTGCCTTTAGCAGATCTGAGGCATATGGCTTGTGTACAGCACAATCCCGGCAGCGGGGTTAACGCCACCGGGTCCGCGAGCGTTCGTCAATATTCGTACTCACATTGGGCCGGGCAGAGCGGCCGTATAAACGAGCTCTTTACTGCCTCACCGATCCGAATGCCGATGGCAGCCTTCGAATATGCTCAAACGACACTTTATCCGGTTCCGGAAATGCGCTTAGGCGCAAGCGGTGACGATGGCCTCACACGTGTTCTTGCTCGTCTCAGATCGGGTTCGAGAGTAGAATTCCCAAGCGGCTGGGGGCTTAGACCCGAGAGGGAGAAGGCCCATGACCTGCAAGGTGCATCACATGCCTAGCAACCCATGGCTACCCCAGGCCATTACAGTCCTGCTGGTCGGAACCGTCCTATCAATGGGATTGCCCTGGCTGGCGAAGGCCAAATGACGGCAGGAGAAGCCGCCAAGCGGTTCTGGGTGTCCTGCTTGCGGAGCGCTGAACGTCAGCCTGTCAGGTATGGCTGTTGGCATGGTCCGCACGTGCAAGGGTTAACTGCTGGCAATTGAAACAAAATCCCATCCCGGCGCGTCAGTTCAAGACCACAACCTTGGTGCCGATCCGGGTTCGGTTGTAAAGGTCGACGACGTCAGCATTGGTCATCCGAATACACCCGGACGAAACCGCATAACCGATGGTCTCCGGCTCATTGGAACCGTAAATCCGGCACATGGAGGAGCCAAGGTATAGCGCGCAGGCGCCCAGCGGGTTGCCCAGGCCACCTTCCATGTAGCGCGAGAGATCAGGGCGCCGCCGCCGCATCGCGGCCGGAGGGCTCCAGGCGGGCCACTCCCGATGCGGCGGACCGGGTGAAGAAGGCCTTCGGTGGCCGGGTGATCTCGGCCGGCGGCTATGTCCGCGAGACTGCCGCTGGTGCCATTGCCGAAGGGCGCGCCGACGCCATCGCGTTCGGTCAGCTGTTCATCGCCAACCCCGATCTGCCGGAGCGGCTGCGAACAGCCGCCCCTCTCGATCGTTACCATCGGCCGACCTTCTACGGCGGCGATGCACGCGGTTACACCGACTACCCGGCGTTGAGCGCTTCGGCCTGAGGCCGGGCCTTTCCTGTCAGTACGGAGATCATAAAGGAAATCACATGTCAGGAATCCAGGACAAGATTGTCGTGATCACCGGGGCCAGCAGTGGCCTGGGAGAAACCACCGCACGCCATCTTGCAGCCTCGGGCGCGACGGTCGTTCTCGGAGCTCGCCGCGTGGATCGGCTTGAGGCGCTGGCCGGCGAGATCACCGCTTCGGGTGGTAAAGCTAAGGCCTTTGCCACCGATGTCACGAAGCGGAGTGATGTCGAGGCTCTCGTCCAAGAAGCGGTTGATGCCTACGGACGGGTCGATGTGATCATCAACAATGCAGGTCTGATGGCTATCGCCCCCATGGCTCAGCTCAAGGTGGATGAATGGGACCGGATGATCGACATCAACATCAAGGGCGTGCTCTACGGCATCGCGGCGGCCCTGCCGGTGTTCCAGCGGCAGAACAGCGGCCACTTCATCAACATCTCCTCGGCGGCCGGGATCAAGGTCTTCAGTCCTGGCGGTACCGTGTATAGCGGCACGAAGTTCGCCGTGCGGGCGATTTCCGAGGGGCTGCGTCATGAGATCGGCGGGGCCATCCGCACGACCATCATCTCGCCCGGTGCGGTCGAGTCGGAGTTGAAGCACGGCAGCTCGGATCCCGACAGTGTCAAAGCCGTCGGGGAGTTTTACCAACAAGCCATCCCGTCGGACTCTGTGGCAAGAGCGATCGCTTTCGCGATCGAGCAACCAGCCGATGTTGACATCAACGAGATCGTGCTGCGCCCCACCTCTCAGGAGTTCTGAACCCGAGTGATCTGAGCCCATCGCTGCTCATGCGCCGTTTTCAATGAGACGTCGCATGAGTCCAGTTCTGTCAGCGCATGTGGCTTCGGCGGACCCTCCTTAGGCCTACGGCAAGTCGGGCCACCTAGCCCGCTGCGCTCGCCTCAGATGCGAAGGTGCGGGCGTCGAAGACCTTACCCCTGTCCTGACCTTCGACGCTCTGCACATAGGCCCTAGCAACTTGGACTGCCGGCATGCCGCCGGACGAATCCATGCCCATGGCGGCAAGGGTCTCGCTGACCCAGGGCGGGCTCACCACGTTGACCCGGATGTTGCGCGGCCGTTCCAGGGCAGCCGCTGCGGCGAACCCCTCGATGCCAGAGTTCACCAGGCTGATGGCGGCGCTGCCGGGCATCGGCTCCCGGGCGAGGATGCCGCTTGTGAGAGTGAATGAGCCTCCCTCGTTGATATGGCGCAAGCCGATTCGCACCAGGTTGACCTGGCCCATCAACTTGTTGGTGAGGCTGAGCTGAAAGTCCTCATCTGTGAGATCCGGCAGCGGCTTGAAGGCGGCCTGACCGGCCGCGCTGACAAGCGCATCGAACGGTCCGATGGCCTGGAACAGGCGCTCAATGGAATCCCTGGAGGCGAGGTCCACCCGGAGCTCGCCCTTCGAGTGCGACACGGGGATGATCTCGTGGCGGCCTGAGAGAATCTCGGCGACTGCCCGACCGATGGTGCCGGTCGCGCCGACAATGACAACTTTCATGATCTTCTCCTGCCCCGGATCAAGGCTGACCGGGCGGTCGTGATATAGGCGATGCAGGCTAAGCGGAATAGCGCCTGTCCGCAGGCGCAGCATAGAACAGACGACAGTAGATGTTTGGACAATTAGCTTCTAAACGCTTGGCACGGGATGGCGGACAGAATGTCCGCCGCTCAGTATGGACGGAACTGGGACAAGGGTCGGCTCTTGGCACCTCTGCGACCAAAGCTCGAGGGCAGCAATGCTTGCGTAACCAGACGTTGCTCTAGTTCCGCGAATTTCACTGCCTGATCCACTTCGGACCTTCTCAAGCGTGTGAGTTGTTGGCTGGATGGTATAGTCTCGCGGGGTGACCAAGCCTCACTAGGGCATTGATCCCAAGCGGGGGCACTTTTGGGATCGCTCCGATGTTCCAAGTTCGTTTCAGATCTTAACTACGAAACTCTTCGGGCACTGGTAGAGACCCTGACCGAAAGTGTCCTAGCGGCGTCACTCATGAAACGAGAAATGAGCCGCGCCTAATGTTGCGACCCTCGTCGCTCTCCGACCACCAACGAAAGGCTAAGCGTGAGCACGATACCGCCTAGCGCCGAAGCCCTCCGCCATCACTCCCGGCAGATGCGCGGACGCGACCCGCACGAGGCGCACCGCGTCGCGACCCCGCTCGAACTGCTGTTCGACCTGACCTTCGTGACCGCGTTCGGACTCGCGGCCTCCCAATTTGCCCACGCGCAGGCGGAGGGCCATTACGCGGCTGCCCTGTTCGGCTTTGGCTTTGCGAGCTTCGCCATCTGCTGGGCCTGGATCAATTTCTCATGGTTCGCCTCGGCCTATGACACCGACGATTGGCTTTTCCGGGTCATCACCATGGTGCAGATGACCGGTGTGCTGGTCCTGGCGATCGGCCTACCGCGCATGTTCGCCTCCATTGAGCACGGCCAACACCTTGACAATTCGGTCATGGTGCTCGGCTATGTGATCATGCGCGCTGCCATGGTGTTCCAGTGGCTGCGTGCGGCCAAGCAGGATCCCGCCCGGCGCCGCGCCTGCCTTACCTATGCCGTCGCCATCTCGCTCGCCCAACTCGGCTGGGCGGTGCTGATCTTTGTCGATCTCTCGCTTGGCATGACCTTCATCCTTATCTGCACCCTCGCACTCATTGAACTGGCGGGGCCCGTCATCGCTGAGCACAAGGATGGGGGCACACCCTGGCACGCCTATCACATCGCGGAGCGCTACAGCCTGTTCGCTATCATTGCGCTGGGCGAGGGGGGCGTGGGCACGGTCGCGACGCTGTCGGCCGTGATTGAAGAACAGGGCTGGACTGCGGATGCGGCGCTGGTCTGCATCGCTGGCAGCGGGCTCACCTTCGGCATGTGGTGGGTCTATTACCTGCTGCCCTCCGCGCAGATACTCCACGCTCATCGCAATCGGGCCTTCGTCTGGGGCTACGGCCAGATAATGATCGTCGCCTCCATCGTCGCGACCGGCGCCGGGCTGGATGTCGCAGCCTATTTCATCGAGAACAAGACCCAGATCGGCCCGCTTGCGACCGTGCTTAGCGTCGCCATCCCGGTCAGCGTCTTTCTCGGATCGATTTATGGGCTCTACACCTATCTCCTCGACCGTTTCGATCCTTTTCATGTTTGGCTGCTGATCGCGACTGCAGCGGTCGTGGCGCTCGCCGTCATTGCGGCGCTTGCCGGCACCGATATGGCGGTTTGCCTTGTAATCCTCATGCTGGCGCCGGCCGTCACAGTTGTCGGTTATGAAATGCTGGGATACCGCCACCAGGCAGAGGCGCTCGCGCAAGAGGACCACCGGACGGTGCATTAATGATCAGCCTTGATGCACGAATAGGTGACTTGGTAACCCAAACCGAGTGACATAGGAGGACTGCGCCCTTCATGTCGGATATTCGCTGTGCCGTTCAAAGCCAATGCCGCCCGCCGGCACCGCATTCCCAAGCAGCGGCACCGGGTGCTGAATTGGTCAGCGTACGATGCTGCCCTGCGCCAGCGCGGAAGCCTCATGGTCTGGTTCTCTGAGGAGGCGATTGCAGCCTGGCGGGCCGAGCCCCGCACCACACGAGGCGGTCAGCCGCACTACTCGGCTCTCGCGATCAGGACGGCATTGACCCTGCGGACGGTGTTCCGGCTGGTGATCCGCCACCGAAGAGGCTGACAGACCATCCGGTAACGGTGTTGCTTTCGCGGTCTCCGGCAGTCAGGCGGCTTGCCCGGCTCCCGTCCCACGCCATCTAGCCTGGGGGCAACTGGATGTGTCGCGCAATAGAAGCGGCTCCGGAGACATCTCTTCACAGTCCCTGACGGAGGCGATCTTGTCGCCTGACTGGATCTCGGCGGTGGGCAATCTCATGACAGGCCTAGCGGCCGTCGTCGCCGGCTGGGCCGGCGTCCGCGGGCTCAATGCCTGGCGGACCGAGACGGTCGGCCGGCGCAAGACTGAGCTCGCCGAGGAGGTGCTGGCAGGGTTCTACCGGGCCAGGGATATCCTAACATGGGCGCGCTTTCCCGCTTCGGATGACAACGACGTTGGAGAGGATGATCGCCCTGGAGCGAGACCGGAGGACGAGGAGCTTGAACGGGGCGAGATCTTCACGCCCGTCGACCGCCTGACCAAGGAGAGCCAACTGTTTTCCGACCTCCAAGCGAGTCGGTACCGCTTCATGGCCTATTTTGGAGAGGAGGCCGCCCGGCCCTTCGAGGAGATCCGGGCCATTCACAGTGAGGTCATAGACTCGGCCCATAACCTGATCCGCACCTACGGCCAGGAGTCGACGGGCTCGGAGGAAGCGAGGCGCAACCAATGGGAAGCGGCGATTGGCTGGGGCGAAGGGAACCGTGACACTCTCAAGAAGCGGCTCGACCTAGCGGTGAAGGCCATCGAGCAGACTTGCCGTCCCCTGATTGAGGAGCGCCATAAAACGCGCCGCAATGGTCTCGTTTGAGGCCTTTGGACATATTCACACTGGCCCGGAAATTGTGCCTGTGTGATTAGCTGGGGCAAGCTGGCGTTCATCAGCCTCGCGCTCTCCGCTCCCTTGTCGTAGGCGGTGGCACAGATGCAATTGAAAGAACGGTGTGAATTTGGGCTACCGCCGCTGCTCCCTCATCAATTGCGGCGCCGACGCGCTTACGGCACTAACGAGCAATCGAGGCCGACTGCTTCAGCCGGGATCACCATCTCGGCGCCGAATTTCTGCGCTTGTACGAAGGCGCGCGCTATAAGCTCCCGGCCGGGGATGCCGGTGGGAAATCCCAGATAGTTCTCGATCCGGGCGCTCTCGCCGGCTTGGCCGCCAAAGGCAACGCCATCCAGGACAATGACCGATAACCCCTCCGATGCTGCATAGACCGCCGTCGCGAGACCGGCAGGGCCCGCACCGACGATCACGACGTCATAGGTCCGATTTGGCGCATCGACGGGCACCATGCCGAGCGCCTGCGCCAGAGCCCGCTCGCTCGGATTCTTGAGGATCGTCCCCTTGGGGCACACGGCGAGGGGGAGATCCTTCGGGTTCGGCGCGTAGCGCTCGACGAGGGTCGCCGCATCACGGTCGCGGGCCGGATCGAGCACCTGGCACGGATAGCCGTTGCGGGCCAGGAAACCTTGCAGGCGAACCACGTCAGGATGGGTTTCGGGACCAATCAGGACCGGACCGCCTGCGCCGGTTTCGATCAGTACGACCCGTCTGAGAATGAGCGCCCGCATGATCCTGTCCCCCAGCTTGGCCTCGGCGATCAGGAGACTCCGGAGGTTATCGGGCGGAATGAGCAGCGCCTCCACATCGCCGGTGGCGTGAACGTCGACCAGCGACGGGCGGCCGGACAATTGCCCCACCTCCGCGACGAAATCGCCGGGTCCCAGTTCGACAATGGGGGCGAGACGTCCCAGAGGATCGCGCCGGGTGACCCTGACCGAACCGGAAATGAGAACGAACATGCCCGGAGCATTGTCGCCCGTGACGAAAAGCGGCTCGCCTGCAGCGTAGTGCCTGGTCTCGCCGAAGCGGCGCAGGCGCTCAATCTCATCGGGACCGAATTTCGGAAACATCTGCTCGTCGCGAGGATCAATGGATGACATGGGAAGCCTTGCTTCTCAACAGTGTGAACAACTCACGACCACGGGCCCTGGACGGCATCCGCCGTCCAGGGGAAACGGCGCGGAACATGCTGAACCGTCAACCATTGGTCGGTTGTGAAGGCCTCTATGGCCCAGGTGCCGTTGAACCGGCCTATCCCGGAATTCTTTTCCCCACCGAAGGGGCTGTTCGGCAGATCGACGACGCTCTGATCGTTGACATGCGCCATGCCGACCTGAAGGTTTCGGGCGAAACGCCTCCCGCGTTCGACATCGCCCGCGAACACGGCGCCCGCGAGGCCATACTGGGTCGCGTTGGCAAGTCTCAGGGCCTCGTCCTCACCTCGGGCGCGGATAATGGGGGCGACGGGTCCGAAGAGTTCGTCCCGCGCCAGATCCATATCGTTGGTTACGTCCGCGAAGACATGGGGCGGCAGAACAAGCCCCTGCGGTTCCCCGCCGACCACCTGCCTCGCACCTGCCTCCGGTGCCTTGCGGATCTGCTCGATGAGTCGATTGAGCTGAGACTCATTGATGATCGGCCCGATAAACGTGTCTGGCTCGTCAGGGTCGCCGACCTTGAGGTTCCTGACCCGCTCGACGAAAAGCTCGAGGAACCGGTCGTGGACATGGTCGTCCACAATGATCCGGTTGACGGCGATACAGATCTGCCCCTGATGCAGGAACTTGCCGAAAAGAGCGGCTTCAACGGCCGCTTCCAGATCGGCGTCCTCGAGCACGACAAAGGGACCGTTTCCGCCGAGCTCCAGTTCGACACGCTTGATGATCTCGGCCTTGGCAGCCAGTTCGGCGATCTGGCGGCCGACGGCCGTCGAGCCGGTGAACGAAATCACACGCGGAACAGGGTGTGTGACAAAGGCCTCGCCGATTTCGCTGCCGGCGCCAACGACGATGCTGAGGAGGCCAGCCGGCAGACCTGCCTCCTCGAATATTTTCGCGAGGAGCGACCCCCCCGTGACCGGTGTATCGCTGGCAGGTTTCACGACAACCGCATTGCCGACTGCCAGAGCCGGCGCGACTGATCGGGTGGAGAGATGGAGGGGCCAGTTCCACGGGCTGATCATGCCGACCACGCCGACCGGCTTGCGCCGGACCTGTCCCTCCTTGCCTCGGATATCGGTAGGCAGGATAGGTGCTTCCGTGAGATACGGCGCCGCGGTGGCCCACTCCAGAATCGCGTGGGTTGATGCCCATTCGAGGTTCGCCTTGAGGCGGGTGCTGCCCGCCTCACGGATCAGCCAGGATATAATCTCCTCCCGCCGAACTTCCAGGATCTCCGCTGCACGGCGCATGACAGCTGCGCGGATGCTTGGAAGTTCGGTCGCCCATACCTCCTGCGTGGCGGCAGCCAGGCGATAAGCCGCTTCGAGATCATCGCGGTCTCCCTGGCGGATCTGGAGCAACTCCGCTCCGTCATAGGGATCTCGATCGACAAGAATACGGCTTGAATGGCCGGGACGCCATTCGCCGGCGATCGGAAGACGATCGAAGCCTGAATACGATTGCGGCTTCTCCACGGACGCTTCTTGATGCGGGCTCGTTGTCATGCCGGCTGGGGCAGCCATGTGCTATCTCCTGATCCAGAATAGCGTTCGTCTGACATGCTGCCACCGTATCCTTCGCGCGCACTGACGCAGGTCAGGGCATCTGCGTCTGCCGGCTTCAAAATCGGTGCTCTTCTACCTCGTGCACTTCTGTCGGAGAGCACACGTTTTGATCTCAACAGGTACCGGGAGGACAGCCATGAGGCCGGACGATGACATCAAACGGGATGTAGAGGCGGAACTACGGTGGGACCCAGATCTTGGAGATGCCGATATCGCGGTGGCGGTGAAGGATGGCGTGGTTACGCTGACCGGCTTCGTCCGACGCATGAGGCAGCCGCGGGACGCGGAGGATGCAGCAAAACACGTGGCTGGCGTACTGGGAGTGGCCAACGATATCGAGGTGCGTTGGCCCTTGATCCATCCAAGGCCTGACCCCGAGATCGCGCGTGACGTCGTCACTCAAATTCAAGACGAGCTGCCAATCCCATGGGAGCAGATCCGTCTGACCGTTCAGGAGGGGTGGGTTACTCTCGAAGGTGCCGTCGAGTGGCATTATCAGCGAGAAAACATTGAAATCGCAGTGCTTGGAGTGAGAGGCGTCAAAGGGATCAAAAACTTGATTCAGATCAAGCCCGCGTTGAGCCCGGCAATATCAGGCAGGAGATTGAAAGGGCATTCATGCGCAGCGCCGAGATTGACGCCAATCGCATCACCGTCAAGGTGGAGGGCAGGGAGGTCATTCTCACCGGCATCGTGAGATCGTGGGCCGATCGCGAAGAGGCCGAACGGACGGCTTGGCGGGCTCCCGGGGTGGCGAAGGTCGATAACCGGATCGTCATCGGGGCGTAGGATACACCGGGTGTCCTGTCAGTCCAGCTCTCGCACCTGGCCTCGTCTTGTGCCGGCAAAGCCGTCTGGCTTGTCTGACATTGGGATATCCGGCTTGAAATCTCACATGCCCTGACAACGGTCAGAGAGAGCTGGTGCCGGTTGTATTATGGTGGTTGCTATGACTGGATGGGTTGTCTCGATCTCCACATTAGAAGGCAGGCTGCCAGAATTGCGTCTTTTTGCTGTTGGCGAATCCGATCCAGCCGATGCTATCGAAGCTGTCGAGAAGGATACGAGCGCTGGCGATGATCTGCGCGCCCGCATCGTCTCGCCCCTCTCACCTCAAACGGAGGTCGCTCTCGGGCTAGTCCCTGGAGAAGTGATGGAGATAACATCCTGAGTGTGACCTTCCTGATCGGTGGCGCTCAGGGTACGACGCATACATGCTCTACAGACAGGTGTCCGCCGTTAATGATTGCCGCTTGATTGCATCACAATCAGCATGACTGAAAGGACAGAAGGGCAGGGGTCCTGAAGATGTATCTGGATCTGCCCTTAACGAACTGATCGCATCAACGAACCAACACGAAACCGTGTCCTATAAAGCGGCCATGCCCTTCATGTGTCATCCGGAAGCCTAGAGAGCATCCACACACTTTATATCATCTCAAGAGGTTTTTTCGAGATCGGGGGTGGGAACCACCGGTCCAGATCGGCGAGATCTTGTGCGGTCAAACGAAGGTCGAGCGCCGCTCGGTTCTCCCGCACGTGAACCGGCGATCCTGTCCGTGGAATCGCACAGACGTTGTCCAGCCGTAGCACCCATGCAAGAGCGACTTGTGCTTGGGTCGTACCAGGATGTCTGTCGGCAGTCTCTCGAAGCCCCGGATGATTCAGCAGGCGTCCTTGCTCGATTGGAGAGTAAGCCATAATGGGAAGGCCGAATTTTCGGCACCAGGGCAGAAGGTCGAACTCGATGCCGCGCCGGGTCAGGTTGTAGAGCACTTGATCAGTCACCACAGCATCGCCACCTCTCGTTGCCGCAAGGTCTTCCATGTCGTTGACATCAAAGTTGCTGACGCCCCAATGCCGGATCCTACCGGCGGCCATCAGGATTTCGAAAGCCTCGATTGTCTCCGCGATTGGGACCTGCCCACGCCAGTGCAGGAGATAAAGATCAATCCGATCAGTTGCCAAGCGCTTGAGGCTGCGCTCGCAGGCCGAGAGAGTCCCTTTGCGCGTGGCATGCTGCGGAAGAACTTTGCTGACGAGGAAAACCTCCTCCCGGCGGCCGTCGATCGCTTCTCCAACCAGCCTCTCCGCGGCCCCATCACCATACATCTCGGCTGTGTCAATCAGCGTCAGTCCAAGATCAAGCCCCAGGCGTAGAGCTGCAATCTCATTGTCACGCTTGTTGGGGTCCTCTCCCAAATACCAGGTTCCTTGCCCGAGCTTGGGGATCGCCTCGCCCGACGGGAGCTTGATGCTATGATGTGCCTCTGCCATTAAAATAATATACCATATCCAGTGTGACAGGGACGATGAATAACCGCGGCGGCTAGTGCAGCGGCGTCATCGCCATACAACTCCTATCGTGCGCCATCGGTCGTCCCGAGAGCGGCGGCATCACGTGTCCTCCGGGGCCGATTCCAGCAGTCTCCCTGGGACCAAAATCGCCCAACAAAAGCATGCCACACAATTAGGATGGCCTTATCAAAAACAGGGAACGGATCCGATCCGCGTGTTGCATTCTGCCACAACGATCAAGTCGTTGACGGGACACGGCCTCCTCCTGCTATTTCAGTTGGTCTTCTGAGAGCTTGAGCTGCTCTGAGTGCTCTGGGACCCTCGAGCCGGACCGTCCTGTTCACCAGAGATGCCCTGCTGTGAACCCTGGTTCAAGCGGCCTTGCACCTGGATGCGCTGAGAGCGTTGCTGCGTTTGCGCCTTAGGGATCGTGATGGTGAGGACCCCGTTATCGAACCGAGCCTGGACCTGATCCCCAGCGACTGGGAAGCGCAGTTGCAGCGTGCGCAGGAAGGTGCCGAATACTCGCTCGTTTACATGGTAGCTCTGGCTATCCTCCTCGCGCTCGATCTGCTTCTGCGCACGGATCATGAGCATATCGTCGGTAACCGTCACCTCAACGTCATCCTCTTTGACCCCGGGCATCTCTGCAGTGATCCGGATTTCCTTATCTGTCTCGCTCACGTCGATCTGAGGCATCAAGGTTCGGACGCTGTGCCGCACCCCGGCGGAGGACAATCCACCGCCTCCTTCGGAGGCATCTTCAAACAAGCGGTTCATGTCACGATACAGCGCAAGAATGGGTGTGAGCAGCGGACTGCCGAAACCGCGGTCTGAAATACTGCCTGGGCGGGAAGGGAGGTTGTGTCCCCGTGCCATGGTTCGGCTCCTTTGCCGGTTAAGGAACAGGCCTGCGTCTGAATCAAGTGTTGTTGCCGCTAAACTTTCTTCAGCATTGCATTCAAATGGCGAAGAAGGCGGCTCGGATGTCGGCAACGGTCGGATCTATTCTATCGGTCCAGTAGACCTGCATGCCGACCCGTCTGCCCTGATCCAGATCAGTTTCTCTTGTTTTTAGACCCGGCATTGCTGCGATTGCGGCAATGCCGTTGCCCTCTCCCAATCACCGGTGGAAATCCGTTGGCGTTCTATTCGCTTGGCCATGCCGGTGCCACAGACGGTTGCCGAGCCCGCGCTCCATTCCATCCGACGGCTCGGACATCCGCTGGCACAACAGAATGGGACGGTTGCCCTTGGCCATTCCAACTGGGAAGACTGAGCGCATCATCGATCATTGGCTCGACAGTCGGGCATGTTGGAGCCCTTATCCACCTGGCCTGCCTCCACAAAAGTGGTCCTCCCTGATGTATGGCTTTTGAGCCGAATGGAGGACGAAAGAATGAGCAAGAAGAGACACACGGCCGAGGAGGTCGTCGCGAAGCTGCGGCAGGTGGACGTGCTGACGGCGCAGGGACGACCGGTGGCGGAAGCTGTCCGGTCGATAGGCGTGACGGAAGTTACGTACTATCGGTGGCGCCAGGAATACGGCGGTCTCAAAGGGGGCCAGGCCAGGCGCTTGAAGGAGCTCGAGGCCGAGAACGCGAGGCTGCGTCGCGCGGTGTCCGACCTGACCCTCGACAAGATGATCCTGGCGGAGGCTGCCAAGGGAAACTTCTGAGCCCCGCCCGTCGCCGCGCCTGTGTGGATCATGTGATCGCGGAGCTGGGCCTGTCGGAGAGACGGGTTTGCCGGGTTCTCGGCCAACATCGCTCCACACAGCGCAAGATCCCGACAACAGCCGATGACGAGGCGGCATTGACCGCCGACATCGTCGCGCTTGCCCTCCAGTACGGACGCTACGGCTACCGGCGGATCGCCGCTCTGCTGCGGGATGCCGGCTGGATGGTAAACATCAAACGGGTCGAACGGATCTGGCGACGGGAGGGGCTGAAGGTTCCGCAAAAGCAGCCGAAGAAGGGACGGCTCTGGCTCAATGACGGCTCGTGCATCCGCCTCCGGCCCGAGTATCCCAATCACGTTTGGTCCTACGACTTCGTCGAGGATCGCACGCATAACGGGCGCAGGTTCCGCATGCTCAACGTCATCGATGAGTTCACCCGCGAATGCATCGCGATCCGCGTCAGCCGGAAGCTGAAGGCCGTCGATGTCATCGACGTGCTTTCGGACTTGTTCATCCTGCGCGGGGTCCCGGGCCACATTCGATCCGATAACGGTCCGGAATTTATCGCCCGAGCAGTTCGCGATTGGATCAACGCGGGGTCGGGACCAAAACGGCCTATATCGAGCCGGGGAGCCCGTGGGAGAACGGCTATTGTGAAAGCTTCAATGCGAAACTTCGCGACGAACTCCTCAACGGAGAGATGTTCTACACGCTGAAGGAGGCCCAGATCGTGATCGAAAGCTGGCGGCGCCACTACAATACCGTTCGCCCGCATTCTGCGCTCGGCTACAAACCACCCGCACCCGAGGTGGTGCAATGGCCGGCTGCGCAACCCCAGCCAGCTCCGCCTGCCACCCCAACCGTAGCGCCACGACCAATCATCCACTACCATTGATCCAGGACCACCTCGTGGGGCCGGCCAGCATCAGAGAATAGTTATCCGGAAATTGTCTAAAAGATACCGCGACTTGCTAGTATTAGTCCTGAGGGAAAAAAGTCTACAATATCAGAGACTTAGATAATGGCGGAGGGAGAGGGATTCGAACCCTCGATACGGTTTCCCGTATACACACTTTCCAGGCGTGCGCCTTCAACCACTCGGCCACCCCTCCTGAATGAGCTCTTGGCTCGCTCGTCCGTGCCAGCTTTCGAGAGAAGCGAAGGCAGGATCGAGCCCGCGACGTGCGGAGGGGTCCGTGTATCGCTAAATGCATGCGAAAGGCAAGATCGAACTTATAAGAAGTTGGCGGGATCGCTTTGCCTTTGTGACAAAACGCCCTAAAATACCTATCCGTTTGGGGAGGGGTGGCTTGTGAAGTTTCTGGCGCGTAGTTTGGGCCTTCTGCTGGTCGCGGCAGGTTTCGTCGGTTTGGTGATCGACGGCACGCGGTCGATCGTCAATAATGTCATATCGTTCACTCCTCTCGACGGCCTCATCAACATGCTCGTCCCGGGGGGCGTGCCTAATCTTCAGATGCGGGTGGCGCAGCGCTTTTATCCCTGGCTGTGGGACTCGTTCTTCGCTCCTTTCCTGCAGCTTCCCGCCTCGGTGACGGGTTTCCTGGTAGGGGCTTTCCTGCTCTGGCTCGGGCAGAAATCGATAGAGCCCATCGGATATCTGGCGGGGCGCTGATCGCGTCGGCGCGGCACCTTTTCACGGGATGGTGACGGGAGAGCTCTCCCGGCGCGGCAGAAAACGCTTACATTAGGGCGAAACGAGAGGCCCTCCATGTTCAGCTTCCGCAAGCGACTCGATCTGCCCACCCCGGCCGAGGCTCTGCCCGGCCGCGCTTCGCCCCTGCCGACGGCAGAAACACATTTTATTAATGGCCGATCACTTCAGCCGCCCTATCCCGAAGGCCTGGAGAGGGCTCTGTTCGGGCTCGGCTGTTTCTGGGGCGCAGAGCGCAAGTTCTGGCAGCTGGGCGATGGGATCTGGATTACGGCGGCCGGCTATGCTGCCGGGGTCACGCCCAATCCGACCTATGAAGAAGTTTGTACGGGCCTGACGGGACACAACGAGGTTGTGCTCGTCGTCTTCGATCCGAAAAAGATCTCCTATGAGACGCTGCTCAAGACCTTCTGGGAAAGCCATGACCCGACCCAAGGCATGCGCCAGGGCAATGATGCCGGTACGCAATATCGGTCCGGCATCTATGTCTTCGACGAGAGCCAGCGCAAGGCCGCGGAGGCATCGAAGGCAGCCTATGAGGAGGCGCTTGCGAGTCGAGGTTACGGGCCGGTCACGACCGAGATTCTCGATGCCGGTCCGTTCTATTTCGCCGAGGATTATCATCAGCAATATCTGGCCAAGAACCCGAATGGATATTGCGGGCTCGGCGGTACCGGCGTGACGTGCCAGATCGGGACCGGCATCGCGGCCGCATGAGATCTCACATCTGATACGCCATCACGGCATCCACTCGGCTTCATGATGGAGCCGGGTGATACCCGACTTCTCGATCGCTTCCTGTTCGCGAGCCGCCGGCTTATGGCGCCATTTTACGTGGGCTTGGTGATCTCGCTCGCGCTGCTGCTCGCGGCGGCCCTGCAGGCCCTGTTTCATTTCGTGACGCATGCGCTGCAGGCGACGGAATCGGATGTCATGCTCGGCGTCCTCACCCCTCATCGGCCTGCGTTGACGGGCAAGCGGCCTCTAAAACTCGGGCGCTTGAATAAGGACAGAGCAGACGCGATGACGAGAGCCGGAACGATGCGCTTATCCAACGAGGAGCATCGGCTTGATCCCAAAAGTGCATTCCACATTTGGGTCCGAGGCTCTAGGGCGCCATGAGAACGCGGCGACACTCCGGCGGAAGCTGAACGAGTGTCAGGGGCGGACGCGGCTTAGTCGGCTTCGGATGGAGCATCTCCGGCGTGAACCATTGCGCGAGATCCGCCCCGCAGCCATCGCCCGAAGGCGGTGGATTCTGATCGGCGCAGCTCCCATCGCCATCGGGGCAGGCAAGACGGATGTGGAAATGATAGTTGTGGCCGAATGTCGGCCGAACCTTCGTGAGCCATCCGCGATCCTGGCCAGCCTCTCGGCACAGGGCCTTCTTGATGGCGGGGTTCACGAAAATGCGTGCCACTTGGCGCTCCATTGCCGTGGCGCGAATGAGGGCCATGTGCTGCGGCGTCCAGGCTTGCGGATCCACGTCGAGCCAGTCGGAGCGCACTACATTGGTGGCCGAAAGCTCCTCTCGCTCGGCACGGGTCAGGCGGCGTGACGGCATGGGCGTCAGCCAGACATCAGCATCGAGTCCGATTTGGTGGGAAGCGTGCCCGGTGATCATCGGACCGCCGCGCGGCTGCGCGATATCGCCCATGAGAAGTCCCGGCCATCCATTGATCTGCGGAACCTTCGCCGACAGTCGCTGCAGAAACGCGATCAGATCCGGATGCCCCCAATTGCGGTTTCGCGATAGTCGCATCACCTGCCATGTTTCTCCGTCGATGGGGATCGCCATGGCGCCCGCGACGCAGCCTCGCGCATAGCTGCCGAGCGCGCGCGGCGGTAGGGCGGCAGGCTTCTCGCGGCGTCCGAACAGCTCCTTCGCGGCGAGGGACGGGTCGTCCGGATTGGCAAGGGGAGGGAGCGGCTTGGGATTAAGCGCTCCCTTGTCTTGCGCGAATGCGGAGCCGGCGACGAGGATGGCACAGGTCAAGACGAGGGTTCGAATCATATCCATGTGGCGAGGCTAGAGCATCGTACGCAAAAGTGGACCCGGTTTTGCGGCGATACGATGCTCTCATCCGGTGCTTTAGCGCGCATGCCTTAACTCCGAAACGGCTTAAGAATGGTTCATCTGGTCGCGCTGGGTAGAGGACGGGTAGAGGCGAGAAGCCGGGTCTATATGGCCGCCGGTCTTGTCTGCGAAAGCGCTCTGGACGATCAATGCCGCGGCTGCTGGCGACCACTTACGCCCATGCGCTGGGAGATGTGGCCCGGCCCGAAGCTAGGCTTGTCATGCCCGTTGCCGATGCGGCGCGTCACGACTTGGTAAGGGGATAGCCGTCGCCTGCGTCGTGGCTTGTTCCGGAACCCGGGTACGAGAAGGGCCGCGATGGCAGCTCCGATGCCCACGAGAATGGCGGCAGTGGCGACCGGATGAATTTGCGCCTCGAGGAGAAGGCTCGTCCTGCGCGGTTCATGAGGAAGGGACGAATAGACATCGCCGTCCTCGCGCGCGCGGTAGAGATTGTCGCGCATCTGTGCGCGTTCAGGCTGGTCGGTGGTTTGGGATGAGTAGCCGGTCCATTCCATGGCTCTATCGAGGAGCCGCGGCGCGACCTTGCCCATGGCACCGATGGCCCACCCGCCGAAACCGATCGTCAATTCGCGCCTCTGGTGCTCGGCCGAGAAGACGATGGCCTTCGCCACGAGATTGGGATCGTAGAGCGGCGGGGGCACGGCAGCTCCGTGGCCGAGATAGTTGCGCGCGTGCTCGACATAGGGCGTATCGATCGAGGACGGCTTGATCAGCGTCACCCAGACCGGCGCGCCTTCGCTCTCGAGCTCCATTCGCAGCCCATCGGTGAATCCCTTTACCGCGTGCTTGGATGCGGAATACTGGGTCTGTAGCATCATCGTCCGCTCGGAGAGGACGCTGCCCAGATTGATGATGGTGCCGCCCCGCTTGCGCAGGTGCTGGGCGGCGATGAGAGAGCCATTGACGACGCCCCAGTAGTTCACCTCGAAGAGCTGGCGATGATCCTGGATCGGGACCTCCTCCAAGGTCCCGTAGATGGCCACTGCTGCGTCATTCACCCATGTGTCGAAGCCGCCGAAGGTCTTGATCGCCGCGTCGGCCACCTGCTCCAGCTCCTCGCGCTTGCTGACATCGGCGGGAACCGCGATGGCGCGTGTACCACTCTCGTTAAGCTCGTCGGCGATCCGGCGCAGGGCGTCTTCATTGCGGGCGACGAGCACAAGCCCCCTGGCTCCGCGGGAGACGAATTGCCGGGCCGCAGCAAGGCCGATGCCGCTGGACGCACCAGTAATCACGACGGCCTGATCCTCGACCGGCTTCTGGCGAAAGTTCATCGATCGGTTCCTCTATCCTCGTCGCTGTCCGCGAAACACAGGTCAACGTGACCAGGATAGAGGGGTTCCTTCGCAGGCCCGGCGCTGGGAATGACGTTGCGGAAATCTGGGAATGTCCGGAGCGTATGGAGGATAGCCGGAACCGGCTTTTTCGCCCGACGTTGCCCTGACATCTCACGGACATGAGGAGCAAGATGATGCAGACAACGGGACAAGCAACGGGACAAGGCAGCGACATTCGCGAAACCCACAGCCTCATTGCCAGCGACAAGGTCGAAGGAACGCCCGTACGCCGGACCGACGGCGACAAGATCGGGACCATCGAGCGTGTGATGATCGACAAGCGCTCAGGAAAGGTGGCCTACGCGGTCATGAGTTTCGGCGGCTTCATGGGGCTTGGCGAGGAGTATTATACGCTTCCCTGGGGCGTTCTGAAGTACAACACCCAGCTTGATGCTTATGAGCTCAACCTCACCGAGGATCAGCTGCGCGGGGCCCCACGGCGCACGGCGGAGGGGCACGATGCGTCCTATGACCGAGAATGGGAAGAGCATGTGCATCGCTACTACAACGCCACGCCCTATTGGGGCGACAGTGACCCGATGAGCAAGGGCCGTTGAGCGCTTCCTGAAACGACAATCGCCCGGCTTTCGCCGGGCGATTTTTATGCCGATGCACCGGGTGGCGGGTTTCCCCTCCATCCGCTGCATAGATCGGGACCGGCCTTTAGCGCTTCGATTTCGTGGAGCGCTTGCGGGCAGTCGTGGAACGCTTCGCGCCGACCGTGCCCGACTTCTTCGTCGAGGACGTGCGGCTCGTCGCGGCGGCGGCGCGCGCAGGGGACTTGCCAGAGCTGCGGGACTTGGTCGCCGAGCTCTTTGCAGCGCCGCGGCTCTTTGCAGCGCCGCGGGCCGAAGTCTTCTTGGCGGCCGAACGGGCCGAAGTCTTCGCGCCGGTGCGGGAAGCCGTCGAACGGGCGCTCTTCTTCGCAACCGCCTTCGATCCGCGAGCGGTCGTCGAACGGGCCGAAGTCGAACGCGAGGTCGCGGTCCGCTTGGCGGCCGACTTGGTCGACTTCGCTGCCGATTTGGCCGGAGCCTTCCTCGCAGAAGTCTTCTTTGCGGAAGTCTTCTTCGCAGTCGTCTTCTTGGCGCTGGCCTTCGTCGCAGACTTGGCTGCGGTCCGAGCCGAAGTCTTTGCCGCCGACTTGGCGGCAGTCCTGGCGGCCGCCTTCTTGGCGGTGGTCCGAGAGGTCGACTTCGCAGCCGTCTTGGTTCCCGCCTTCTTCGAGGCAGCGCTCCGCGAGGTGGTCTTCGCTGCGCTCTTTGCAGTGCTCTTGGCCGCGCTCTTACGGGACGAGGTGCCCGTCGATTTCGCAGCGGGTTTGCGGGCCGTCGTAGCGCCAGTCTTCTTGGCACCGGACTTCGCGCTCTTCTTGCTGGTCGAGCCGCGGCGAGCGCTGCCCTTCTTCGTAGATTTGGTGCTGGTCGCACCAGAGTCACCCGTGAACAGCATCGTCAGCGGGTTTGACTTGTCGTCTGTCGGCATAGCCGCCTCCTTCAAGGGCCTTCGCGTGCAACCGTCACGCTTGCAAGGCAACGTCGTTATACCAAGCGGGTTCCGATTAACGGAAAGTGTAGAAAGTAAAACAAGCACATTTTCTGTGGATACTTTTCTCGGAGTCCTGCTTTCCGACTTGTGTGCGGAGGGCGGAATGCATCGCGCAATACTCGCGAGAGTGAGTCTGTACCGGCGGAAACGTCATCACGAGAACTTGCCATAACGGTGACAATTGTCCTGTCATATCAATGCGTTACCTGATATCTTCTAATGAAGTCGAGTCATGAGACGAAGCGTGATGCTCTCCATATGTACAGGCATAGCATTCGCGCGTACCACCGCATTCGCGCGTCATGGATGGGGCAGTTACGACGCATCGAAAATTTTGCCGATCGGTGCCCCGTGATGCACCTCAGCTGGCAAAATCCGCATGTGCGTGTGGGTGTGAATCACGACAATGCCATGTGGGAGGTCGTTCTTGCCCCTCTTTTTCGGTTCGCTGCGCGGTTTGAGCCTGGACACGCTCAAGGTTGGCGCTTGGGTTCGCGTCGGGGGCTTTCCCTCGACGCGCGTTGAGCACGAACTGCACGCGGAACGGATCACGGTCGTCGGCAAGATCTTCGATCTGCGCTGATGATCGGGCTCTATGCCGATGGCCTAAGGGTCCTGGAGCAGTCAGGTCCCGGCCGTCTCGCACGCCAGTCTTCATGGATCTACCCGTTTGCCGACGTCATGCATGTCCTCGGCGCCGCCTTCGTTGTCGGCGCAATCGCTGTATTCGATTGCGCATTGGTCTTCCGGCGTTTCGAGGACGCTGCGCATCGGACGTGACGCCATCCCCATTCGGCCTTGCGATTCAGATCGTCAGGGGACCCGTGCTTCTCGCTGCGGAGGAAACACATCTCGGCGTCAACCCGGCCTTTTACGCCAAGCTGGTCTTCATCGCGGTCGGGCGCGTGAATGTTCGGCATCTTTCAGCCCGGTTTGGCGGCGCGTTGTGGACCGGATCATTGACCGGCACAGCATGGCCCTCGGCCTTCGTGTCGCTTGCAACCCGGATCCTTGGCCTCGGCGCCAGGCGCATGATCGCCTATCTGTAAAGAGCCTTCACGGCGGGCATTCAAGGCGCTAAGCCAGGGGAAACCTTGTCCCGCCGAACCTTTCCCTGGACCATATCGCCGTGTCCCATCGCAGCATTCTCGCCGTCGTCTTCTGGATGAGCGGTGCGCTTCTGTCCTTCTCCGCAGCCGCCGTCTCCGTGCGGGCGCTGTCACCGACATTTTCGGTGTTCGAGATCCTGTCGATCCGCAACGCGTCGGGAATCCTGTTCCTTCTGGGGCTCGCGCTCGTCCGGCCCGGCCTGCGTTGCGGGTTGAAGCCGCATCGGCTCGGCCTTCACCTCACCCGCAACACGCTGCACTTCGCGAGCACGGCGGCGTGGGCATACAGCCTCACGATCCTGCCTCTCGCAACCGTCTTCGCGCTCGAGTTCACGACCCCCGGCTGGGTGGCGCTGCTGGCGATCCCGTTCTTGAATGAAAGGCTGACCAGGGGACGTCTCGTCGCCGTCGTGTCCGGCTTCGTGGGTGTTCTCGTCATCCTGCGCCCCGGCTCGGAGTCGGTGCAGCCGGCAAGCCTGATGGTGCTTGCCGTCGCCTTCACCTTCGCCATCGTTTCAATCGTTACGAAGCGCCTCACCATGACCGAGAGCACCTTCTCGATCATTTTCCTCATGAATCTGATCCAGCTGCCCCTGAACCTCGCGGGATCGGGCTGGGGCTTCTGGCACAGGGTCGATGTGTCCCAGGCCCTGCCGCTCACCGGCATCTGCGCCGGAGGGCTGCTCTCGCATTATTGCCTGACGAACGCCTATCGCCATGGCGATGCAAGCATGGTCGTGCCGCTCGATTTCCTGCGCATCCCGCTGATCGCCTTCGCCGGCTGGAGGCTTTATGGTGAGCGGCTCGATCCTTATGTATTCATCGGCAGCGCCTGCATCATCGCGGGCCTTCTCTATTCCCTGCGCCGCGAGGCAAAATCCTCATGACATGGTCCCCGCAACAGGATGCCGCTTTGAAAGCCGTCGCCGATTGGCTGCGCAGGGGCGACAGGCCCGTCTTCCGGCTGTTCGGCTATGCGGGCACGGGAAAGACGACACTCGCCCGACACATCGCCGAGGGCGTAGATGGCGAGGTCGCCTTCGGCGCGTATACGGGCAAGGCGGCCCTCGTCCTGCGCTCGAAGGGCTGCACGGATGCCTCCACCATCCATTCGATGATCTACCGCTCGCGCGAGTCCGACGAGGGCGGGCCGCAATTCGTGCTCAATCGCCAGAGCCCGGCCGCCAAGGCGGATCTCATCGTCATCGACGAATGTTCGATGGTGGATGAGGAACTGGGGCGCGATCTGCTCTCGTTCGGCCAGCCCGTCCTCGTGCTCGGCGATCCGGCGCAGTTGCCTCCGGTGAAGGGCGGCGGATTCTTCACGGAGGCGGAACCCGACGTGATGCTTACCGAGGTGCATCGCCAGGCGGAGGACAATCCCATCATCCATATGTCGATGAAGGTGCGGGAAGGGGGGCGATTGGAACCTGGAACCTATGGCGAGAGCCGCATCATCCGCCGCCGGGAGATCGATGCCGGCATGGTGATGGAGGCGGATCAGGTTCTGGTCGGCCTCAATAAGACGCGCCGTCTTTACAATACCCGCCTGCGCGAGCTTAACGGCTATCGCGATCCGATGCCGGCGGCAGGCGAGAAGCTCGTCTGCCTGCGTAACGACAAGACGAAAGGCCTGCTCAACGGCGGCACCTGGAACATCCAGGCCTTGCGCGGCATCCGCAACGACTTCATCCGCATGGACGTGCTGCCCGACGACGACGGCCGCCGAAAGGCCGTCGAGGTGTCGGTTCACAAGGCCTTCTTCGAGGGGGCGGAGGAGGAGGTTCCCTTCGTCCTGCGCCGCGAGTCCGACGAGTTCACTTACGGGTACGCGCTCACCGTTCACAAAGCCCAAGGCTCGCAATGGGACGATCTCATGCTGTTCGACGAGTCGTACGCCTTCCGCGAACACCGCAGCCGCTGGCTCTATACGGCTCTGACGCGTGCTGCCGAAAAAGTGACCGTGGTGATGTGAGAAGTCATGCGTCGCAGAGTTTCAGGTTTTCTTGTGCTCCTGCAGGCATTGAACTCTCCCCGCCTGCGCCCTATCCCTAGGGCAGGCGGCTTCATATGGGATGTTGGTCCGTCGGCGGAGACGCCTCGTTGATGGATAGTCCGAAACAGATGGTGTCAAACGACCAATCGCAGAAGCGCGCCATTGAGGCGCTGGAACGCCAAGTGACGGAGTTGCAGGACGCGGTCGCCGCTCGCGATGCCTTCCTGGCCGTCGCCGCTCACGAGCTGCGCAATCCGATGACGCCGATCCTCGCGCATGTTCAGCGGTTGCGGCGCATCGCCGATGAGCCTGACCGTTCCAATTCCGATCTCGCCCGCGGCCTTGGCCGTCTCGAGACGCTGGTCGAGCATTATGTGCGGCGCGCGACCGCGCTTCTCGAAGTGTCGCGCATGACCACCGGCAAGCTCAGCCTCCAGCTCGAGACATTCGATCTTGCCGCATTGGCGAGGGAGGTCGCCGGGGCCCTGACACCCGCGGCCCATTACGTAGGCTCCTCCATCGCGATCGATGTTCCGGACAGCCTTTTCGTCCACCTCGACCGCTTGGCAATGGAGCAAATTCTCGACAATCTGATCTCGAACGCGGTGAAGTACGGTCTCGGCCGTCCCATCTATCTGCATCTCCGATCCGACCCTGAAAGCGTGGTCCTCGAGGTGCGGGATCAGGGCGTCGGGATTTCAGCCCGCGATCAGTCCCGGATCTTCGACCGTTTCGAGCGGGCGGCGACCCAAGGGGTTGCCATTGGTGGCTTCGGAGTCGGATTATGGGTCGTCGGGCAATTGGTAGAGGCGATGAGAGCAGATATTCGGATACGCAGTGCGCCTGGACAAGGAACGACCTTCACGCTCCACCTGCCGAATCACGAAACGGAACAAGCATGATGAACGACATTAGGAACGCAAGGTGAACGACCGGGGCATCGACAAGCTTCCGACAGGAATCCGGGGTCTGGACACGATCCTTCAGGGTGGGGTCCTGCGCGGCGGCATCTACATCGTTCAAGGCACGCCCGGCGCAGGCAAGACGATCCTGGGCAACCAGCTCTGCTTCAACCATGCGGCAAAGGGCGGACGGGCGCTCTATGTCACCCTGCTCGCCGAAACGCATGGGCGCATGCTGGCTCATATCGGACAACTCGCCTTCTTCGACGAGGCGTCGATTCCAGATGGTGTCTCCTATCTCAGTGCCTTTCGTATTCTGGAGACGGAGGGGCTGAAGGGGCTCACCGAGGCATTGCGGCGTGAAATCCGCGCAAGGCAGGTCGACCTTCTCATTCTGGACGGATTGGTCTCGGCGGAGGAAACTGCGGGCACACCTCGCGAGTTCAAGAAATTCATTCATGAACTTCAGATCCAGGCGGATCTCGCGGATTGCACCATGGTCTTGCTGACCAGCGCCGCAGCCGATCAAGGCTTTGCCTCCGCCGAGCATACCATGGTGGATGGTCTCATCGAGCTGCGCAGCGTGCTTCACAGGCGGCGTTCAGAGCGCGAACTCCTGGTCCATAAGATGCGGGGCGGTGACTTCATGCGTGGGCTCCACTCCTTCCAGGTTACGGATGCTGGCATTGTGGTCCAGCCGCGCATCGAGGCCTTGCTCGTTGAACCGAGCCGCCCGATCGAGGTGGATGGTCCGAAGCTTTCTACGGGCATTCACATGCTCGACGGCATGCTCGGCGGAGGACTCCATCGCCATTCGACGACACTGCTCATGGGCGCCGCCGGCTCTGGCAAGAGCACGGTCGGCCACCAGTTCCTCGGAACCGGTGACGAGCAAGGGGTCTATCTCAGCTTCGACGAGAGCCCGGAATCAATCCGTTTCAAGGCGCATTCGCTGAATCTGACCGTCGCCCGTCATTTCGACTCAGGACAGGTCGAAATCCTCTGGCAGCCGTCGACGGAAGGAAACTTCGACGAGGTCTGCATACGGCTGTTGGACAGGGTCCGCACGCAGGGCGCGAAACGCATCTTCATCGACGGGATCAACGACTTTCTGCAGATGACGGGGGAGCAGAGCCGCATTGGCCCCTCGCTCACCGCATTGGCGAACGAGTTCCGTGCGCTGGGCGCCACGATGCTCGGAACCTTCGAGCTCGATTTCAACGGCATCGTGCCCGGCCAGCCGCTGGCGAGCCTCCCCATCGTGGGGCTGTCGCCGATTGCCGAAAACATCGTGCTTATGCGCCTTGCCGCTTTAGGAGCCGATATCCATCGGCTGATTGTGGTGCTCAAGGCCCGCGACAGCGCTATCCAGCCTCGGTTTCGACGCTACGACATCACGACGCGCGGGATCGAAATCGAAGCCGACTCGATACAGGCCGATCTCGTCCTGAATGAACTCGTTCGCCAGACGGGCGCTGTGCCGGCGCCTTTCACGGTGCCGCTCTTCGCTCCCGACGAGCCCTCGGGAGACAGCACGTGAAGACTATCCTCGTGGTTGATGACGAGTGGGCGGTCGCAGAGGTGCTCGAAGCGCTCCTCGGCGACGAAGGCTATCGCGTCATCGTCGCCAACAACGGAAAGCAGGGGCTCGAGCGCCTTGCCGAGTGGCCTCCGGATCTCATCATCGTCGACTTCATGATGCCGATCATGGATGGACCGGCGATGCTTGCCGCCCTCACGGCGAACCCTGGCACATCCGGCATCCCTGTCATCGTGATGAGTTCGCTGCCCGAGGAAACCGTTGCGCAGCGCAGTTCCGGATATAAGACCTTCCTGCGCAAACCTTTCCGTATCGCCGCCGTCCTCGAAGCCATCGCCAAGGCCTTGGGTTGATCACCTGCCGAGAGCTAGGCGCTGGCCTTGGGTCCGGATGGAACCCGAATGGTCCTGAGACTTTATGTCTTTTGAGGCGACCATTTTCCCGGAAAGCGACAATCATGCTCAAATGGGCCCTAATCTTTCTCGTCATCTCCCTCGTTGCAGGTGCGTTGGGATTCACGGGTGTCGCTTCCGGGGCTAAAACCATCGCCAAGGTTCTTTTCGGCCTCTTCCTCGTGCTGTTCATCATCCTGCTGCTCCTGGCTTGGGGAGCAGGGGAGTTGATGACCTAGAGCATTTTCAGGAACCGAAGACTCGCGTCAACGCAACGTGGGGAACCGTTTCCCCGCCCGAAAAATGGGCGGCCCACCTCTGTGAGAGCGGTTTGCTTCCTACCAAAAGCCATTGAAAACCGACTGGCCGCCCAGCTTGTCATTCCATCCCGGTGTGATGCATGCGTCTGACGCATGATGTCCCTGCTTTTATGGGCATGCCTCCTTCCGCTCGTGCCGTTATGAGGAGCTTGGTCAAACTGGTGTGTTTCCAGGTTGTGTTTTGAAACGTTCTGTCTTCAGCGCGTTGTGGAAACTCATATTGTGAAAGGAATCTCCATGAAGCGTCGCGCTTTTCTCCAGGCCGCCACAGTTGGAACGGCGGCAGGAGCGGTGGCCATGCCCGCCATCGCCCAGTCCTCTCCCGAGATCCGCTGGCGCCTCACCTCGGGCTTTCCGAAGTCGCTCGATACTCTCTTCGGCGGAGGTGAGCTTCTCGCCAAGTATGTCGCCGAGGCGACGGACGGCAAATTCCAGATTCAGCCTTTCGCGGCGGGCGAAATCGTCGGCACGCCGCAGGCGGCAGATGCGGTCGGCAACGGCACCGTCGAGATGGCGCATTCCTGCTCCTACTACTACATCGGCAAGGACCCGACCTTCGCCATCGGCACCAATCTGCCCTTCGGCCTGAATTCGCGTCAGACCAATGCCTGGCTCTATCACGGCGACGGCAACAAGCTGCTCAACGAGTTCTATTCCAAGTATAACCTTTTCGCGCTTCCCGCCGGCAATACCGGAGCCCAGATGGGCGGCTGGTTCCGCAAGGAGATCAAGACCGTCGACGACCTGAAGGGCCTCAAGATGCGCATCGCGGGTCTGGCGGGCCAGATCATGGCGAAGCTCGGCGTGGTGCCGCAGCAAATCGCGGGCGGAGATCTCTATCCCTCCCTCGAGCGCGGCACCATCGACGCCGCCGAGTGGGTCGCGCCTTATGACGACGAGAAGCTCGGCCTGAACAAGGTCGCGCCCTATTACTATTACCCCGGCTTCTGGGAAGGCGGCCCGGCGATTCATTTCTTCATCAATCTTGAGAAGTGGAACTCCCTGCCGAAGGCATACCAAGCGGCAGTGCAGGCGGCCGCGGGTTATGCGAATGTGGATACGCAGGCGAAATACGACGCCCGCAATCCCGCAGCTCTGCGCAGCCTGATCGGCGCGGGGGCGCAGCTACGGCCGTTCTCGCAGGAAATCATGGAAGCGGCCTACAAGGCGGCGAACGAGATCTACGACGAACTCTCCGCCTCCAACCCGAACTTCAAGAAGCTCTATGACAGTTACAAGGCGTTCCGCGGCGAGGAATATCTCTGGTTCCAGGTGGCCGAATACGCCTACGACAACTTCATGATCCGCGCTCGCGCCCGCGGCTGATCGATCGACAGGGTGGGCCTCGCAAAATGCCCACCCTTTTCTTCGGCGTGCGTCTTATTGGCTCACGCTGTCGTCCGAGATATCCCCATCGGACAGCCGCGTCGCGAAATAGCCCACGGTCTGCGAATAGACCTGCGACTTGTTCCATTGCCGCAAGGCTTCGAAATTGGGCGAGCCCGGCGACCAGGGGGCGCCTCTCATCCAGCCATGGCTTTTGAGATAGTTCGCCGTCGAGGCCAGAACGTCGGCAGGGCTGTGGAGAAGATCGGCCCGTCCATCCCCATCGAAGTCGATTGCGTACTTGATGTAGGAGGACGGCATGAACTGGGTCTGCCCGAGTTCTCCCGCCCAGGCGCCGCGCATCTCGCCGGGCCTGAGATCGCCGCGCTCGACAATTCGGAGAGCATCGAACAGATGCGCCTGGAACATCTCCGTACGCCTGCAGTCGAAAGCCAGCGTCGCCACGGAACGGATGGTCGCCATATTGCCTTTCACGGCGCCGAAATCGCTCTCCAGCCCCCAGATCGCGACCAGCACCGGGCCAGGAACGCCGTATTGCTGTTCGATGCGCGCAAGGGTGCCCGCGTGCCTCCTGAGAAGCGCTGCGCCGGTCTTGAGGCGGTAGGGCGATACCATGCGACCTGCGAATTGCTCGAAACTCTGCTTGAAGACGCCTTGGCCGCGGTCTTTCCTGATGACGGTCTGATCGAAGGAAACACCCGACAGTCCGGCATTGACGGCATCCGGCGCAATGCCTTGCTGAATCGCCTCCTGGCGGATATCGCCGAGCCATTTCTCGAAGCCGGCGGGATCCCGGCAGGTGGCCGCAGAAGCTTGGCCAGCCGTCATCAGGCTCGCTGCAACGATCGAAACGCGCAACATGGCGGACATCCGTCATCTCCCACTTTCGCCAAAGTCTCAGGGCGAGGTAGGGCCCGAACAGGTCAACTCAAGAGGACGCGTCCGGCAACTCGAAGCCGTTGAAAGCGTTCTTTCATGAAGGATAGTTTCGCCCTTGGAGATCTTCATGTTGCCCTGGAAGCGTCTGATCAGGCTGTCGCCGTGCCTGGGCACCGTGGTGGCGCTTCTTATCGCATCGACTGCCGACAGCCATGCTTCGCTGCGCATGCAGAACGATCCGAATGTGCCGGAAGTTGTCCGCTTCGAGCGTGCGACGGATGAAACCCGGGTCGTCGGCCAAATCACTTCGAGCCTTTGTTTCATCCTCTCTTTGCCGCAGGAATGGCGGCTGGCCGCGAGCGACGATCTGAAGATGAGTCTGTCCGCCATGTCCGCCGCGGCCGAGCTTGAGACGTTCGTGCGCTCCGCCCGGGAGGTAAAGGACCGGCCGGAGCCTGACCTTGCAAGCCGAGATGCCGCGTTTCTGCAGCGTGACCATGAAAATCTCTTCGGCCGGCCCGCCCAGGCGGTGACCCTGGCTTCCCTGTCGTCGGGGGCCACGCGCTGGACCGCGACCTGGGTCGATGCCAACCTTCCCTCGGCGTCGCATGCGGTGACGGTAGAAACCTTCATCGTTCCTATCTCGAAGGATTGGCTGCTCGAACTCTCCCTGTCCAACGTCGAAACGCGCGCAGCCTATGAAACGCTCGTAGAGAAGGTCCTTTCCGGTTTGAAGCTGGGGCAGGGAGGCGAGTGCCGGTAGCTCGCTCTTCAAGATCCTCATCCTGCGTCGGAAAATTTATCTTTGCGCCTCGGTCATATTCCGTTCCGCAGACTATAGCGCTCCTCGTACCCAAGTCGGTTTTGTGTTCAATCGTTATACAAAACTCGTTCCAGCCAACTCGCCGGTCGCCATTGCGATCGCATTAGGCTGTGTCGCTGCGGCGATTGCAGCACGCATGGTTTTGGAGCCGCTGGTAGGGTCGTCGGTTCCGTTCATTACCTTGTTCCCGGTAATTCTGGTGGCAACGGTCATCGGCGGGATCGTGCCCGGCCTCATTGCCACCATCGTGGGCCTGATTGCGACCTGGTATGTCGTTATCGGAACTCCGTTCGAATTCGAGTTGCTCTCCATCGGCGAGATCACAGAATTCGCGCTCTTCCTCGTCAGCGCGATCCTGATGGTTCTCGTCGCTTCGGCCATGCGCGGCGCGCTCGAGCGGCTGGAAACGGCGCAGGAGCGGCTGTATGCGGCTCTCCAGGCATCCCACACGGGAACGTGGCGATGGGATATTCAGCGGGACTTGATCGAGTGGGACCCGGCCATGCTCAGCGTCTTCGGTCTCGACGCGGCTCAAGTGCCCCGGAACCTGACCGACGTTCTCAATCTCGTGCACCCTGACGACCGGGACTATGTGAGCCGGGTGACCGACATGGCCATCAAGAACCGGGCGACCGCGGAACACGAATTCCGCACCATTCTGCCGGATGGGACCGAGCACTGGATCTACGACCGCAGTCGCATCTTCTCCGATCCGGAAGGGCGCCCCGCCTACATGATCGGAGCATCCCTCGACATCACGGACCGCAAGCATGCCGAGGAGCGCCAGCTGCTTCTGCTCCATGAATTGAATCATCGGGTCAAGAATACTCTGGCCACCGTCCAGTCCCTGGCGCAGCAGACATTGCGGAGAAGCGTGAATCCGGGAGCATTCCAGACCAATTTCATTGCACGCCTCATGGCACTTTCCGCGACGCACGATATCCTCACCCGGAAGCTCTGGGAGGGCGCTTCCATCGACGAGATTCTTGGCGCCGAGTTGCAGCCCTATGGGGGAATCGATCAAAATCGGATCCGTGCCGCGGGCGAGGCTGTGCAGCTCAAGCCGCAACAGGCCTTGAGCCTCGGCATGGTGTTCCACGAACTGGCGACGAACGCCGCGAAATATGGCTCCCTCTCCACCCCTCGGGGGAGCGTCAGGGTTTCGTGGACCGTGACGCAGCCGGAACCCGGAGAGAACCGTCTGACGATTCGATGGCTGGAGCAGGGAGGGCCGGTCGTGCGGAAACCCGAGCATCGCGGCTTCGGCACGAGGCTCATCGAGCGGAGCATTGCCCATGAACTCGGAGGACAGGTGCAGATGGATTTCGTACCTTCAGGCCTGGACTGCCTGCTCCAGATTCCCTTGACCAACCCTTAGGATAATTCGACATGGACGTGATCATCTACCACAATCCCGATTGCGGCACCTCGCGCAACGCCCTCGGGCTGATCCGCAATGCCGGGGTCGAGCCGCATATCATCGAGTATCTCAAAACGCCTCCGACGCGACTTCTCCTCCGTCAGCTCATCCACCGCATGGGTGTGAGCGTGCGTGACGTGGTGCGCGAGAAGGGGACGCCGTTCCAGGAACTCGGCCTCGGCGATCCCGCAATCACCGACGATCAGATGCTCGATGCCATGATGGCGCATCCGATTCTGATCAATCGCCCGATCGTAGTGACGCCTCTGGGCGTGAAGCTGTGCCGCCCGTCCGAGACCGTGCTCGACATCCTGCCGGCGCCTCAACTGGGCGAGTTCCGCAAGGAGGATGGCGAAATCGTCATCGATGCCGCCGGACGTCGCGCGGCGACGGCGTGATTGCGCCCCCGTCGCCGCATACTCCCATCAGGAATTCGTCACCAGCTCCGTTCCCACCGGTACAGTGGGTTCGGGTACGAAGGCCTCCTTCTGCTCTTCGGGCGGCGCGGCGCGCTGCCTGATGCGGTAGACGCCCCACGCCGCCATCAGGATCTGCGCGAGGATGATGGCATAGGCCAGTCCGAGAGGGCCAAAGGCCGACATGGCCATGCCCGACAAAATGGGCCCTGCGGAAGAGCCTGCTCCCAATAGGATCAACAGGCCGCCCGACGCCGCCACGAACTCGCCCGATTCGACCATGTCGTTCACATGCGCCGTGACGATGCTGTAGGTGGGAATGACGCTGCCTCCGAAAACCGCGACGCATGCATAGAGAACCCAAGGCGGCGGATTCTCCGGCACGAAAGTGATGAGCCCGAGCAGGATCGCTGCCGCCATTCCGGCCGCGCCGATGATGACGAGACGGCGGTCGACACGGTCGGAGATCCAGCCCAGCGGCCACGTCATGGCGAAACCGCCCAGTGTACCGCAGGCCATGAAGATGGCGATGCCGCTCGTATCCAGGCCCGCCTGTTGCGCGAGGAGAGGGCCGAGCGCGAAGAACGAGGCGGTCGTCACGCCGCATAGAAACGCAGCTACGACTCCGAAGGGCGATTGCCGATTGAGACGCGGCAGGCTGATCTTCGTCTCGCCCGTTGCGTGAATCGGTGCCGTTGCGCGGGAGAGAGCGATGGGAACCAGGGCCAGCGAGATGATCATGGAAACGATGCAGAACAACCGGAAGCCGGAGGGATCGCCTGCCGGCAGAAGAAGCTGTCCGCCGATGCCCGCGATCAGCCCGGTCATGCCGTAAAGGCTCAGGATCTGCCCTCGCGTCTGCGTCGTGGCTGCTGCGTTGAGCCAGCTTTCGACTACTATGAACAGACCGGCGAAGCAGAAACCGGTGAGCGCGCGCGCGGCGATCCAGACCACCGGGTGGATCACAAGGAGATGCAAAAGCGTCGCTGACGCGGCGATGGCCGCGAGCGCCGCGAAAGTGCGAGTATGTCCGACGCGCCCGATCACCGTTCCTGCCCACAGGGAGCCGAGCACGATTCCGGTCCAGAATGCCGCGCCGACCGCGCCGATCTGCGTCGGCGTGAACGCCTCTAAACTGCCGCGCACGCTGAGCAATGTGCCCTGCAGCGTATTGCCCATTTGCATGAGTCCGTAGCCGAGCAGAAGCGCGAACAAGGTCGGCAGGATTGCACGCAGGGTCAAAGGCATGAACGATCCTCAGGAGAAACTGCGGCTCGCAGTTGTGGTTCTGGACTTCAATGGCCAGATCGCGGACGGTCCCGTTGTCGCCGCCGCGATCCTGCCGGTTGAGCTTTCGACCGATGATCGTTCAAGCCCTTCTCCGTGGTTGAACTCGCGCTCGGGCAGACGGTTCCGCTTCAGTGCAGCGCAACGGTTCGAGGAAATACGGATACGGCGATGGAGAATAAGGATGAGGGCAGGCGGTTTCGCACTGTCATGATCTCGCCATAGTCAAGTTTGGTAATCGTCGAATCCAACAACACGACTTTGTCTATTGACGTCACGAATGCGCGCCAACCGGCTGGAAACCGGAGGGAATGGCTGATGATGTACGCAGACATCGACAGGGACCTTGTTTCGCAGGCCGAAGATATTCGCCGCC
Source organism: Microvirga sp. 2TAF3 (assembly GCF_052114965.1). NCBI lineage: Bacteria > Pseudomonadati > Pseudomonadota > Alphaproteobacteria > Hyphomicrobiales > Methylobacteriaceae > Microvirga > Microvirga sp. 2TAF3. Next base: position 129,092 of record NZ_JBFRFT010000009.1, on the reverse strand, counting down.
ACGTTCGCAAGTTGCTGCTCAATCTCGTGGTGAGCGAGAAAAGGAAAGCGTCCGAACGGGGAAAGTCTGCTCCGGTGGCGCTCAGGGCTGAGAAAATACCGGTTTCCAACCCGATGCCGGCGGCGTCGCTCTTTCCGGAGATCCTTGAGGCGCTTCCGGCCGCCGTCTATGTCACGGACGCTGTGGGTTTCATCACATACTACAACGAAGCCGCCGTGGCTCTTTGGGGGAGGCGTCCCGTCCTGGGACAGGACCGCTGGTGCGGATCCTGGCGCATCTACCGGCCGGACGGCACGGCGCTTCCGCACGAGGATTGTCCGATGGCCATCGCATTACGCGAGAACAAGGAGGTGCGAAACGTCGATGCGATCGCGGAGAGACCGGACGGCACATGGGTTCATTTCATGCCCTTCGCCACCCCTTTGCGCGATGCTTCCGATACTCTTATCGGTGCCGTGAACGTCCTGATCGATATCGGGGCGTTGCAAGTGGCTGCGCCGACTCCGACCGTGCCTCGGAGCACGTGATGCAAAACCTCCCATTCCCAATCCCTGTACTTGTTGCCGCCGATGCGGCTCGCTTGTTCAGTTGAGGTTCTGTATGCGCTGTTATTTCAATCTATCGAATGGAGACCGCTTCTTTCAGGATGAACACGGTATTGAAATCTCCAATCTCGATGACGCTCATGGCGAAGCCCTGCAGGCGATCCGCGAGGTCTCTCAGCAAAGAGATGCCGAGAAACTCGATTGGAACGGGTGGGATCTCAGCGTGGTCGATGCACAAGGCAACCTGCTTCTGTCGGTCTCTCTGGAAGACGTGATTGCGGAAGATCTCGCTGCCAATATGCTCTTGCCCAACGGTTTCAGCGCCCTGCAGTGACCTTTGTGGATTGCGGCGGTCGCAATCCTCAAAGCTCATGCCGCAACGGTGAGCGCGATGATGCCCCGCATCGTGACATAGACGCCGACTACGATGACGAGCGCGGCAAAGAGCATGCTCAAGGCCCGCTTGCGCTTGCTCAGCTTCTGTCCGAGCGCGATGCCACCGAAACCGCCGACAAGACCGCCACCGATGAACAGGCTGGCGATCGTCCAGTCGATGAGGCCGGAGGCGGAGTAGCTCGCGGCAGTCGCCGCGCCGAACGCGGTCACTGCAACCAGCGAGCTACCGATGGCGAAGGTCAGCGGCATGCCTGTTGCCAGCATCAATCCGGGCACGACCAGAAAACCGCCGCCGATGCCGAAAAAACCGGAGAGCAGGCCGACGGCGAAGCCCGTTCCGAGCAGGGGAGGGAGCAGGGCGCCGGCATTCTCCTTCGACAGGCGCAAGGATGGATCGCCGTCCGCTCGTCGGCGGCGCAGCATCGCCAGACCGACAACGATCATCAATACGCCGAACAGGGCAAGCAGGCGCTGGCCGTCGATGGCCTTGGCAAGGCTCGCTCCGCCCAGCGCGCCGAGAACGCCCGCGCTCGCAAAGACAAGCGCGCAGCGCCATTTCACATGTCCGGCGCGCCAATGGGCCATGAGATTGCCGAAGGCGCTCACCGAGACTGCGAGCGCGCTTGTGCCGATGGCGACATGCGGAGATGCGATACCGACCGCATAGACAAGAAGGGGAACCGCAAGGATCGAGCCGCCTCCGCCCACAAGACCGAGCACGAGCCCGACAAGCGTGCCGGATCCGAGGGCGGCGCCGTTCATCAGCAGAAGTGACATGCCATGTCCTCGCGTTAAGCGCTCGCAGCTGTCCTGCGGTTCCAGGGGGCCAGAGACAGAATGCGCGCCATGCCGCAGGTGCCGGTGACGCCCGCGAAAACCAGGCCCGCGCCCACGAAGCCGGACAGGGCGTAGAAACCCGGGTGAACGAAGGTGCCGAGCAATGCGCCGAGAACCACGAGCGAGCCCGCCGCGATCTGCACCTGTCGCATCATTTCGAGGGGTTGATGCTTGTCCTGGAGGATCGGAAGCCCCGCCTTCTTCCAGGCATCGATTCCACCTTCGAGAATGTAGGCCTCGCATGCGGCCGCGGCGGCAAGGCGATCCGCGTTGATCTTCGTCCGATTCCCTGAGCGGCAATGGAAGATCACCGGGCCTGCGGGTGCCGGGAGAGCGTCTGGCAGTTGCGACAACGCATGATGGCGCGCACCGGGAATGCGCTCGCGGGCATGTTCGTCGGTTTCGCGGATATCGACGAGAATGGCGCCCCGGTCGAGCAGCGCCTTGGCCTTTTCAGGCGAAATGGAAGCAAGGGACATGGTGGACTCCTTTTGAAGCATCAGGCGTGCTGTCGGCGGCAATAGAGACGGTGAAGCTCGGCCATGAGCTGTTCGATCCGGGGATCGGCGATGCGATACCAGAGGGTCTGGCTCTCGCGCCGGAAGGTCACGATGCCTTCGTCCCGCATCTTGGCGAGGTGCTGCGACAGAGCCGACTGGCTCAATCCCGACGCCTCGACGAGCGTCCCCGCCGTCGCTTCGCCGCTTTCCGCCAGCTGGCACAGGATCATCAGGCGCCGCTCGTTGCCGAGCGCACGCAGGATGTTCGCAACCTCCAAGGCGTTGGCCTGAAAATCCGCGATGTCGAGCTGGGGAAGTGGCATGGCGCAATCCATTTAATTAGATGTTGCTAAATTAGTTATTGCTAATATAAATGTCAAGCACGATCCCAAGAAAGGAGCTGTCGCCATGACCTCCCAGGCGAAACCCATCATCCGGGCCTTCTTCGACGAGCCCACCAACACCGTCAGCTATCTTGTCGCCGATCCGGCAACGAGAAAGGCTGCGATCATCGATCCGGTGCTCGACTATGATCACCGTTCCGGCAAAGCTTCGATGAAATCGGCGGAAGCTATTTTGGCGGCGGCGCGCGAGGCGGGCTACGCCATCGAATGGGTGCTGGAAACCCACGCCCATGCCGACCATCTTTCCGCCGCGCCCTACGTCAAGCTGAAGACCGGCGCCAAGGTCGGCATCGGCGAACATATCCGCGACGTGCAGAAGATCTTCCGCCCCGTTTTCAACGCCACCGACGTATCCGGCGACGGCACGGAGTTCGATCGCCTCTTCAAGGATGGCGAGCGCTTTCGCATCGGCGAATGGGACGTGGAGGTGATGCATGTTCCGGGCCATACGCCCGCGGACATCGCCTACCGGATCGCGGATTCCGTCTTCGTTGGCGACACCCTGTTCATGCCCGATTACGGCACGGCGCGGGCGGATTTTCCGGGCGGCGACGCCCGCAGCCTCTACCGCTCGATCCAGAAGCTGCTCGCCCTGCCGCCGGAGACCCGGCTCTTCATGTGCCACGATTACAAGGCGCCCGGGCGCAGCGATTATGCCTGGGAGAGTACGGTCGCGGAGGAGCGCGCCAACGTGCATCTGAAGGACGGCGTGTCGGAGGATGATTTTGTCGCCATGCGCGAAGCACGGGATGCGACGCTGCCGGCGCCCTTGCTGCTTCTCCCTTCGATCCAGGTCAATATCCGCGCGGGGCACTTGCCGCCGCCGGATGCAAACGGGGTCCGCTATCTCAGGATCCCGGTGAAGCTCGTTGCGTGAGCGGGCCTATAAAGAAAAGGCGCGCCGGGTTTAAATCCGGCGCACCTTTTCGTGTTTCAAGACTGAGTGTGCCTCAGCTATCCATCTTCAGCGCGGCGATGAAGGCTTCCTGCGGGATGTCCACCTTGCCGAACTGACGCATCCGCTTTTTGCCTTCCTTCTGCTTGTCGAGCAGCTTGCGCTTGCGGGAAGCGTCGCCGCCGTAGCACTTGGCGGTCACGTCCTTGCGCAGCGCGCGGATGGTTTCGCGAGCGATGATCTTGCCGCCGATGGCTGCCTGGACCGGAATCTGGAACATGTGCGGCGGGATCAGCTCTTTCAGCTTCTCGCACATGGCGCGGCCGCGGCTCTCGGCGCGGGTGCGGTGCACGAGCATGGAAAGCGCGTCGACCGGCTCGGCATTGACCAGCACCGACATCTTCACCAGGTCGCCTTCGCGGTAGTCGGAGATGTGGTAGTCGAATGAGGCGTAGCCCTTCGAGATCGACTTCAGCCGGTCGTAGAAATCGAACACCACTTCGTTCAGCGGCAGGTCGTAGACCACCATGGCGCGCTTGCCGACATAGTTGAGATCGATCTGGACGCCACGCCGGTCCTGGCAGAGTTTGAGCACGGAGCCGAGATACTCGTCCGGCGTCAGGATCGTGGCGCGGATCCACGGTTCGTCGATGGACTCGATCTTCATCACGTCCGGCATATCGGCAGGGTTGTGAAGCTCCTTGATCGTGCCGTCGGTCATCTTGAGATGATAGACCACGCTCGGCGCGGTGGAGATGAGATCGAGGTTGAACTCGCGCTCCAGGCGCTCCTGGATGATTTCCAGGTGCAGCAATCCTAAGAAACCGCAGCGGAAGCCGAAGCCGAGCGCGGCGGAGGTTTCCATTTCGTAGGAGAAGCTGGCGTCGTTCAGGCGCAAGCGGCCCATGGCGGCGCGCAGGTTCTCGAACTCGGCGGCGTCCACGGGGAAGAGACCGCAGAACACCACTGGCTGCACGGGCTTGAAGCCGGGCAGGGCCTGGGCTGTGGGCTTACGGTCCTCGGTGATGGTGTCGCCGACGCGGGTATCGGCCACTTCCTTGATCGAGGCGGTGAAGAAGCCGACCTCGCCGGGGCCGAGCTGCGCCATCTCGCGCATCTTGGGTGCGAAGACACCGACGCGGTCGAGGCTGTAGGCGGCATCGGTGCCCATCATCTTGATGGTCATGCCCTTCTTCATCACGCCGTCGACGATGCGCACCAGCACGACGACGCCGAGATAGGCGTCGTACCAGCTATCGACGAGAAGCGCCTTCAGCGGAGCCGCCTCGTCGCCCTTGGGTGGCGGCAGCTTCTTGACGATGGCCTCCAGCACGCCCTCGATGTTGATGCCGGTCTTTGCCGAGATCGGCACGGCGTCCGAGGCATCGATGCCGATGACCTCCTCGATCTGTTCCTTGATCCGGTCCGGGTCGGCGGCCGGCAGGTCGATCTTGTTGAGGACGGGCACGATCTCGTGGTTGGCGTCGATGGCCTGATAGACGTTGGCGAGCGTCTGCGCTTCCACGCCCTGCGAAGCGTCCACGACCAGCAGCGAGCCCTCGCAGGCGGCGAGCGAGCGGGAGACCTCGTAGGCGAAGTCCACGTGGCCGGGCGTGTCCATCAGGTTGAGGATATAGGTCTTGCCGTCCTCAGCCTTGTATTCCAGGCGCACGGTCTGCGCCTTGATGGTGATGCCGCGCTCGCGCTCGATGTCCATATTGTCGAGCACCTGCTCCGTCATCTCACGGGCGGTCAGCGCCCCCGTGGTCTGGATCAGACGGTCGGCAAGGGTCGACTTCCCGTGGTCGATATGGGCCACGATGGAGAAGTTCCGGATGTTATCGAAGGTGCGTGCGGTCATCTAATCTTGCAAATAAGACAATGTCTGTTGGCAGGGCCTTAGCAGCCTAGCCCCCTAAAGCCAAGGGAAGGGGATGTCGCGCGGCGGCCTCAACCTTTGCTTAATAGCAATATTCAGGCTGGATTGCCGAAAGACCGTCCTGGCTTCCCATGGCTCCGGGCCCAATCGCTCATGTAGGCAGCCTGACGCGGCGCTTAAACCCGGTGGGTCCGATTTCGTAAAATCCGTGGATTCCCATGCGGCGGCGGGCCCGCGAAAGGTCGTCTCCTGGCAACGCTTTTGCCTGTCGAGCGTTGTTTTTACACGTTTCCAGGCGGAAGTCGCGCTCGGCCTCCTGGATCAATCATCTTTTCCCATACAAGGAGACGCCGTCATGGCCAAGATTCGCGCCCTGCCGCAGCGCAAGGCAGTCAGGCCCCTCGATACCCCGACCGATCTGAAGCCCGAGGGCGTTGCGGCGATTTCGAAAGCGCTCAACGCGCTCCTGGCCGATACCTTTGCCCTCTATATCAAGACCAAGAATTTCCACTGGCACGTCAGCGGGCCGCATTTCCGCGATTATCACCTGTTGCTGGACGAGCAGTCCGAACAGATCTTCGCCACGACGGATGACATCGCCGAGCGCGTGCGCAAGATCGGCGGCACCACCCTGCGCTCCATCGGCCAGATCGCCGCCCTACAACGGGTTCAGGACAACGAGGCGGAATTCGTGCCTCCCTCCGAGATGCTGCGCGAACTGATGACCGACAACAAGGATTTCGCGGCCAACCTGCGCGACGCGCATGAGCTCTGTGACAAGCATGGGGATGTCGCGACGGCGAGCCTGATCGAGAACTGGATCGACGAGACCGAGCGGCGCACCTGGTTCCTGTTCGAGGCGAGCCGCGGAGCCGACCGGACTGGCCATTGAGGCTCTCCCGACGCTACCGCCCCTGTTCGAGGATGCGCGAGATCACGCGGGCCGTGTAATCGACCATCGGCACGATGCGGGCATAATTGAGCCGCGTCGGGCCGATGACGCCGAGCACGCCGACGATCTTCTGGCTTGCATCGCGGAAGGGGGCGGCGATCAGCGAGGAGCCGGATAGGGAGAACAGCTTGTTCTCCGACCCGATGAAGATGCGCACGCCCTCGCCGCCTTCGGCGCGGGTAAGGAGGTCGATCACGTCGGTCTGCGTTTCGAGGTCGGAAAACAGCAGGCGGATACGTTCCAGGTCCTCGGCGGCTTTCAGATCCTCCAGCAGATTGGCCTGGCCGCGCACGATGAGCTGGCGCGAATCCGCCGAGCCGACTGTGGTGGCGAGCCCCGCCTCGACCAGTTTTGCGGTCAGTGCATCGAGCTGGCGCTCCATGTCGCTGCGGCGCTCGGCGACTTGCTGCTTCAGGTCGGCGAGGGTCTTGCCCCGGATTCGGGCGTTGAGGAAGTTGCCGGCCTCGATCAGGGCCCCCGCCGGCAGTCCGGCAGGCAGGTCGAGCAGGCGATTCTCCACCGATCCGTCCTCTCCGACGAGAACCACGAGGGCGCGGGCCGGATCGAGGCGCACGAATTCGATATGCTTGAGGCGGGCATTGGATTTCGTCGTGACGACGACCCCGGCCCCGCGCGATACGCCCGACAGCAGCGTCGAGGCCTCGGCAAGCGCCGTCTCCATGGTATGGCCTGAGGCGGCTGCCCTCATCTGGGCCTCGATCCGGGCGCGCTCCTCCGTGCTCACGTCGCCGATTTCCATCATCGCATCGACGAAGAAGCGCAAGCCCGTCTCCGTAGGCAGGCGCCCGGCGCTGGTATGGGGCGCGAAAATCAATCCCGCCGCCTCCAGATCCGCCATGACGTTGCGGATCGAGGCCGGGGAGAGGGCCATCGGCAGGATGCGCGAGAGATTGCGCGAGCCGACGGGTTCGCCGGTCATCAGATAGCTCTCGACGATCTGCCGGAAGATTTCCCGCGAACGGTCGTTCAGCTCCGCTATGGCGCGGGTTTCGTGAGGGGTCACAGACGAACTCGGCATATTCATCGAAGGTCTTTAAACCTCGATCTCATTCTTGCACCATCCTTATGTGACGAGGGCGGAGGCCGAACGCAAGCCTGCCCGGGTCCCTGCCACAAGAGGCGTGCACCGCTTTCGACTAAACCGTATCCTTGCCGTCACGCGTCCGGACCTTTAAGAGCACCGAAACTTCGAGGAGACGAACAGATATGCGCCCTTCCAACCGCGCCCCCGACGAACTACGCCCCGTCAGCCTGGAGCGCAGCGTCGCGCGCTATGCGGAGGGGTCCTGCCTCGTCTCCTTCGGCAATACCCGCGTGCTGTGCACGGCCTCTCTGGAGGAAAAGGGGCCGCCGTGGCTGCGTGGCTCGGGTAAGGGCTGGGTCACCGCGGAATACGCCATGCTGCCCCGCGCGACGCACGAGCGCACCCGTCGCGAAGTGAATTCCGGCAAGCCTTCGGGCCGTACCCAGGAAATCCAGCGTCTCATCGGCCGCTCGCTCCGCGCCGTGGTCAACCTGCCTGCCATCGGCGAGCGGCAGATCGTGGTGGATTGCGACGTGATCCAGGCCGATGGCGGCACCCGTACGGCTTCGATCACCGGCGCCTGGGTCGCCCTGCACGAATGCTTCAGCTGGATGCAGAGCCGCTCGATCATCTCGATCAATCCCCTGCGCGAGCCCGTCGCCGCCATTTCCTGCGGCATCTACCAGGGCAAGCCGGTGCTCGACCTCGACTACGCGGAGGATTCCGCGGCTGAGACGGACGCGAATTTCGTGATCACCGGCTCCGGCGGCATCGTCGAGGTTCAGGGCACGGCGGAGGGCAAGCCATTCTCCGAGGATGAGTTCCTCGACCTGCTGCGTCTGGCGAAGGCCGGCGTGGCGCAGCTCGTCGAGTTGCAGAAGAAGGCCGTGGCATAATCATGCCCCGCCCGTTGACCGGAAAAATCGTCATCGCCACCCACAATCAGGGCAAGCTGCGCGAGATGCAGGAGCTTTTCGCCCCCTTCGGGGTCGAGGCCGTGTCCGCGGGCGAGCTGGGGCTGCCGGTGCCGGACGAGACCGGGCACATGTTCGCCGAGAACGCGGCCATCAAGGCCCACGCGGCGGCAAAAGCCACCGGGCTTCCCGCCCTGTCCGACGATTCGGGTCTTTGCGTCGATGCGCTCGACGGTGCGCCGGGACTTTTCACCGCCGATTGGGCCGGGCCGAACAAGGATTTTCCCGCCGCCATGGGGCGGGTCGAACGTGAATTGCAGAAGCGGGGCGTGACGGCCGAGGGAAACCGGAAGGCGCATTTCGTCTCCGCTCTGGTCATCGCCTGGCCGGATGGGCACGAGGAATTGTTCGAGGGACGCGTGTTCGGCCAGGTGGTCTGGCCCCCGCGCGGCAACCAAGGCTTCGGCTACGATCCGATGTTCCAGCCTGAAGGCTTTTCCGAGACGTTCGGAGAGCTGTCCTCGGAGCGCAAGCACGGCATCGACTGGTCGGCCTCCGAGCCGCAGGCCCTGTCTCACAGGGCGCGCGCGTTCCTGAGGCTGGCGGCGGGCTGCCTGCGCAGGCCGTAATTACCGCAGGCCGTTGGAAAGTACGAAGCGCCCCGAAGGGCGCTCCGTTTCGGCAAGTGGCGATCAGCCGTTCGCCGGGCCGCCCCTGTCGGCGCGGCGCTTGGCCATGAAGGAGTCGAACTCCTCGCGGTCCTTGGCACGCTTCAGCTCCTCGACGAACTCGGTGAAGGCGCGGGCCTCCTCGTCGAGACGGCGGCGCTCCTCCTCGAGCCGCTGCAGCTCGCTGCGGCGGTATTCCTCGAAGGCGGCATTGCCGGTGCCGGTCCCAAAGCCATTGCCGAAGCCGCCGGCCGAACGGCGATACGCAAACAGATCATCGATCGGGCGGCCGAAATTTTCGCGAAGGAAGGCTCTCGCCTCGTCGTATTTTGGGTATCCCATGACTTTCCAGACCAGATAGGCGACCGCAAGCGGCCAGAACCAGATGAAGGCCAGCACGATTCCGGCGATCTCCAGCGCACGCCGGGGCGGGCGCCCGCAGCGGCGGTGGTTGGCGCCATTATTCCATGGGCCCGAAGAACCGGGACCAGAAGCTCCGGGGCCCGAATAGCCGGGGCCAGAATTCCAGGCGGTGGAGGCAGAATCAGACATCGCAGTTCCCGCATGTTAATGCTAACAACATTAACATGCGGATCGATTTGGGCGCTTTCAAGAGAAAGGCCGGCGTTATTTGTCGCGTTATTTTCCGACAGGCGTCTGGCGGCGCTGAAGAGCCCCGTGGACCAGGGCGAGGACGCCGGCCCGGAGAAGTTCGTATTTGTCGGGCAGGCCGGGCCCTTTCGGCAGCTGGCCCGCCGCATCGAGAGTGGCGATGCCATGGGACAGGGCCCAAACCTCGATGGCGATGAAGCGCACGTCCACGTCCTTGAACCCGTCAGGGAAGGTATCCGACAGGGCATGAACCAGGAAATCGAAGGCATTGCCGCCGGAGGGGGCGCTTCCCTCCGAGGGTGCAGCCTTGGAGCCCTTGGTCCAAGGCGGCCCGCAAGTCTCGCCCTCGCCGGGCTTCTGCGAGAACATGGCGGCGTAGAAGCCGGGCTCCTGCTCGGCGAAGGCCAGGTAGGCCTCGCCCATGCGAGTGAAACGCTCCAGCGGCGTGCCCTGGCTCTTCAGGGCATGGCCGAGCCGCTCGGCGAGCTGTGTGAGGCCACGAAACGCCACCTCGGCCACCAGGGCCTCGCGCCCCCGGAAATGACGATAGAGCGCGGCCGGCGTCACGCCGACGAGCTTGGCGGCATCGGCCAGAGTGAAGCCGCCCAGGCCTCGCTCGGCAATGAAGCGCTGCGCCGCCTCGATCAGCGCCTCCTTCAGATTGCCGTGATGATAGCCCTGCCTGTCGAATGGGGCGCGCCAGTGACGCATGGTGGTTACCTGTACTCTCTCCCGCCCAGCCTAAGCCCTTGGGGTCGGAGAGGCTAGGCCGGAGGCCCCTTCATGATGAACCGCCGCCGGCAAAAGATGTTCAGAAATCTTTCGCCGCCCGTGCGGAAGACAGGTTCAATGCGGCAAGGGGGAGCGTGACGCGGAAGGCCGGAACTGCCATATACGGCCCATGATCAATCATCCGACGCGCGATGCGGGCTTCGGTGTCTATGTGCACTGGCCCTTCTGCGCCTCAAAGTGCCCCTATTGCGACTTCAACAGCCATGTCCGCCATCAGCCGGTGGACCAGGAGCGGTTCCTTGCGGCCTTCCGCAAGGAGATCGACCACACGGCGGCGCGCATTCCGGGGCGGACGGTTACCAGCATCTTCTTCGGCGGCGGCACGCCTTCGCTCATGAAGCCCGAGACGGTGGGCGCGATCCTCGATGCGATCGGCGGCGCCTGGGCGGTCGATCCGGGCGCGGAGATCACCCTCGAGGCCAATCCGACCAGTGTCGAGGCGGAGCGATTTCGCGGCTATCGCGCGGCGGGGGTGAACCGGGTCTCGCTTGGCGTGCAGGCGTTGAACGATCCCGATCTGCGCCGCCTGGGACGTATGCATTCCGTCGATGAGGCCCTGGCGGCCGTCAAGGTCGCCGCCTCCATCTTCGAGCGCTATTCCTTCGATCTCATCTATGCCCGGCCCGACCAGACGCCGGAGGCCTGGGCGGCGGAGCTCAGGCAGGCCATCGGTCACGCGGTCGAGCACCTTTCTCTCTACCAGCTCACCATCGAACCCGGCACGTGGTTCGAGCGGCTGCACAAGGCGGGCAAGCTCACGGTGCCCGACGACGATGCGGGCCGCGTGCTTTACGATATCACGCAGGACATCTGCGAGGCGCATGGCCTTCCGGCCTATGAGATCTCGAATCACGCCCGTCCCGGCGCGGAATCGCGGCACAATCTCGTTTATTGGCGCTATGGCGAATATGCGGGCATCGGCCCCGGCGCCCATGGCCGCCTCGTGACCGGCAATGCGCGGCTTGCGACTGCGACGGAGAAACACCCCGAAACCTGGCTCGAACGGGTCGAGCGGGAAGGGCACGGCGTCATTGAGGAGGAAGTGCTGACCTCGGAAGCCGAAGGGGACGAGTTCCTGCTCATGGGGCTTCGCCTGAGAGAGGGCATCGACCCGCGCCGCTACACGGCCTTTACGGGCCGCGCGCTGAACGAGCGGCGAATCGGGAACCTCGAGGAGCAAGGATTGATCCGCCGTTCCGACACCCGCCTTTCCGTCACGCACGAGGGTTTCCCTGTGCTGAACGCGGTGATTGCCGAACTGGCGGCTTAATCGGCTATGCGCCGCCACCCACCTTTCCATGGAGAGAGATGATTGGCGCTGCGCTATTACGTCCGCTTCACCTTCCCTTCGATCACATCCCAGAGCGTCACGGCGAGATCCGGGCCGCCGAGGCGCTTGATGGCGCGCAGGCCCGTGGGCGCGGTTACGTTGATCTCGGTGAGATTGCCGTCGATCACGTCGATGCCGACGAGAAGGAGACCCATCCGCTTCAGGTCAGGCCCGATCGTCTCGCAGATTTCCCTCTCCCGCGGGGTCAGGTCCGTCGGCTTCGCCGCGCCGCCGCGCACCATGTTGGAGCGGATATCGTTGGGGGCCGGAACGCGGTTGATCGCGCCAGCCGCCTCGCCGTCGATGAGGATGATGCGCTTGTCGCCTTCCGTGATCTTCGGCAGGAAGCGCTGGATCACCCAGGGCTCGCGGAAGGTGGCCGCGAAGAGATCGTAGAGCGAGCCGAAATTCGGATCCTCCCGATTGATCTTGAACACGCTCGCGCCCCCATGGCCATAAAGGGGCTTCATCACCACGTCGCCATGCTCGCGCCGGAACGCCTCGATCTCACCCTTGTCGCGGGAGATCAGTGTCGGCGGCATGAGCTGCGGAAAATGCGTCACGAAGAGCTTTTCCGGCGCATTGCGCACATGGGCCGGATCGTTCACCACCAGCGTCTTCGGGTGGATGCGCTCCAGCATGTGGGTTGTGGTGATATAGGCCATGTCGAAGGGCGGGTCCTGGCGCAGCAACACCACGTCCACCGTCGAGAGATCGATCCTCTCCTGTTCGCCCAGGGTATAGTGATCGCCTTCCACGTCGCGGACCGTGACGGGTTCGGCCATCGCCGTCACCGCGCCGTCGCGCATGGTCAGGCGGTCCGGCGTATAGTGCAGGAGGCGGTGCCCACGCCGTTGCGCTTCGAGCAGCATCGCGAAGGCCGAGTCGCCCGCGATCTTGATGTGCTGGATCGGATCCATCTGGACCGCAACGGTAAGGGTCATGCGTCAACCTCCATGAGACGGGCGGTTATTGGCCGGAATTCCGGCAATGGCAACTGTCCGGTGAAAGACGATGAACCGAAAAGGCCTTCGTGACGTTGTATCCGGCCTCCCGCGCTTCTCCGATTCGCCCCTTGCAGACACGCCCAAGCTTTTCCATCTGACAGTCATGCCACGCCGCGCCCTCCTGATCGTCAATGCCAAGAGCCGGAGCGGCGCATCCCAATGCGATCTCGCGGTCGCGCGCCTGAAGGCCCATGGGATCGAGCCGGTTTATCTCGAATGCAACAGCGGGGATGAGATTTCACCGCTCATCGTCAAGCACGCGAACGAGGTTGATTGCGTCGTGGTCGGCGGCGGGGACGGGACCTTGAACGCGGCGGCGCTCGGGGTCATCGAGGCGAAGCTGCCGCTCGGCATTTTGCCGCTGGGCACCGCGAACGATCTCGCGCGCACGCTGGGCATCCCCTTCGATCTCGACGGCGCCGCCGACATCATCGCCGCCGGGCGCACGCGGCGGATCGATCTCGGCCTCGTCAACGGGCAGCCTTTCTTCAATGTCGCCAGCATCGGTCTCTCGGCGGAACTGGCGCAGAAGCTGACGCGGGACATCAAGCGCCGCTTCGGCCGTCTCGGCTATGCCCTCGTCGCCCTGAAGGTTCTGGCACAGGCGCGTCCCTTCAATGCGACGATCATCAGCGAAACTGAATCGGTGAGGGTGAAGACCCTTCAGATCGCGGTGGGCAACGGGCGCTATTACGGCGGGGGCAATGCGGTCGAGAAGGATGCCGCCATCGATGATCAGCATCTCGATCTCTACAGCCTCGAATTCCGGCGCGCCTGGAAGCTCGCGCTCATGGCGCGCTCCTTCCGGTATGGCGAACACGGAGCCTGGAACGAGGTGCGGGCCGTCCGGGCCAAGGAATTCGACATCCGGACCCGTATCTCGCGCCCGGTGAATGCCGATGGCGAGATCGTGACCCGGACGCCCGCGCATTTCTCGATCAAGCCATGTGCCGTCACGGTATTCGCGCCCTGACGGCCCATGCATTTTCAGCGCCATTCCGTGTACGAGGCTGGGAGGGACGCCATCTCAGGTACGCCAACGTTCAGGCTGCGCACGCCCGGGCGGCCATAGCGGACCGCGTCTTCGACACCTCCGCGCACCAGGCCGATATCGTGAAGCGCGGCCTCATCGAACCCGGAGAGCAGGCGCATGTCGCGGCGGACACGGATCTCCCGAGCCAGAGCAGCGAAGAAGCGCGCCAGAAGGGAGGGGCGGCGGGTGCGGGAAGCGCCGGTGATCCCGGTTGCGGCGGCTTCGTGGGTGAGGGTCAACGACATGGTTCGCTCCTGTAGCTCTCGGCCGGGATCGGCAAGGCATTCGGACAAGCATCGTCCTTCGCCGGATATTCGTCCGGCGCGGTGACGCGGGTGAAAGCCTGCAGATCGGCGGTCTTCGACGGGGCCGCTGCCTTGACCCTGGACGGTCATTTCAGCGGCGATGGGACAACCTTACGCCTCGCCCTTGCATAAATGAAACGAATGTTCATTATATCAAAGATAACGATCCGTTATTGAGGTGAGCCATGCCCCGCAATCTCGATGTGAGCCTCCTGAGAGCCTTCGTCGCCGTCGTGGATGCAGGCGGCATGACGGCGGCCACCGGAACCCTCAACCTGACCCAGGCGGCGGTCAGCCAGCAGATCAAGCGGCTTGAGGAGATGATCGGGGAAGAGCTCATCACCCGCGACAGGCGCGGGATGAGGCTGACGAATGCAGGCGAGCGTTTGTTCGGACGCGCGAAACGTCTCCTCGCCCTGAACGACGAAATCTGGACCGAGATGACGACGCCGGAATATGAAGGCGAGGTTCGCCTCGGCATTCCGAGCGACATCATCAATACCTATCTGCCGACCTTCCTGAAGGATTTCGCGCGCAGCTACCCGCGCGTGCAGATCTCCTTGCAAAGCGGATCGAGCGCCAAACTTCGTTCGGCACTCTACGGGGGCAAGGTCGACGTGGTGCTCGCGACGGAGATGCAATGCGACCCGGACGGCGAGAACCTCATCATGGATCGGCTCGTCTGGGTCGGCGCCCGCGGCAGCGAGGCGGCGCGGCAGCGCCCGCTTCCCGTCTCGATCGGATGCTCGGATTGCGCATTCCGCGCGCCCATTCGCGATGCGCTGCAGAAGGCTGGGATCGCATGGCGATCCGCTTCCGAAGTCACGAACACGTCGGCGCAGGTCGCCACGGTCGCTGCCGATATCGCCGTGATGGCGTGGATGGCGTCCACCGTTCCCGACGACCTGGAAGTTCTCGGCCGCGAGTCCGGCCTGCCGCCGCTTCCGCCCTTCACGATCAACCTTTACCTGCCGAAGGATGGCGGCGACCATATCGTCCAGGAAATGGCCCGCACCATCCGCGAGGCTGTCACGGATCGCCGCCGGCTCGTGGCTTAAGACATCTCCAGCTCGAACGCCGCTTCCACATGCTGCGGCCAGCGACGCGGCGCCACGAATACTGCATCGGCACGCCATGTCTTGTCCGCCGCCCAGGGATGGCGCGAGAGCCAGGCCCGCGCCGCGCGGGAGAAGCGGCGGCGCTTCGTGGCGGTGATGGAGGAGAGCGCGTCTTCCATGAGGCCACGCGCCTTCACCTCGATGAAGGCGATGGTGCTCCCGCGCATGACGATGAGGTCGATCTCGCCGCCCGCGGCGGCATAGCGGCGGGCAAGCGGGCGATAGCCCTTGAGCAGCAGGAACAGGAGCGCGATCCGCTCGGCCCGGTGGCCGCGCAGAAAGGTTGTGCGCCGACGCTCGGTCGCGTCCGTCATGTGTCCTTTTTCGCGAGAGCGAGCGCGCGGGCGTAGACTTCGCGCTTGGGGATGTCGAGTTCCGCCGCGACGAGGGCGGCCGCATCCTTGATCGAGTTGTTCTTCAGCGCGGCTTCGAGCTTGTCGTCGAGCACGGCATCGACTTCCGCCGCCTGCATCGCCTTCGTCGCCTCGCCGATGAGAACCACGATCTCGCCCTTCGGCGGCCC
This sequence comes from Microvirga sp. 2TAF3, assembly GCF_052114965.1. Taxonomy (NCBI): domain Bacteria; kingdom Pseudomonadati; phylum Pseudomonadota; class Alphaproteobacteria; order Hyphomicrobiales; family Methylobacteriaceae; genus Microvirga; species Microvirga sp. 2TAF3. The sequence goes on along the minus strand of NZ_JBFRFT010000009.1, from coordinate 113,337 downwards.
TTCTCGGGCGAAAGTCTCCGCCAGTTCAGGCAGGGTGCCGCGCCGGATGGTCTCGAACATCTTCGTCAATTCGCGCGCCACCACTGCCTGCCGCTCGCCGAGCACGGCGGCGGCGTCCGCCAGCATTTCCGGCAGACGGTGCGGACCTTCGAACAGCATCAGCGTGCCGGGAATCGATCCGATCTCGGCAAGCCGCGCCCGGCGCGCGGCGCTCTTCGGCGGCAGGAAGCCTTCGAAGAAGAAGCGGTCAGTCGGAAGCCCCGAGACGACGAGAGCGGTAAGCACGGCAGAGGGACCGGGAATGGGCGTGACCGGCAGGCCTTCCTCGATGGCGGCCTGCACGAGCTTGTAGCCGGGATCGGACACCAGCGGCGTGCCGGCATCAGACACCAGCGCCAGCGCCTGTCCCTCCCTGATGCGGTGGATCATGCGCTCGCGCACCGCATCGTTGGAATGCTCGTGATAAGCTACGAGCGGGGCCGTGATGCCGTAATGGGCGAGCAGGGTCTTCGTGACCCGCGTATCCTCGGCCAGGATCGCGTCCGCCGCGGCCAGCACGCTCAAGCCCCGGAAGGACACGTCGCGCAGGTTGCCGATGGGTGTCGCGACCACGTAGAGGCCGGGCGAAAGCGGTTCGGCCTCGGCGGCAAGGCCGAAGGCGGTGAAGGTGCCGGCCCGCGCCGAGGGTCCAAGCCGTTTGATCCGGTTGTCGATTCTCTGTGTCATCGTTCGAGCACTGTCGCATGAAGGCCGCTTCCGGCGAAAGCGGCATCATGAATTTGGGAGAGCCGGGCCTTGGAAACAATGTTTACCATTTCGCGCCATGATCCGCCCGATCCTGTCGATAGCTGCTTCCGGGGGAGATGGGGATGGCGCGGTTTCCTTTCGCATCGGCCAAAGGCTCGAGAGCGTCGGACCCAAAAGTGGATTCCACTTTTGGGATAAATCCGATGCTCTCTCATTGGATGAGCGCATCGTTGGGCGCGGAAAACCGGGTCCACTTTTCCGCACGATGCGCTAGAAGCCTGAAGAACCTCGCCGTTTCGGCCGGGTTTCTGGCCATGACCCTTCTGCTCGCCGGATGCGTCGGGTCGGGCAGCATGACGCCTCCACGCAGGAGCGCGAAACCACCCATCGCCTCGGCCGAGCCGGTCTATGAGGCCGATATGCCCGCCGCTGAAGCGCCGGCCGCTTACGCGCCGGCGGCGAGCGGCGCCACCATCGGCAACGGCCCGGTGAGGGTGGCGCTGATCCTGCCACTCACCGGCCAGGGGCAGAGCGCGGTCGCGGCGCAGAGCCTGCGCAACGCGGCCGATCTGGCCCTAAGCGAGCTCCAGGGGCCCGAACTCACGATTCTGGTGAAGGATGACCGCGGCACGCCGGAAGGCGCGCGCGAGGCTGCGAGCCAGGCGCTTGCGGAGGGTGCCGAGCTCATCATGGGCCCGCTCTTCGCCGGCTCCGTCCAGGCGGCGGGGCAGGTGGCACGCCAGGCGGGCCGCCCGGTCATCGGGTTCTCGACCGATACAAGCGTCGCCGCGCGCGGCGTCTATCTCCTGAGCTTCCTCGTCCAGGCGGAGGTGGACCGCATCGTCTCCCATGCGGCCTTGCAGGGGCGCCGCTCCGTCGCGGCGCTCATTCCGCAATCGACCTATGGCAGCGTGGCCGAGGTGCAGTTCCGGGAGACCGCGGCGCGGCAGGGCCTGCGCGTCGTGGCGATCGAGCGTTATCCCGTCGGTCAGGCGCAGACGGCGGTGCAGCGCATGAGCCAACTCATCGGCGGCCCTGCGCCTCAGGCCGATGCGCTCTTCATTCCCGACAACGGCGATGGCCTGCCCGCCATTGCCCAGGCGCTCCAGACGATCGGCTTCAACCCGCAGCGGGTGAAGCCCCTCGGCACCGGCCTGTGGAACGAGCCGCGCGTCTTCGCCTTGCCGACGCTTCAGGGCGGCTGGTTCTCGGCTCCCGACAATCGCGGCTTCGAGGCCTTCGCCGGGCGCTATCGCGCGCGCTTCAACACGGATCCGATCCGACTCGCCACCCTGTCCTACGATGCGGTGACCTTGGCGGCGACGCTCACCCGCGTGCAGGGCTCGCAGCGATTCGCGGAAGGGGTGCTGACCAATCCCGCCGGCTTCGCCGGCGCCGATGGCGTGTTCCGCTTCAAGCCCGACGGCACCAACGACCGCGCGCTCGCGGTGCAGGAAATCCGCAACGGCGCGGCCGTCATGGTCAGCAGCGCGCCGCGAACGCTCGTCGCGGACAACTGAGCTTTGCAAGAAACTATTGCTTGCTGAGCGTCGCGCTCAATTCAGGCTTGTTGTTGAGCGTCTGGAACACCACGCAATAGCGCTCGGTCAGCTTGAGAAGCTGGTCGATCTTGTCCTGCGGCGCGTCGGTGTCGATCTCGAATTCCAGGCGGATCGCCTTGAAACCGACGGGTGCCGTCTTGTCGACGCCGAGCGTGCCGCGAAAATCGAGATCGCCCTCGGCCTTCACCGCGCCGTGACGCAGCTCGATCTCGAGCGCGGTCGCCACTGCCTTCAGGGTCACACCCGCGCAGGCGACAAGCGCCTCGAGCAGCATGTCGCCAGAGCACAGTTCCGCGCCCGATCCGCCGGTGGCAGGATGCAGGCCCGCCACCGCCAGGGCGCGGCCCGTCTCGACCTTGCAGGCGATATGCTGATCGTCGAGGGTGCCTTTCGCCCGCAAGGTGATCACGGCCGAATCCGGCGACGAGCGATATTGATCCTTCAGCGGCGTCTGCAGCGCGCGCAATTGCGTCGAATCCATGATGTGTTCCTTGATGTCACCACCACAGCGCGGCCGCTTCCCGGTCGCGCTCGCGTTGCGGCGATGTTTGCACGGTGTTGAGGGAATGGTCCAGAGCCGTCAGCACGCGCCGCACGGCGCCCTCGAAGGGCAAGGCTGCCTTGTCGCGCGGACGGGCGAGGGCAAGGGTCAATTCGTCGAAGATGCGCCCGGGCTTCGGCTGCATGACGACGGCGCGATCGGCGAGCGTCACCGCCTCCTGCACATCGTGCGTGACGAGCACGACGGTAGGCCGCGTCTCTTCCCACAGCCCCAGCAGATGCTCGTGCAGGCTGGCGCGGGTAAACGCGTCGAGGGCCGAGAACGGCTCGTCGAGAAGCAGCACTTTCGGGTTGGTGACGAAGGCGCGGGCAATCGCCACCCGCTGCTGCTGGCCGCCGGAAAGATCGCGGGGCCAGCGTCCGGCATGCTCCGTCAAACCGATCTTCTCGAGCGCATGCGCGACGCGCGCCTTGCGTTCCGCCGCGCTCACATGTTCGAGGCCGAAGGCGATATTGTCAGCGACGTTGAGCCACGGCAGCAGGCGCGGCTCCTGAAACACGATGCCGATGGCCGGATGCGGCTCGACGATGGTCTCATGGTCGAGGCGGATCGCTCCGGCGCTTGCGCGGTCGAGGCCTGCGATGAGGCGCAGCAACGTGGTCTTGCCGCAACCCGAACCGCCGATCAGCGCGACGATCTCGCCCTCGCGCACGGAGAGATTGATGTCCGCGAGCGCGCGGGTGCCATCGGCATAGGTCTTGGAGAGGTGTTCGAGTTCGAGCATCACAAGCGCTCCCGCACGATGTCCTGCCAGCGCACCAGCGGCTTCGTGCCGAGGACGAGCAGGCTGTCGGCGATCTTGCCGAGGAGCGCGAAGGCAATGATGGCGGCGAGGATCTGGTCGGGCTTGCCCATCTGCTGCCCGTCGACGAGCAGATAGCCGAGGCCCTCAGACGCGCCCATGAATTCGGCCGCCACCACGAACATGAAGCCGAGGCCGAGGCCGGAGCGAAGGGCAATCACGGCTTCCGGCAGCACGGCGGGAAGCAAAATGCGTTGGGCGAGCTTGATGCGGGAGAGGCGGAAGACGCGGCCGACTTCGACGAGCTTGCGGTCGACCGACAGGATCGCGCCCGCGATGCCGAGATAGACTGGAAAGAACACGCCGACCGCAATCAGCGCCACCTTCGAGGCCTCGAAAATGCCGAGCCACAGGATGAAGAGCGGCACCCAGGCGATGGACGGGATGGCGCGCAGGGCCTGAAGGGTCGGGTCGAGCAGGCGACGCAAGGTTTCGCTCGATCCGGAAAGCGCGCCGAATACGATGCCGGTGGCTGCGCCGAGGACGAACCCGACGAGAATGCGCCAGAGCGTCACCCAAATATGGGTCCACAACTCGCCGGTTTTCGCCAGCGCCCAAAGGGTCGCCAGGATGCGGCTCGGCGGCGGAACGAGGCGGCCCTGCGCGAAGCCGAAATGCACGGCCGCTTCCCAGAGAAGCGCCACGAAGACGGGCAAGAAAAAGCCGAGAAGCACGCGCCCGTCGAAGGCGCGACGCTTCCCGGCAAGGGGGGGAGCCGCGAGAGCGGCAGCTCCTTCAAGGGAGGACCAGGCTCGGCTTGCAGCTTGGCCTGTCACGGCGCTCTCCCGTGATGAAGACATTTAGCGGGACGCGGTGGCGAAGCGGCGGTCGACGAGGTTGTCGACGGCGGCGCGAACATCCGTGTCGGCGGGAATGACACCCGCCTGCTGAAGGGCAAGGCCTGCGGCGAGGATCGTGTCGATCTGCGGCTGGCCGATGGCGGAATGGGTCAGCTCCGTGCGCGTGAGCTGACGCTCGATCACCGGCTCGGGCAGCTTGGTATAGGCGACGAGGGCCTTCTTCAGCTCCGCCGGGTTGGCGAGCGCATAGGCGCGGGCCTCCTCGTAGGCCTTGAGTACGCGGGTGACGAGGGCTGGGTTTTCCTTGGCGAAAGCCTCGCTCACATTGAGGACGCCCCAGGTATTCGCGGCCGCGTTGCGGTAGAAGAGCTTTGCGCCGCTCTCGATTTCGGCCGCCGCCATCAGCGGATCGAGACCCGCCCAGGCATCCACGTCGCCGCGCTCGAGAGCCGTGCGCCCATCTGGATGCTGCAGCAGCACCAGCTTCACGTCCTTCTCGTTAAGCTTGGCTTCCTGCAGGGCGCGCACCAGGAAGATGTGCGGATCGGTGCCACGGGTGACGGCGACGCGCTTGCCCTTCAGATCCTCGACCTTGGCGATGGTGCTGTCCTTGCCCGTGACCAGGGCCGTCCATTCCGGGCGGGAATAGACATAGATCGACTTGATGGGATTGCCGTTGATCTTGCCGATGAGGGCGGCTGCGCCTGCGGTCGAGCCGAAATCGATGGAGCTGGCATTGAGGAATTCGAGTGCCTTGTTGGACCCCAGGGTCTGGACCCAGCGCACGGTGATGCCGTCCTTCGCCAGCTCCTTCTCCAGGAAACCCTTGTCCTTCAGGACGAGGCTTACCGGGTTGTAGGTGGCGTAATCGATGCGGATTTCCTTCGGCTGGGCTGAGGCGGCGCCGGCAAGGCCCGTGGCAAGGGCGGCGGCGAGGAAGAGGCGGCGGGAGAGGCTCATGGTCGGGCTCCTGGGTCCGCGCAGGAGCTCAAGACGTTACGTCCGAGGCGCCCGGCGCTTTAGCTGCACTTGTTTCGCGCCCGCAAGCTGCATGCTCAAATCGGCGCGTGTCCTTTTTGTAGGATCAAATCGTTTCTTTTGTCAAACACCGTATTTTATAAAGAACAAATTTTCGGCTGCGTCGAAGGGACTGATGCGGGATAATGGGCGAAGATCGGCCGAAGTGGTAAGCGAAAGTATCTTCGAAACAAGGTTCACCCCAAGGCTCACAAACCAAGGCTTACCTATGGCGAATCCCGGTCTTGAGACCGTTCTGCAGGAACTCGGCGACAAGCCGGTCCGCGATGCGACGACGCTGCGGGCCAAGCTGGTGCCTGGACTCAAGCTCTATATGGACGAAAGCCGGGCCGCAGCGGAAGCGCGGCTTCTCGACAAGCAGAACGGCCTCGCCTGCGCGCGTTTCCTCTCCGAGAGGATGGACGATCTGGTGCGCGCCGTGCACGATGCGGTGATCCGGCATCTCTACCCGGTCGACAACCCGTCCATGGCCGAGCGCCTCGCCGTCGTTGCGACGGGCGGTTACGGGCGCGGCACGCTTGCGCCGGGCTCCGATGTCGATCTCCTGTTTCTTCTGCCCTACAAGCAGACCGCCTGGAGCGAGAGCGTCGTCGAGGCGATGCTCTACGTGCTGTGGGATCTGAAGCTGAAGGTCGGTCACGCCACCCGCTCGGTGGAGGAATGCATCCGCGAGGGGGCTGCGGACATGACGATCCGCACATCGCTTCTCGAAGCCCGTTTCCTCTTCGGCGACAAGGCGCTCTACGACGATCTCATCGACCGGATCGATCGCGAGATCATCGCAGTCTCCTCGGCCGATTTCGTCGATGCGAAGCTGAAGGAGCGCGATGCCCGCGTCGCCAAGGCGGGCGCCTCGCGCTATCTCGTCGAACCGAACGTGAAGGACGGCAAGGGCGGATTGCGTGATCTCAACACCCTCTTCTGGATCGCGAAATACGTCTATCGCGTGCGCGAGCCGGAAGAGCTGGTGAAAGCCGGGCTCTTCACGCCGGAGGAGTTCAAGCTTTTCGCGCGCTGCGAGGAGTTCTTATGGCGCGTGCGCTGCCACCTGCATTTCGTGACGGGCAGGGCGGAAGAGCGCCTGACCTTCGACCTGCAACGCATCATCGCGGAACGCATCGGCTTTACCGGTCGCGGCGGATTGTCAGCGGTCGAACGCTTCATGAAGGCCTATTTCCGCATCGCGAAGGATGTGGGCGATCTCACCGCTATCGTCTGCGCGGAACTCGAAGCGCGTCAGGCGAAGCGCCGTCCGGTTCTCGACAGGATGTTCGGCCGCTTCCGCCGCCGGCGCGGCGGCGCGCTGGAGAACGATGCTTTCATCATCGACAACAACCGCATCAATCTGCGCATCGAGGATGCGTTCGAACGCGATCCGGTCAACCTCATCCGCCTGTTCTGGCTCGCCGACCGGCACAACCTGCCCATTCATCCCGACGCGACGCGCCTTGCGACCCGCTCGCTGTCGTTGATTGGGCCGACCCTGCGCAACGACCGCGAAGCGAACCGGATGTTCCTCGACATCCTGACCTCGCGCAATGCGCCGGAAGTGGTGCTGCGGCTGATGAACGAGGCGGGCGTGCTCGGGCGTTTCGTTCCGGATTTCGGGCGCATCGTCGCGATGATGCAGTTCAACATGTATCATCACTATACGGTGGACGAGCATCTGATCCGCTCCATCGGCGTGCTGACCGAAATCGAAAGCGGGAAGAACACCGGCGATCATCCGCTCGCCAACCAGATCGCCGGCACCATCGGCAACCGGCGTGCGCTTTACGTGGCCGTGTTTCTCCACGACATCGCGAAGGGGCGGCCGGAAGATCATTCGGTGGCGGGCGCCGCGATCGCCCGCAAGCTCGGGCCGCGCTTCGGCCTCACCGACGCGGAAACGGATACGGTGGCATGGCTCGTCGAGCACCATCTCCTCGCATCCAACACCGCGCAGAGCCGCGATCTGTCGGACCCCGCCACGATCAAGAGCTTCGCCGAAACCGTGCAGACCATGGAGCGCCTGAAGCTGCTTCACATTCTCACCATCGCCGACATCAAGGCTGTGGGGCCTGGCGTCTGGAACGGCTGGAAAGGGCAGCTCCTGCGCAATCTCTATCACGAAACCGAGGTGTTGCTCGGCGGTGGTGCTGCCGATATCGCACGCTCCGACCGGATTCGTCTCGCGCAGGACGAATTGCGCGCAGCTCTCCCCGATTGGCCGCAGGAGAAGTTCGATGCCTATGCGGCCCGTCACGCTCCGGCCTATTGGTTGAAGACGGACGAGGCGCGGCGCGTGAAGCAGGCGCATTTCGTCAGAAAATCCGACGAGGCCGGGCGCACCGTCACGACGGCCTACGAGACCGACCGGTTCCGCGGCATGACGGAACTCACCATTCTCTCGCCCGACCATCCGCGCCTGCTTGCCATCATTACCGGCGCCTGCGCGGCTGCGGGCGGCAATATCGTCGATGCGCAGATCTTCACCACCACCGACGGCATGGCGCTCGACACTATCGTCCTGTCCCGGGCCTTCGATCGGGACGAAGACGAGTTGCGCCGGGCCGAGCGGGTCGCCACCGCCATCGAGCGGGCGCTGAAGGGGGAGGTGAAGATCGCGGATCTGGTGGACGGGAAGCGTCCGGCCAAGGAGCGCTCCAAGACCTTCCAACGGGCGCCGGAGGTGTCCATCGACAACTCCCTGTCGAGTCGCCAGACGGTTATCGAGGTCTCCGGCCTCGACCGGCCGGGACTGCTCTACGATCTCACCACGGCGCTCGGAAAGCTCAACCTCAACATTGCCTCCGCCCATATCGTCACGTTCGGCGAAAAGGCCGTGGATGTGTTCTATGTGACGGACCTGACCGGCACCAAGGTGACCCATGCGGGCCGCCAGGCTTCCATCCGCCGGGCGTTGCTGGAAGCCTTCAAGGCAGAGGAAACGGAACCGGTTCAGCGCCGCAGCGCTTGATTTAAGAGGCCGGGGACCTGATATGTGGCCGGACCCTTTTTCCCATCTCAGTAGATCGAAGATGAAGCCGAAAGACACGGAACACCAAAACACGACGCCGCAGGCCGAGCCTGTCGCCGAGACTGCCAACGACGCCGCTTCCCAGGCCGCGCCCGATCCGATCGCCGTTCTCGAGGCCGAGAAGGCAGATCTGAAGGACAAGATGCTGCGTCTCATGGCGGATATGGAAAACCTGCGCCGCCGCACAGAGCGCGAGGTCGCGGATGCCCGCGCCTATGCGGTCACGAACTTCGCCCGCGACATGCTGAACGTGGCCGACAATGTGCGCCGGGCCATCGAGAGCGTGCCGGAAGACGCCCGCCAGACCGCCGAAGGGGCCTTCAAGGGCCTGATCGAGGGAATCGATCTCACCGAGCGAGACCTGCTCAACACCCTCGAGCGCCACGGGGTGAAGAAGCTTGACCCGCAGGGCCAGAAATTCGATCCGAACGTGCACCAGGCCATGTTCGAAGTGCCCAATCCCGACGTGCCGAGCGGCACCGTCGTGCAGGTGGTCCAGTCGGGCTATGTCATCGGCGACCGGGTGCTACGTCCGGCTCTCGTCGGCGTCGCCAAGGGCGGGCCGAAGGCCGCCAATAACGGCAATGGCGCGGGTCCGCAGGAAGCGGATAATTCATCCACCGCGTCATAAATTGAGCCTGACCGCCAGTATTCCCTTCGAGACCATCGGCGTCGCCGTCTTCGCGCTTACCGGCGCGCTGATGGCGGCCCGAAAGGGCATGGACCCGTTCGGCTTCGCGCTTCTCGCCACGGTCACGGGCGTCGGCGGCGGAACATTGCGGGATCTGCTCATCGGCATCCGGCCCGTCTTCTGGGTCGGCGATCCGAGCGATGTGCTCGTCTGCCTGCTCGTCGCCGGAATCGTCTTCGCCCTGGGGCCGAAGCGGGTGGCGGCTCTCGACGGAGGGCGACGCGGGCGCGCGCTTCTCTGGGCCGATGCCCTGGGTCTCGCCCTGTTCGCCGTCGGCGGAACCGGCAAGGCCCTGGCCGCCGGCGTGCCGGCCCTGTCGGCGGTGGCGCTCGGCACCGTCACGGCGACCTTCGGCGGCATCATCCGGGATATTCTGGCTGCCACCACGCCTCTCGTGCTGCGGCACGAAATCTACGTCACGGCGGCCGCTCTGGGCGCCGCCGTCATGGTCGGATTGCAGTGGCTAGGCCTCGATGCCTTCACGAGCGCCGCTGCGGGCTTTACGGCCGCCTTCGGCCTCAGGGCGCTCGCCATCCTGCGCGGCTGGTCCCTCCCGGCCTTCCCGCAGCGGGACTGATATCTTTTATAGTTGGAGCGTGATCCGACGCAAAACCGGCGTCCACTTTTGCTGATCACGCTCTAGAAACTCATCTGGACACTATCGATCACGCTTCGGAAACGCGGCAGGTAGGTCTGCCGCTCCGCGACCCGGGCGAGGCCGACCATGCGCACATAGCGGTCGTTGTCGAAGCGGATGGTTTGCATCACCACCACGGGCTGGCCGGACACCGCATCCGTCGCCCTTGCAACGATCTCATGCCATTCCTGCCCCTGCAGCCGGAACGATTCTGAGCGCTCGACGGCGATTTCCTTCAGGATCTGGTTGGAATTCAGCGCGGCCTGGGCGAACTGTTCACGCCTTTCCGCCGATTGTGGCGGGGGTGCCAGCGACACGGCCAGAATCAGGATCGGTTGCTCAACGCCCTTGATCGTATCCTTCTCGCCATCGGTGAGAAGGACCGAACTTCCTGAGAGAACCCGGATGGGACGGAAGCCCGCTTTGTCGCGAATCCGGAACGGCAGGGCCGAAACCTGCTCATCGAGGGAGACGGGACCGCGCAGGGCCACGCTCTTCAGCGCTGCCCGCATTTGCGCCTCGCTGTACCCGTCCTCGCCGCCCTGAACCTGCGCGATGAGAAGCGCGGTCATGTCCGCGCCCTTGAGCGCGAGCACCCATTTGCGGCCCTTGACCGGCCCGGTCATGGCGCCGCCGATGAGGAGGCCCGTTCTGCCGTCGATCTTCAGCTTTTCGCGGGACGTCACGTCCATGCCCTGCTGCTTCAAGGCACCCTTGGTCATCCCGGCCACGAGTTGCTCATAGGCCTGGGCCGGCATCTCGGTGATGGTAATCGCGGCGGCTTTCTGGGGGTTCTCGAACCCGGTGAAGCGCTTCGCTGGCACCATGTCCTCCAGCGGCACGATGCCGACGCGGGAGGCCGGCGGAAAGACAGCCTCGGCTGCCATGGCGGCATGAAGGGACAGGGCGAAGCCAAACGCGGCGACTGCGAAACCTCTCATCGAAGCTCTCCGGGCATTCCTTGATGCAAGGCTTAGAGCATGATCCGGAAAAGGTCATGCAAAATCAGGAATTTAGAGTCTGATTACGTCTCATTGGGACAAGGGCGGCCTCTAGAGCATCGGACCCAAAAGTGGAATCCACTTTTGGGATCAATCTGATGCTCATTCCTTAGGCGGCGCATCGTGCGGAAAAGTGGACCCGGTTTTTCGCACGATGTGCTAAAGCGCCTCCTCGACCTTGCGCAAGGTGAGATTGAGACGCCCACCTTGGGGCAGCAGGTCGGAGCTTCCCGCGATCAGCCGGTCGATGCCGTGATGGATCAGCCGCGACGGCCCGCCGAACACGATGGCATCGCCCGAGCGCAGCCTGACCGAGCGGGTAGAATCCTTGCGGTCGACGCCGCCATAGCGGAACAGGGCGGTGTCGCCGAGCGAGAGCGAGACTACGGGCGCGGCAAGCTCGGCCTCGTCCTTGTCCTGGTGCATGCCCATCCGGGCCGTGGGCTCGTAGAAATTGACCAGGCAGGCATCGGGCGGAAGGGGATAGCCGCTCATCTCCTCCCAGGCTCGCAGGACCATCTCCGGCATGGCGGGCCAGGGCTTGCCGGTTTCGGGATGGGTCGGCTGGTAGCGATAGCCTTGCTCGTCGGAGACCCAGCCGAGCCGCCCGCAATTGGTCATCCGCACGGAGAACGGCTTGCCCGTGCGCGGCATTCGCGGCGTGAAAAGAGGCGCGGCGCGGGTCACGTCCCGGACGGCCTGGAGCAGCGCTTCCTGGGCCGGACGGTCGAGATAGTCCGGGTAGTAGATGAGGCCGGGGGCGAGAGTGATGGAGGCCATGAGGTCAGGTCTGTCAGAAAACCGGAATGTGGTGCGCGCTCTGGAAAAAGGCCACGCCTTTCTCCCTGTCATTCCGGGCTCCGCTGCGCTCGCCCCGAAATGACAGGGAGGGCAAGTATCAAACCTAAGCAGCGTTACCCAACGCCTTCCAGAAAATGGTCGTGTCGCACAAGCCGCCATCGGGCCACAGGGCGTAATTGGGGATGATCCCCGACTTGGTCCAGCCGCGCTTCGCATAGAGCCGCTCGGCATTGGAGCCGGTGACCGTATCCAGGGTGAGGAGGGTCAGGCCGCGCCTTTGCGCTTCGTTCTCCAGGGCCGTCATCAGGCCGTTCGCGAGGCCGCGGTTCCGCGCCCGGCGGTGGACGAGAAGCTTCTTCACGTCGCCCCGGTGAGGCTGGTTAGGGGGGACGTCGAGCCCGATCTGTACGGTGCCCGAAAGCACGCCGTCGGCATAGCCGCCGAAGAGGATCGTCTTGTCTGCCCCGACGCTGTCGATCACGCCGCCCCACCAGTCATGGGCATCCTCGACGGAGAAGGGCGACATGAAGCTCACCGACGCGCCGCCCGCCACGCAATCGGCGAGCGTTTCGGCCAGCCGGATGCGCTCGCGCCGGGCGCCCTCCGCGTCGAGAATGCGAATGTCGATCATGCGTCCAATACCTTCTTGCTGGCGACCGTAGAGTCTGCCTTCAACTCATAGAGGATCGGCACGCCTGTCGCGAGTTCCATGGAGGGAATCGTCTCGGCATTCAGCCGGTCTAGCACCATGACGAGGGCGCGCAGCGAATTGCCGTGGGCCGCCACCAGCACGTGCTCGCCGCGCATCACGTGAGGCAGGATCTCGGTCACGTAATAGGGCAGCGTGCGGGCCACTGTATCCTTCAGGCTCTCGCCGCCGGGAGGCTGCACGTCATAGGAGCGGCGCCACAGATGCACCTGCTCCTCGCCCCATCTGGCGCGGGCGTCGTCCTTGTTGAGGCCGGACAGGTCGCCGTAATCGCGCTCGTTCAGGGCCTGGTCCTTGATGGTCTTGAGGTCCGGCTGGCCGATCTCTTCCAGGATCAGCTCGCAGGTATGCTGGGCCCGCGACAGGTCGGAGGTGAAGGCGATGTCGAACTGAATGCCGAGCGCCTTCAATCGCCGGCCCGCTTCGCGCGCTTCCTCGATGCCGAGTTCCGTGAGGCCCGGATCCTTCCAGCCGGTGAACAGGTTCTTGAGGTTCCAGTCGCTCTGACCATGGCGGGCAAGGACGAGAAGGCGGCTCATGTCTCAACCTCCATAATCCCCCTTGCGGGGAGGAACTCAGCCCAATCCCAGCACGTCGGCCATGGTATAATAACCGGGTTTCTTGTCGAAGCCCCAGAGCGCCGCCTTCACCGCGCCGCGGGCGAAGATGCCCCGGTCCTCGGCCCGGTGCGCCAGTTCCAGGCGCTCGCCCGGACCTGCGAAGATCACGTTATGCTCGCCGACGACGGTGCCGCCGCGCAGCGCCGCGAAACCGATATCGCCCGCTTTCCGCGCGCCGGTATGCCCGTCGCGGCTGCGGACCGAATGGTCCTTCAGGGAGATCCGACGGCCCTGTGCCGCCGCCTCGCCGAGAAGAAGCGCCGTGCCGGAGGGAGCATCCACCTTCATGCGGTGATGCATCTCCATGATCTCGATGTCGAAATCCTCGCCCAATGCCGCCGCCGCCTTGCGTACGAGGCCGGCGAGCAGGTTCACGCCGAGCGACATGTTGCCGGACTGGATGATGCGCGCATGCCGTGCCGCCGCCTCCAGCTTCGTGAAATCGGGCTCCTGCAATCCGGTCGTGCCGATCACGTGGACGATGCGGGCCTGGGCCGCGAGCGCCGCGAAGCCCACGGTCGCGGCAGGCGTGGTGAAATCGAGCACGCCGTCGGCCTGCGCGAAGACGGGGAGGGGATCGTCCGTTACGTCGACTTCGAGCAGGCCCGTCCCGGCGATGAGACCAGCATCGTGCCCGATCGCCTCGGAACCCGGCTTGGCGATGGCGCCGACAAGGCGGCAGCCTTCCGCTTCCGCGACGGCTTTGATCAGCATGCGCCCCATGCGTCCGGCCGCACCCACCACGACGAGTCGCATCTCGCTCATGCCCGCTCTCCTGCTTTCCGGGTCAGCGTATAATGGCTTCCGCCATCGCTGAGAAGCTTGACCGGCGAAGCGAGCCTCAAGGGAGACCCAAGGCCTGTCTCCTTGAGGTCAAAAATTCGTTTATGGGCTTGTCGCAGCGGACCATACGGTCGCTCAAGTCGAATACTTCGCGCAGCCAAGGATGTTTCAAGGCTTCCTCCCAGGAGAGGATTTTCCCTAGATAATCTGTTTCCCAACGTGTGTCTTCTGGATCGACGATGCGCACATTGTGACCCTCCTCGTTGACCCAGAGGCAAAAGGCAAACGCTGTCCGTTGCTCAGGGGTAGCATTCTCGTCCCCAACGCCCCAGGCCAACAAGGACGCTGACATAGTCGGGAACTGTCTTCGAAGGATCATGCCCGGTTCCAGAAGTGAAGGCGGCAAGATACACCGCAAAAGCATCACCATCACGAGTGACGTATCGGACAAGCCGCGTCGTCGTCGTGCCGCAGCATGGACAAGTCTCGACCTGAGGCTCCTCGAATTCGATCTCGTCCATGCTTTTCCTCACTGATACCGGTACTGGCGCACTACCCCGGCTGCGGCCCGTCATAGCCCTCGATGACGAGGATATCCGCCACCGCATGTCCGTCCCGCTCGGCCTTGGCCGCCTTGTATTCGGGCGAATCCCAGCAGGCCAAAGCCGCCTCGTAGGAGGGGAATTCGATCACCACGTTGCGGGCGCGCGCCTCGCCCTCGACGGCCTTGAACGCGCCGCCGCGCACCAGGAAGCGCGCGCCGAACTTCGCGAAGGCGGGGCCGTTGGCCCTGACGTAGTTCTGATAAGCGTCGGGGTTCGTCACGTCGACGCGCCCGATCCAGTAACCCTTGGCCATCATTCGGCTCCTTCGACGAGGACGAATTCGGCGATGCAGGCGCCATCGCGCTTGGCCTTGGCGGCCTGGTATTCGGGCGAGTTGTAGTAGCGCCGGGCCTGATCCATCGACTCGAACTCGATCACCACGTTACGCGGGCGCGCATCGCCTTCGAGAGCCTCGTAGGCACCGCCGCGCACGAGGGGCCGGCCATTGTATTGGCGGATCGCCTCCGTCGCGCCCTTTGCGTACTCAGCATAGGCCTCGGGGTTCGTGACGGTGACGCGGGCAATGACATAGGCCTTGGGCATGGAGCGCTCCTTCAATGACGATGCGGCACGAAAACGCCAGTGCGGCCGCGCCGTCAAGCTTGGAGAGCGGCGGCCATCTCACTGATGATCGCTTGCGCTGCCGCGCGGGGATCGGTGGCTTTCACGATCGGGCGGGCGACGACGAGATGGGTGGCGCCGGATCGAATGGCATCCCCCGGAGTGACGACGCGCTTCTGGTCCCCTGCTTCGGAGCCCGCTGGGCGGATGCCGGGGGTGACGATGAGCCGGTCGGGGCCGATGATGGCGCGCACGCGCGCCGCTTCGGGGGCCGCGCAGACGATGCCGTCGATGCCGATGTCGCGGGCCTGGGCGGCGCGCTTCGCGACGAGATCCGCCGCCGGAACGGGCGCATAGCCGGCCTCGACGAGATCCTGGTCGTCGTAGGAGGTCAGAACGGTCACGGCGAGGATCTTCAGGTCCGACCCGGCCTTTCCGGCCACGGCCGCGCGCATGGTCTGGGGATAGGCGTGAACCGTGAGAAGCGTCACCCCGAGGCGGGCCACCGAATGCACGCCCTCTTCCACCGTGTTGCCGATATCGTGAAGCTTGAGGTCGAGGAAAACCTTCTTGCCTTCCGAGATCAACTCTCTGGCGAAGGTGAAGCCGCCCGCATAGGCGAGCTGATAGCCGACCTTGTAGAAGGTCCCCGCATCCCCGATGCGGTCGACGAGCGCGCGCGCCTCGTCGATGGAGGGAACATCGAGGCCGATGATGAGTCTGTCGCGAATGTCCCCCGCCATCGTGGAATCCGTGGGAAGGGACATGGCGGCGCTCATCATGGATTCGTGACCTTATTGTAGACCCAGACGCGGGCCGGGGGGAGATTGCGCCAGATCCGGTTGGAGGCGCGGGTTCTGTAGGCCTGCGAGCGCGCCGGGATCGGCGGCACGACGGCATAGGTGAACTGGATGAAGGGCGCTTCCGCGTGCATCACCCCCTGCGCGGTCTCCAAAAGATCCAGGCGCTGGTCCATCGGCTTCGTGAACAGGGGCAGGCTCGACACGGTCGCGGCCGCCGGCTCCTGCAGGATGCCGGACAGGGTTTCCTGAAGGTCGTAGGCATCGCCCTGGATGATCGTCGCCTTTGGGAAGCGGCGCTTCAGGAGCTGGCAGAAATCGGGGCTGTATTCGATCAGGACCAGCCGGTCCTGAGCCACGCCGCGCCGGATGAGGGCGTCCGTCACCGGGCCGGTGCCGGGGCCGAGTTCGATCACCGGGCCGGGAATGCGCGGGTCAACATAGGACGCCATGGTCCGCGCCAGCGCCTTGCCGGACGGCGTGACCGCGCCGATGACGAGCGGGCGTTCGAGCCAGGATCGCAGAAACCGGGCTTCATCCTCAAAGCGGTCCTTGCCGAGGGGCAGTTTGCGAGGCGTAGGCCGTTGGGACGACTGGAGCACTGGGTAGACCCTTTGAACCGCGGATCAGTCTGGTTCTTTAGAACTCAAGGAAAACGACCGTCAAGTTAAGTGGATCCACTCAATCCGTCGAAGAACTCGCGCACGCGGGAGAAAAAGCCAGAACTCTCCGGGTGATTTTCCTTGGAGCACTCCTGATCGAACTCCGTCAGAAGCTCGCGCTGGCGCTTGGTGAGTTTCTGCGGAGTTTCCACAACTACTTGGATGTAAAGGTCGCCCAGGTCCCGCGAGCGCAGCACCGGCATGCCCTTGCCCTTCAGGCGGAACTGCTTTCCGGACTGAGTGCCCTCCGGGACCTTCACCTGGGCGTCGATGCCGCTCAAGGTCGGCACGCTGAACTCGCCGCCGAGGGCCGCCGCCACCATGGAAATCGGGACGCGGCAGAACAGGTCCGCCCCGTCGCGCTGGTAGAATGGGTGCGCCTTGAGCGACAGGAAGATGTAGAGATCGCCCGCCGGTCCGCCGCGCAGGCCGGCCTCGCCTTCGCCCGCAAGGCGGATGCGGGTGCCGTCCTCGACGCCGGCCGGGATGTTGACCGAGAGCGTGCGCTCGCGGGTGACGCGGCCCGCGCCGCCGCAATGGGTGCACGGATCGTCGATGACCTCGCCGCGCCCGTGGCAATTGGGGCAGGTGCGCTCGATGGAGAAAAAGCCCTGCGTGGCGCGCACGCGGCCCGCGCCGCCGCAGGTGGGGCAGGGCTTAGGCTTCGAGCCTGCCTTCGCGCCGCTGCCGGAGCAGACCTCGCAGGTGATGGAGGTCGGAATCTTGATCTCGGCGGTCTTGCCGTGGAACGCCTCGTCGAGGGAGATTTCCAGGTTGTAGCGCATGTCGGCGCCGCGCTCGCGCCCGCCGGTTCCTCGGCCCCCACGGCCGCGCGTGTCGCCGAAGAAATTCTCGAAAATATCCGACATGAAGTCGGAGAAATCGTTGCCGAAACCGGGCCCGCCCGCGCCGCCATTGGCGAAGGCCGCATGGCCGTAACGGTCATAGGCCGCACGCTTCTGCCCATCGGAGAGGGTCTGGTAGGCCTCGTTGATTTCCTTGAACTTGACCTCGGCCTCGTGGTCCCCCGGGTTGCGGTCCGGGTGATATTTCATCGCCAGTTTCCGGAAGGCGGATTTCAACTCCACCTCGGTCACGGTCTGTGAGACGCCGAGTACTTCGTAATAATCGCGCTTGGACATTCTGCCTTCGCCCCTGTGCCTCCGACATTGTCATGGCCGGGTTTTTGAGGGCCCGGCCATCGCGATCAGAAAACGGAGCCCTTTATTTCATACGACATCCCCGGGACAAGCCCGGGGATGTCGCTGGTTTCGGATTAAGCCCGTTTCTTTTTGTCGTCTTCGTCGACTTCCTGGAAGTCCGCGTCGATGACATCGTCCTTCTTCTTCTCTTCGCCGGCGTGCTCGCCGCCTTCAGCAGCTCCTTGAGAGGCCTGATACATGGCCTCTCCGAGCTTCATCGAGGCCTGCATCAAGTCCGTGGTGCGGGCCTTGATGGTCTCGGCATCCTCGCCGTTGAGCGCCTGCTTCAAGGCGTCGATAGCGGTCTCGATGCCCTGCTTGTCGGACTCGGAGACCTTGTCGCCGTATTCCTTCAGCGACTTCTCGGTCGTGTGGACCAGGCTCTCGCCCTGGTTCTTGGCTTCGACCAGCTCGCGGCGCTTCTTGTCCTCGGCGGCGTGCGCCTCGGCGTCCTTCACCATCTTGTCGATGTCGGCTTCCGACAGACCGCCCGAGGCCTGGATGCGGATCTGCTGCTCCTTGCTCGTCGCCTTGTCCTTCGCAGTGACGTTGACGATGCCGTTGGCGTCGATGTCGAAGGTCACCTCGATCTGCGGCATGCCGCGGGGCGCGGGCGGAATGCCCATCAGGTCGAACTGGCCGAGCAGCTTGTTGTCCGCCGCCATTTCGCGTTCGCCCTGGAAGACGCGGATCGTCACCGCGTTCTGGTTGTCTTCCGCGGTCGAGAACACCTGGCTCTTCTTGGTCGGGATCGTCGTGTTGCGATCGATCAGACGGGTGAAGACGCCGCCCAGCGTCTCGATGCCGAGCGAGAGCGGGGTCACGTCGAGCAGCAGCACGTCCTTGACATCGCCCTGGAGAACGCCCGCCTGGACCGCGGCGCCGATGGCAACCACTTCGTCCGGGTTCACGCCCTTATGGGGCTCCTTGCCGAAGAACGACTTCACGACTTCCTGGATCTTGGGCATGCGGGTCATGCCGCCGACCAGAACCACCTCGTCGATCTCGCCGGCGGAGAGGCCGGCATCTTTGAGCGCCTTGCGGCAGGGCTCGACGGTCTTCTGCACCAGGTCGTCGACGAGCGACTCGAACTTGGCGCGCGAGAGCTTCAGCGCGAGGTGCTTGGGACCGGAGGCATCCGCCGTGATGTAGGGCAGGTTGATTTCGGTCTGCTGCGCGGAGGAGAGCTCGATCTTGGCCTTCTCGGCGGCTTCCTTGAGACGCTGAAGGGCGAGCTTGTCCTTCGTCAGGTCGATGCCCTGCTCCTTCTTGAATTCGGCAGCGAGGTATTCGACGAGACGCATGTCGAAGTCTTCACCGCCCAGGAAGGTATCGCCGTTGGTGGACTTCACCTCGAACACGCCGTCGCCGATCTCGAGAATCGACACGTCGAAGGTGCCGCCGCCGAGGTCGTAGACCGCGATGGTGCCGTGCTGCTTCTTGTCGAGGCCGTAGGCGAGGGCGGCCGCCGTCGGCTCGTTGATGATGCGCAGCACGTCGAGGCCGGCGATCTTGCCGGCGTCCTTGGTGGCCTGGCGCTGGGCGTCGTTGAAATAGGCCGGAACCGTGATGACGGCCTGCGTCACCGGCTGGCCGAGATGCGCCTCCGCCGTCTCCTTCATCTTCTGCAGCGTGAAGGCGGAGATCTGGGAGGGCGAATATTGCTTGCCGTCGGCTTCGACCCATGCGTCGCCGTTCGGGCCCTTGATGATGTGGTAGGGGACGAGGCCCATGTCCTTCTTGGTCATGGGGTCGTCGAAGGTGCGCCCGATCAGGCGCTTGATAGCGAAGAAGGTGCGCTCCGGGTTCGTGACCGCCTGGCGCTTGGCCGGCTGGCCGACGAGGCGCTCGCCTTCGTCCGTGAAGGCCACGATGGACGGGGTCGTCCGCGCGCCTTCCGCGTTTTCGATGACTTTGGGCGTCGTGCCTTCCATAACGGCGACGCAGGAATTGGTGGTGCCGAGGTCGATACCGATGACCTTACCCATGGCGGGATCCCTCACTTTCAAGCAGACCGCCGAGCCCCGAAGCGGCCCGGCCCATGGCTGTGTTGTTGACGATACGGCGGGGCCCGCCTCCGAGAAAGCGTTCCCTGCTCTGGCGCTGATATAAGAAGGGGTACGAAACGCCGCAAGTCGATGATGAGACCTTGTTCGTCTCAAATCTCGCGGCGGCAGCCCCTGCTTTTTCCTGCCATGAGCGGAAACGGCTGAAAAGGGGCTATTTTGCCAATGCGCATTTTCCGGCGAGGCCTGCGCCTCGCCGGAAAGAAAATAAGGCTGCCGGGGTGGCCTGGATGGGGATGATCGCCTGTCAGTGCGCCAGGGCGCCCGCCTCCCAGCCGAGGATCGCCTGCTTGCGGGTCAGGCCCCAATGATAGCCCGTCAGCGCCCCGGAGCGGCCCAGCACCCGGTGGCAGGGCACGACGAAGGAAACCGGATTTCTCCCCACCGCCGCGCCGACCGCCCGGCAGGCCTTGGGATTGCCGATATGGCGGGCGATGTCGGAATAGGTGGTGGCCCGGTCGCGCGGAATGCGCAGTAGGGTCTGCCAGACCCGGACCTCGAAATCGGTGCCGATCAGCACCACCCTCAAAGGCTGCTCCGCCTGCCACTGGCTCGGGTTGAAGATCCGGCGGGCGAGGGGCGCGGTGGCAGCCTGATCCTCGATATACTCCGCCTTGGGCCAGCGCCGTTTCAGGTCGGCGAGCGCCGCCTGACGGTCGCTGTCGTCCACGAATCCGAGGCCGGCGAGCCCCCGCTCCGTCGCGATCAGAACCGCCTCGCCGAACGGGGAGGGGTGAAAGCCGAAGCGCATGGTGAGCCCGGCGGCGCCGGATTTGTAGTCTCCCGGCGTCATGGCCTCGTGGGTCACGAACAAGTCATGCAGGCGGGCGGGGCCGGAGAGGCCGAGCTCATAGGTCGTGTCGAGGACGCTGGCCGAGGAGGACAGCAGCGCCTTGGCGTTGTCCAGGGTGATCGCCTGGAGAAAGGCCTTCGGCGACAGCCCGGCCCAGCGGCGGAAGAGATGGTGCACATGGGTGGTCGAAAGGCCCACATGCTCCGCGATCGCCTCGAGCGATGGCTGTTCGCGCCAGCGCTCGGAGATGAAGGCGATGATGCGGCGCACGCGCTCGTAATCCGAATGGGGCTCATCCGGGATCGCGAGGGCCGCCGGCTCGATGGTGATATCGCGCAATGTATCCAGCATGGGCGTGATCCTTGTTGCCCCTGATCTTAGTCGCCTTGGAGAGTGGAAACACCCGTTTCCTGTGGCGGCGCGGAGAGGGGCGATCTTTTTCTGGGGGCGGGCTCGCCCTGTCATTCCGGGACGGCCCATCGGGCCGGGCCCGGAACCCATAGCCACCGAGGCTTCAGGAAAAGGCGCAATGATAGCCGTCGCTTCTTATCCGGGTATGTCAGCGGGTATGGGTTCCGGGCGCGCGCTCCGCGCGTCCCGGAATGACGGCAATGGAGGGGGATGGACATCGACAAGAATGTTCTCATTTTGTTCTTGACAGTCGTCCTGAGCCTGGCTATCTCTCCTGTCGTCCCGACCCACCGAGGGGCGCGCTCGCGAGGCGTCGTGACTGTGGGGTCGGGCACGGTCCCGCGGCTGGGGGAAACGCAATCCCAGCCGGCGGGAGGCCCAGGCTGTGCCCGGGCTTCCGGTTGGTTTCAGGCCGCCCGCTACAAGATGCGGTGCCCGCCTGGGGCAGCCTGGAGGAGTTCGCGCCGCCTGTCCGCCTAAAGAAACCGTGCGCGGGATGCCGTTCCGGCTCTTGCTTTCATCACCAATCATCGAGCCGGACCGCACACCGCGCCACCCTCGACCACCTCCGGCCTGGGGCTTTTTCAGCCCCGGGCCCGCTTCCCCATGCCTTTTGCGAAACTCTTTCATTCCCAAAAATTCATTGTCGTGAGGTCGTTCGATGAACCGAGCCCAGCATTTCCCTGTCGAGCCCCAACTGTTGAGGCCGCGATATCATCCCTTGCTTGCCTTACCGTCCGCGGGCCGACACATCATCGTGCTCCGTGATGCCTGAAGAACGCCATGCCCGGGTCAATAACCCCGCTTCACCTCGGACAAGGCCCGGCCGAAGGCGTCGGCCAGGCTTTCCCGTTCAGGCGGGGAGAGGTCGCGGGCGACGATCACGTGCTGGCCCCGGGACGTGAGGGTCAGTTCCTGCAGGCCGAATTCGTCGTCGACCTCGCGGTCGAGGCGGGTCCAGAGGGGGTTGAACCGCCACTCCTGTACCTCGCCGCGATGGCTGACCTTCTGCAGCAGCAATCGGATTGGCGTCAGTTCCAGAATCTCGAAAGACTGGCCCTGCCGGTAATTGATGCGGAAGGCGAGATAGAGGCCGAGGAAGTCGAGGCCGAAGAAGCCGGCGATGGGCCAGAAACCCATCACGACGAAAGGCAGGCTTGCGATGATCGAAGTGACGCATAGGAGGATCATGACGATCCTGAAACCCTGCGGGCCGAGCGATCGGTGCGGCCGGATCACGGCCGAAAAGACCGGCCGGTCGTACCGCTCGCCATGCTCGAATGTCGCTTTCCCGCTGACCATCCCGGAATTATAACGCAACCATGTCCGATCTGAAGCCGTCATCCCGCCGCAAGGCGACGAAAGCAGCCGCGCCATCCGCGAAGCCGGTCCGCCAGCCGAAGCCCGTCGACAAGGCGACGGTGGCCGAGATCTTCCGCCGGTTCGAGGCCGCCAATCCGCATCCGGAAGGCGAGCTCGAATACGTCAATCCTTATACGCTGCTCGTCGCGGTGCTGCTCTCCGCGCAATCCACCGATGTGGGGGTGAACAAGGCGACGCGGCAGCTCTTTGCCGTCGCCGACTCACCCCGGAAGATGCTCGCGCTCGGCGAGGAGGGCGTGCGCGAGCGCATCAAGACGCTGAACTATTTCAATACCAAGGCGAAGAACGTCATCGCCATGTCGAAGCGCCTCGTGGAGGATTTCGGCGGCGCGGTGCCGCGCACGATGGAAGACCTCGTGAGCTTGCCCGGCGTCGGGCAGAAGACCGCGAGCGTCGTCATGAACATCGCGTTCCGCATTCCGCATATCGCCGTCGATACGCATATCTTCCGCGTTTCCAACCGCATCCCGCTCGTCAACACGAAGACGCCGCTGGAGACGCAGGCTCCCCTGGAAAAGCTGGTGCCGGACGAGTTCAAGCTCCACGCCCATCACTGGCTGATCCTGCACGGGCGCTATGTCTGCAAGGCGCGCGTGCCGGAATGCCCGCGCTGCCTCATCAACGATCTCTGCCGCTACCCGGCCAAGACCACCGGGTAGGGGCTGCCGACAGGGCCTTTCGCCTCAACCGAAGACGATCAGCCCGGCAAGTCCGGCCGCGCCGACCACGATCCGCCACCAGGCGAAGGGGGCGAAGCCGTGGCGCGAGATGTAGTCGAGGAAAGTCTTCACCACGAGGAGCGCCGACACGAAGGCCGCGATGAAGCCGACCACGATGAGCGAGGCGTCGTTCGCGGAAAGAATCTTGTAGTTCTTGAGGAGATCGTAGGCGAAGGCGCCCGCCATGGTCGGCATGGCGAGGTAGAAGGAGAACTCCGCCGCCGCGCGCTTGTCCGCGCCGAGCACCATGGCGCCGACGATGGTCGCCCCCGAGCGCGACACGCCCGGCACCATGGCGAGGCACTGCAGGAAGCCGATCTTGAGATACATCGGCAGGGGAAATTTGGTGGCGTCCTTGTAGGTCGGCCTGAGCGGCATGGCATCTATCATGAGAAGCACGAAGCCGCCCGCGATCAGCGTCATGCAGACGATCCAGGGATTGAAGAGGACATCCTTGATGAAGCCGTGCAAAGCGGCGCCGATGACAGCCGCGGGCAGGAAGGCGAGGAGGATTCCGATGACGAAGCGGCGCGCATCCGGGTCGTAGGGCAAGGCCTTCGCGATGCCCAGGAGGCGGCTGAAATAGACCGAGAGGATCGCGAGGATCGCGCCGAGCTGGATCAGGACCTCAAAGGTCTTGCCCGTCGATTCGAAGCCGAGAAAATGGCCGACCAGTAGAAGATGGCCCGTGGAGGAGACCGGCAGGAATTCGGTCAAGCCTTCGATGAGGCCCAAGAAAAGCGCCTCGATGATTTGCGACATCGTTGAAAATCCTAAAATCGGCGCCAGATGGAGGAGCGCCTCCGGGCCTGTCAAGGAAGGCTTGCGCCTCGGGCAATTCTTTCCTGCGTCGGAGACATGGATTCACCAAAATTCCTTACCGAGCCTTAACGAAGCCCGGCCTTATTCTCGCCGCCTGTTTCGCATCAGACACTTTCATGGCCATCCTCCATTACCATCCTTTTTGCCCGCACTCGCGGTTCGTACGCCTGATCCTGGCCGAATTGGGCCTCGAACCGGACATGGTCGAGGAAAAACCGTGGGAGCGGCGCGTCCCGCTCCTGGAAATCAACCCGGCGGGCAACCTGCCGCTCCTCGTCGATGATGACGGGCTTGCGGTGCCGGGGGGAGGAGTCATTGCGGAGTATCTCGACGATACTCGGGGGGAGGGCTTGAGAGACCGCAGGTTCCTGCCCCAGGGAGCCGTGCAGAAGGTCGAGGTCCGCCGTCTTCTCGACTGGTTCCTGGTTAAATTTCACGCCGAGGTCTCTGACTATCTCGCCACGGAAAAGATCTATAAGCGCTTCATGCCGCAGGAATTGGGCGGCGGCTCGCCGGATATGGGCGCGATTCGCGCGGCGCGGACCAATGTGCGATACCATCTGAAATATATCGGCTATCTGATTGCGACACGGAATTGGCTCGCGGGCGACCAGTTGACCTATGCGGATCTGGCGGCGGCGGCCCATCTCTCGATTGTGGATTATCTCGGCGACGTGCCATGGGACGAGGACGAAACAGCGAAGCATTGGTACGCCAGGATCAAGTCCCGGCCGTCCTTTCGCGCGCTCCTGGCGGACCGGGTGCCGGGCATGCCCCCGTCCGAGCATTACGACAACCTCGATTTCTAGAAGGCGAGGCGCTCAAGCGCGCCTTCGTCACTCGGGCGAAGGCGCTCGGCTTCGAGACTGTGCGGATTGCCGGTCCCGATGTGATCCCGCTCGCGCCCGAGCGCCTCAAGGCCTGGCTGGCCGCAGGCCATCACGGCTCGATGGAGTGGATGGCCGAGACGGCGGAACGCCGCTCTGATCCTCAGGCTCTCTGGCCGGAGGTGCGCAGCGTCGTCCTGCTCGGCCTCAATTACGGGCCTGCCGGCGATCCTCTGGCCGCTCTCGCCCACAAGGATTGCGGATCGATCTCGGTCTATGCCCGCAACCGCGATTACCACGACGTTATCAAGGGCAAGCTGAAGGAAGCCGCGGGCGTGCTGGCCGCCAGGGGCGGATCGGACGTGAAGGTCTTCGTCGATACGGCGCCGGTGATGGAGAAACCCCTGGCCGAGGCCGCCGGGCTCGGCTGGCAGGGCAAGCACACCGTTATCGTCTCACGTGAGTTCGGCAGCTGGCTCTTTCTCGGCGCGATCTTCACCACGGCGGAACTGCCCGCCGACGCGCCGGAGCACGACCATTGCGGCTCCTGCCGCCGCTGCCTCGACATCTGCCCGACCAACGCCTTTCCGGCGCCCTATCAGCTCGATGCCCGCCGCTGCATTTCCTATCTCACCATCGAGCACAAGGGCCATATCCCCGAGGACCTGCGCCCCGGCATCGGCAACCGGATCTTCGGCTGCGACGATTGCCTTGCGGTCTGCCCCTGGAACAAGTTCGCGCAGCAAGCGAAGGAAGCGCGGTTGGTCCAGCGGGACGATCTCGCGGCGCTGCCCCTGGCGGAGCTCGCCCGGCTCGACGATCCCGCCTTCCGCACGCGGTTCGCTGGCACGCCGATCAAACGCACCGGCCGCGACCGCTTCATCCGCAACGTCCTGATCGCCATCGGTAATTCCGGGGAGGCGAGGTTGGCAGAGGAAGCCGTGCGCCTGCTCGACGATGCCTCGTCCCTCGTCCGCGCCATGGCGGTGTGGGCCGTGTCGCGTTTGCTCCCTGCCGATGAGGTTCGCCGTCATGCTGCCGGGCGGCGGGAGAGAGAACAGGATGAAAATGTGCGTGCGGAATGGGGTCGGGCATTATCGTCCCCCGAGATTGCGGCATGAGGCTCTTCGTCTTCGGGCTCGGCTATACGGCGCAGGCCTTCATCCGGGGCGGGATCGCATGGTCAAGGGTTGCGGGAACGGTCCGCCACCCGGACAAGGCCGAGCGCCTCGCCGATGAAGGGATCGCGGCCCACTCCCTCGACGGGTCGGAGATGCCGGTCCTGGCCGAGGAGATCCACCGGGCGGATGCTGTGCTGGTCTCCGCACCGCCGTCCGAGGAGGGGGATCCGTCTCTCGCGCGTTTCGGCAGCCTCGTCGCATCGGCCCCGAACCTCGCCTGGATCGGCTATCTGTCGACGACGGGAATCTATGGCGATCGCGGCGGGGCCTGGATCGACGAGACGACGCCGCCAGCCCCGCAAAGCCGTCACTCGGAGCTGCGCCTCGCTGCCGAGCGGGCGTGGCTGGAACTGGGCCGGACGACCGGCAAAGCCGTCCAGGTCTTCCGCCTCACCGGCATCTATGGCCCGAGACGGAATGCGCTGGTGAGCCTCGCCCGCTGCACGGCCCAGCGCATCGTCAAGCCGGGTCAGGTGTTCAACCGGATCCATGTGGAGGATATTGCCGCCGTGCTGGCCGCTTCCCTGCAACGTCCCCGGCCCGGCGGGATCTACAACGTGGCCGACGACGAGCCGGCTGCGCCCCAGGACGTGACCACTTATGCGGCAGCCCTCGCCGGCATCGCGCCCCCTCCGGAAATCGCTTTCGAAGCGGCGGATCTGAGCCCCATGGGCCGCAGCTTTTATTCCGAAAACAAGCGGGTCGCGAATCGCCTTATCAAGCAGGAACTGGGTGTCCGCCTGCTTTATCCGACCTATCGGGAGGGCTTGAAAGCCCTCCACGCCGCCGGGGAATACGATCAGGCGGAGTGACGGTTCGCAGATTGGCCGAAATGGTCGATATAGCGCGGGCTGATGGCCGAAACCGGCAGGACGACGAGGACGTCCGTCGTGCCGAATTGATGGTCGATCACCGCGCCTTGGCCGAAGCTGGCGCCCAGGCGCAGATACCCCTTGATCATCGGCGGCAGGGCATGGAGCGCCGCTTTGGGGTCCACCGCCTCCTTGGGCAGGATATCCATGGCGGTGAAGCGCCCGGGCAGGGCGCTGGCCTGCCATTCGGGCGGTGCTGCCGCGTAATGGTGCAGGAAGCTCAAGGGCAGGGCGAGCGCATGGGGATCGGTGCCCTCAAGGCTGGCGCAGCCGATCATGACGTCGATGCGGTGATGGAGCACATAGGTCCAGATTCCGTGCCACAACAACTCGACGGTGCGCTTGTTGCGAAAGGGCTTGAGCACGCAGGAGCGGCCAAGCTCAAGGAAGCGCAGGCCCGGATGGGCCTTGATCAAGGGAGCGATGTCGTATTCGCTGGCGGTATAGAAGCCGGAATGACGATCCGCCACCTCCTGGCGCAGCAAGCGATAGGTGCCGACCACTTTTGGCTTTGCCACCCGAAAGGGCTTGGCCTTCACGTTATGGTCGAGAACGAGGAGGTGGTCGCAGAGGGCGTCGTAATCGTCTACGTCCCGGCGCGAAAGCAGGGAGACGCCATCCGGGGCCGCCGACATCTCCTCGTAGAAGACCTTGAAGCGCAGCTTCTGCGCCTGGCGGATTTCCTTGGTGGTCGTGGCGAGGCGCACCTCGAGCGAACCGATGCGGCCCAGGACCGGATCGAGGCTGCCGTGATCGCGCACGATCCTCGTCAGGTTGGGAAGGAATTTCGTCACACCTTTCGAAAGAAGACCTGGCGGAGGAGTGACAGGCACCGGAGGAGCGAAACGGGACGAAGCCGTTTCGTTCACGGATGAAGGCATCATCGAAACCTCGTTCGGTCGCATTCCACGTATTGGGCCGGAAGCGGGGCCGGCCGACTTGCGTTGTGACATAAAGCTCATTTCGAACGGTTTTGTGACAAGGAAGATCACGGGAGAAGAGAGACTTATCAAGTCTTCAGAAATAATTCTGTCATATTTCCCCAAGCCTCAATTCCCAACATTCATCAGGCCAATGCCGCCGTCGGGCGCCTGTCCGCATAGGCTCTGTAGGAGAGCGCCTCGGCTAAATGAATGCGGCGGACGCGCTCCTCTCCGTCCAGATCGGCGAGAGTGCGGGCCACCTTCAGGACCCGATGGAAGCCACGCGCCGAGAGACGCATGGTGTTTGCCGCATCGCGAATCAGCGCGGCCCCGTCCGAATCCGGCTGCGCGATGTCGTCGAGAACGGAAGGCGGGCAGGCGGCATTGGTGGTGATGCCGTCAAGCTTGAGGGCGGCATAGCGTCTGGTTTGCCTGTCCCGCGCTTGGGTAACCCGGGCTGCGGCCTCCGCCGATCCCTCCGCGGGAGGAGGCAGGATCAGGTCGGTTGCGGTCACCGCGGGCACATCGATGACGAGATCGATGCGGTCGAGGAGCGGGCCCGACAATCTCGCCTGATACTGGGCGATGCAGCGCTCGTTGGGCTGACGCCGGCAGACATAGCCGGGCTCCGTCGCCTGTCCGCACCGACAGGGATTCATCGCGGCGACGAGCTGGAACCGGGCCGGATAGGTGACGCGATGGTTGGCCCGGGCGATCAGGATCTCCCCGGCTTCCAGGGGCTGCCTCAGGGAGTCGAGCACCTGGGGCTGGAATTCCGGCAATTCGTCGAGAAAAAGAACGCCGTGATGCGCCAGCGAAGCCTCGCCGGGCCGGGCGTTCAAACCTCCGCCCACGAGGGCCGCCATGGAGGCCGAATGGTGAGGCGCCCTGAAAGGGCGGCGGTTCGACAGGGCTCCATCAGCCAGAAGCCCGGCCACTGACTGGATCATCGAGAGTTCCAGCAATTCACGCGGCGCGAGCGGCGGCAGAATCGAGGGCAGGCGCTGGGCCAGCATGGATTTTCCGGCCCCGGGCGGGCCGCACATCAAGAGATTGTGGGCCCCGGCTGCGGCAATCTCGAGAGTGCGCTTGGCGCTTTCCTGTCCCTTGATGTCCTTGAGGTCCGGCAAAGGGCCGGAGGCGGGCATGATGGCGGGTTCCGGCCGCGTCATGACCTGGCTGCCCTTGAAATGATTGGCGAGCTGGATCAGCGAGCCCGGCGCCAGAATGTCGATGTCGCTGCTTGCCCAGGCAGCTTCCGACCCGCAGGAAGCGGGGCAGATCAGGCCGTGCCGGCGTTCATAGGCTGCGATGGCGGCGGGCAGAACGCCGGCGACCGATGTGATCGAGCCATCCAGCGCCAGCTCTCCGAGGACGGTGAAACCGTTGAGGGCATCGGGCGGGATGGCTCCTATCGCCGCCATGACGCCGAGCGCGATGGGGAGGTCATAGTGGCTACCCTCTTTGGGAAGATCGGCCGGAGCGAGATTGACCGTGATGCGCTTGGCAGGCAGCGCGAGGCCCGAGGCGATCAGGGCCGAGCGAACCCGCTCGCGGGATTCGGCCACCGCCTTGTCCGGAAGGCCGACGACCATGAATGCAACGTTTCCGGGCGTGATCTGGACCTGCACATCGACCGTACGCGCTTCGATTCCTTCGAAGGCGACAGTGGAAACGCGCATAACCATAAGACTCGATCTCCGGCAAAGCCCAAGCTTAGCTTAGGGTGCGATAATGCGATAGAGTTACATATCCGGATGAGAGCGCTTTGTCACAGCGACGATAGCGTTCAGGAACCCTGATCCCCTTCGGGCGTTGGGTCGGATCGTATCAAGGGCTCGGGGCCGCCTTAGGGCCCATCCGAACAAGAACCATCGGGCTGGAGGACATCACGTCATGGAGGGGGGCTGTTCCATCTCGCCACGGCGAGGAGTCATGAGAGTCTCTCGAGGCTTCAAGTTGCGTTTTTTCAGAGACGACCATGCCGGCGATGCCCCATGCACTTGAAAGCAAGCCTAAAAGTGGGGTCGAACTCGACATTCCGTTCCGGGCAGCCTTTCAGTCGAGCCGGACGGCGATGCTGATGATCGATCCTCATCGGCAGGGAAATCCTATCGTCTTCGTCAACGACGCCTTCAGCCGCCTGACGGGTTATTCCCGGGAGGAAACGCTGGGTCGCAATTGCCGCTTTCTCCACGGCGCCGATACCGATCAAGCGACCGCCGGTGCGATCGATGCCGCCCTCCAAGTCGGGAACGGCATCGAGACGGAAATCCTCAACTACAGGAAGGATGGTTCTTCGTTCTGGAATTCTCTCGTCATCAGCCCTGTCGAGGACGACGATGGTGGTCTTCGTTACTTCCTCGCATCGCAACAGGATGTCAGTGCGAAGAAGCAGGCCGAGGCCGAGCTGAACAGGACGAAGCATAACCTGGAGGAGGAGGTCGAGCGTCGGACGAAGGATCTTCAATCCGCTCTCGATCAGAAGACGTCACTGCTTCATGAGGTCGATCACCGGGTCAAGAACAGCCTCCAGGTGATCTCGTCCATCGTTCTTTTGAAGGCGCGGCGCATCCAGAACCAGGAAGCACGACGCGTGCTCGGCGAGTTGTCGGAGCGTATCAGCGCCCTTTCGACCGTTCATCGGTTGCTCTATTCGGCAGGGGATGTCAGCCGCTTCGATCTGAGCGATTTCACCATCGAGCTGGTGTCGGAACTGGTCGCGTCTCTGCCGCCGGGCCAGGTCGAGCTCGACCTCAAGATCGCGCCCGTCGGCGTGCCGGCGGCGAGGGCCGCGTCGCTTGCGCTGCTCTTGAACGAGCTGATCGGCAATGCGGTCAAGCACGCGTTTCCCGATGGGCGGAAAGGAATATTGACGATCCAGATCGGGAAGATCGAGAACGGATTGCAGATTACCGTCGAGGACGATGGCGTCGGCCTCCACCATTCTCCCGCTCCCGAGGGAAGCTTCGGAAAGACCTTGATCGATATACTTGTCAGACAGTCGAGAGGTCAGTTGGTTTGGATCGATAAGGAGCCGGGCACGCGTGCTGTCATCGTCATGCCCATGGACGCAGAGGAGACGCAATTTTGAGCGTCGATAAGTCATTGCGCATCCTCATTGTCGAAGATGAAATTTTGATCGCGTTGGAATTGGAAAGCCTGTTGCAGGATATGGGGCATGACGTGGTCGGTGTTGCCGCCTCATCAGGGGAGGCGCTCGATCTGGGCCAGGATCTCAAGCCCGACCTTGCTTTCGTCGACATCCATCTCGCCGACGGGCCGACGGGTGTCGATGTGGCACGCCACCTTGCCTCCCAGCTCGACGTGACCGTGCTGTTCATGACCGCGAATGCCAAGCGTATTCCGGAGGATTTCGCGGGCGCCCGCGGCGTCATCTCGAAGCCCTATACCGAACGGGGCGTCAGGGAAGCCCTGGCGTATGTTCTGGCGGAACAGGGCTGCGATTCCGAGCGGTCCCGGACAATGACGTTCGTCCCTTTCGGAAGGGCGAGCCGTGAGGACAGTTCGTCGGCATCCTGACTTGGCCCGGCGGCGTCGCCTAAAGATGCGTCTTCAGGCGATAGAGCGCATCCAAAGCCTCACGGGGCGTCATCTGGTCGGGATCGATGGCTTCGAGGGCCGCCCGCAAGAGATCGGGCATAGCCTTCGCGACGGGTTCGGCGCGGACCGGAACGGCAAAGAGCGGAAGATCATCCACCAGCGCGCGCTTCGGGCTTTCCCTGTCGGAGCGTTCGAGCTCGCTCAGGATCGTTTTCGCCCGGTCGACCACGGCAAGAGGCAGACCTGCAAGACGCGCCACCTGCAACCCGTAGGACCTGTCTGCCGCACCGGGCACGACCTCGTGCAGGAACACGACCTCGCCATGCCATTCCGTCACTTTCAGAGTCGCATTGGCGATGCGCGGCAGTCTTTCGGCGAGGGCCGTCAGCTCATGGAAATGTGTGGCGAAAAGTGCGCGGCAGCGGTTGGCCTCATGCAAATGCTCGATGGCGGCCCAGGCGATGGACAAGCCATCGAAGGTGGCGGTGCCACGCCCGATCTCGTCGAGGATGACGAGGGAGCGCGCGGTGGCCTGATTGAGAATCGCGGCCGTCTCGACCATCTCGACCATGAAGGTCGAGCGTCCCCGCGCCAGATCGTCGGCAGCGCCGACCCTGGAGAAGAGGCGATCGACAATGCCGATATGAGCCTCCTTCGCGGGCACGAAAGAGCCCATTTGCGCCAATACGACGATGAGGGCGTTCTGGCGCAGATAGGTGGATTTACCACCCATGTTCGGGCCGGTGATCAGGAGGATGTGGCCGGCATCCTTGCCCGACAGGTCGGAATTGTTGGCGATGAAGGCTTCGCCCTCGCGCTTGAGGGCAGCCTCGACGACCGGATGGCGCCCGCCCTTGATGCGGAAGGCGAGGCTCGTATCGATCAGGGGCCTTGTCCAATCGAGCCGCACCGCAAGTTCTGCGAGTGCCGCCGTCACGTCCACCACCGCGATAGCCTCTGCCGCGGAGGCGATTTCCGCCGACAGATCGACCAGTTCCTGCGCCATCGCCTCGAAGAGCCCAAGTTCGATCCGCAGCGCGCGGTCGGAGGCGGAGGCGATCTTGGATTCCAGTTCGCCGAGTTCGACCGTGGAAAAACGCATGGCGCCCGCCATGGTCTGGCGGTGGACGAAGGTCTCCTTCCAAGGCTCTTTCAGCAGGTCCTCGCCCACATTCTGCGGCACTTCCACGAAGTAGCCGATCATGTGGTTATGCTTCACGCGCAGGGTCCGGCAGCCGGTCTCGGTCGCATAGCGCGCCTGTAGCGCCGCGATGAAGCGGCGGGAATCCTGTTGCAGTTCCCGAAGCTCGTCGAGATTCTGGTCATAGCTTGCCCGGACGAACCCGCCGTCGCGCTTGAGCAGGGGCAATTCGTCGGCCAGAGCCGCCGCGAGCTTGTCGGCAATCTCCGTGCGCAGGGATTGAAGCCTGTGCGCTGCGTCGGACAATTCTCTCGGCAAATTGGGCGCGATGGCGAGCTCGAGGCCGAGGTCCCGCGCGGCAAAGAGGCCGTCTCGGACGCAGGCCAGATCCCGCGGTCCGCCGCGCCCGAGGCCCAGCCGGGACAAGGCCCGGGCGAGATCCGGAGAGCGCTTGAGGATGCGCCGGAGGCGCTCGCGCAGGTCTGCGTTCTCGACCAGAGCAGCCACCGCATCCTGCCGGTCGCGGATCATGTCCGGATGGGTGAGGGGGCCGGCAAGCCGTTCCCCTAAAAGTCGCGCACCGCCGGGCGTCACCGTGCAGTCGATGGTCGCGAGCAGACTTCCCGCGCGCTCGCCTGAGAGCGTCCGTGTGAGCTCGAGATTGGCCCGGGTCGCCGCATCGATCGCGAGCGCGGCCCCCACATTCTCGCGGGAGGGCGGGTTGAGGACCGGGCGGCTGCCGATCTGCGTCTTCTCGATATAGAACAGGGCACTGCCCGCCGCGGTGATCTCGGCACGGCTGAAGGAGCCGAAGGCATCGAGCGTGGCGACGCCGAAATAATCTTTCAGCCGCCGCTCCGCAGAGGCCGGGTCGAGCCCTTCGCGCGACAGCGGCGTGATGGCGGCCTTCGTCTCTCGCCAGAAGGCCGACAGCTCCGAATCGTCATGGATGACGTCCGGCACCAGGATCTCGCGCGGCTCGAAACGGGCGATCTCGGCGGCGAGACCGGAGCCGTCCGTCTCGCTCAAGACGAAATGTCCTGTGGAAATGTCCACCGCGGCGAGGCCGTAGCACCATTCCGTATCCGAGACCCGGCGCCTTGCGATGGCGAGGAAGAAGTTGGCGCGGCCCGGATCGAGAAGGCGGTCCTCCGTGATCGTGCCGGGCGTGACGAGCCGCACCACATCGCGGCGCACGACCGATTTGGCACCCCTTTTCTTCGCCTCCGCCGGATCCTCGGTCTGTTCGCAGACGGCCACCCGGTGGCCCAGGCCGATCAGGCGCTGCAGGTAGTCGTCGGCCCGGTCCACGGGCACGCCGCACATAGGGATATCCTGCCCCTGGTGCTTGCCACGCTTTGTCAAAACGATGCCGAGGGACCGGCTCGCGATCTCAGCATCCTCGAAGAAAAGCTCGTAGAAATCCCCCATCCGGTAGAACAGAAGGCTGTCCGGATTGGCCGCCTTGATCTCGATATACTGCGCCATCATGGGCGTGACGCGGCTGTCCTGCGCGGATTTCGATGCGGCAGGCATGTCCGGCTCGGCGCTCTCGGGGGATTGGTACTGGGCTTGGGATGACATCAGGCCCTTACTAGCAAAACCCGCTTCACCTTTCACCCGTGTCATAGGGTCCGGCGAGAGGATGTGGACAAGTCTTGAGGGAGGAGGTGTCCATGCCTTAAGGTCTTAGGCTTCTTCGGAAACGTCCCATCATAAAGACATATGACAACACAATGACCGATCAGCCCTCAACGCGCCGCAGCCGCCCGACCTTCACGGACCAGGAGGCGCTTCAGTTTCACGCTCAGGGGCGGCCGGGCAAGCTGGAGATCGTCCCCACCAAGCCCATGGCGACCCAGCGGGATCTGTCGTTGGCCTATTCGCCGGGCGTCGCCGTGCCGGTGAAGGCCATTGCGGAGAACCCGTCGCTGGCCTTCGACTATACCACCCGCGCGAATATGGTGGCGGTGATCTCGAACGGCACCGCCATTCTCGGCCTCGGCAATCTTGGCGCTCTGGCCTCGAAGCCGGTGATGGAGGGCAAGTCGGTCCTCTTCAAGCGCTTCGCGGACGTGGATTCCATCGATCTCGAGGTCGACACGGAAGATCCGGACAATTTCATCAATTGCGTGCGTTATCTCGGGCCCTCCTTCGGCGGCATCAATCTCGAGGACATCAAGGCCCCGGAATGCTTCATCATCGAGGAGCGGCTGCGGGAACTCATGGACATTCCCGTCTTCCATGACGACCAGCACGGCACCGCCATCATCGCGGCGGCAGGCCTTATCAACGCCCTGCATCTGACTGGCCGTGACATGGCCAAGACGAAGCTCGTGGTGAACGGGGCGGGCGCCGCAGGCATCGCCTGCACGGAATTGCTCAAGGCCATGGGCTTTGCGCCCAACAACGTCGTTCTGTGCGATACGAAGGGCGTGGTCTATCGCGGGCGCACCGAGGGCATGAACCAGTGGAAATCGGCCCACGCGGCCGAAACCAAGGCTCGGACCCTGGCGGAGGCGTTCGACGGGGCCGATGCGGTGTTCGGCCTCTCGGCCAAAGGCGCTTTCACGGATGACATGATCCGTTCCATGGCGCCCAATCCGATCATCTTCGCCATGGCCAATCCCGATCCGGAGATCACGCCGGAGGAGGTCGCCCGCATCCGCGACGATGTCATCATCGCCACGGGCCGTTCCGACTATCCGAACCAGGTCAACAACGTCCTGGGTTTCCCTTACATCTTCCGCGGCGCGCTCGACGTTCAGGCGACCACGATCAACATGGAGATGAAGATCGCGGCGGCCCAGGCGCTGGCGGATCTTGCTCGGGAGGACGTACCGGACGAGGTGGCCGCCGCCTATCAGGGCGCGCGCCCGCGCTTCGGGCGTGAATACATCATTCCCGTGCCATTCGATCCGCGTCTGATCCACACGATCCCGCAGGCTGTGGCGCAGGCCGCGATGGATACCGGCGTCGCCCGTCGCCCCATCGTCGACATGCGCGCCTACAAGGCGCAGCTTTCCGCCCGGCGCGATCCTGTGGCGGGAACGCTGAACCGCATCTTCGAGCGCGTGCGCCGGTTCCCGAAGCGGGTCGTCTTCGCGGAAGGCGAGGAGGAGCAGGTGATCCGCGCCGCGCTCTCCTTCGTCAATCAGGGCCTTGGCAAGGCGATTCTCGTCGGACGCGAGGACCGCGTCCACGAGACGGCGAATTTGGCCGGTATCGATCTCGAAGGCCGTGAGGGCATCGAGATCCACAATGCACGGCTGTCGCACCGCAACAGCACCTATGCGCAATTCCTGTATGAGCGCCTGCAACGCAAGGGTTTCCTGTTCCGCGATTGCCAGCGCCTGATCAATCAGGACCGCAACCACTTCGCCGCGTCCATGGTGGCGCTCGGCGACGCGGATGCCATGGTGACCGGCGCGACGCGCAACTACTCGACTGCGCTCGCCGATGTGCGCCGCGTCATCGACGCCAAGCCCGGCCACCGCGTCATCGGCACTTCGCTCTGCCTGGCACGTGGCCACACGGTCCTTGTGGCGGATACTGCCATTCATGAAATGCCCACCGCACAGGAACTGGCGGAGATCGCGATCGAGTCCGCGGGCGTTGCGCGACGTCTCGGCTATGAGCCTCGCGTTGCGCTTCTGTCCTTCTCGACCTTCGGCCATCCGCGGGCCGAACGGGCCGAGAAGATCCAGGAGGCTGTGCGCATTCTCGACGGGATGCGCCTCGATTTCGAATATGACGGCGAGATGTCGGCCGATGTGGCCCTCAACCGCGAGGTGATGGTGCAATATCCGTTCTGCCGCCTGACGGGACCTGCCAACGTGCTGGTCATGCCCGCGTTCCACTCCGCCTCGATCTCGACCAAGATGCTGCAGGAACTCGGCGGCGCGATGGTGCTCGGCCCCATGGTCGTCGGCCTCGACCGGCCGGTCCAGATCGTGTCGCTGGGCGCGACGGATGCGGATATCGTCAATATGGCGGCCCTCGCCGCCTACAACATCGGTGGGTAGAGCATTTTCCGCAAAAATGGATGCCGGTTTTGCGGCAGAAAATGCGCCTTCCCGGAAAGATAGAGTCTGTTCGCGAAACAGGCTCTCGATCAGCGCAGGGCCTGCGCAATGAGGATGACGCTGCCGCAGACGATGGCAGCGTCGAGAATGGCGTTATGGATATGGATCGGCAGCGTTTCCGTCAGGCGCTTGGCGATGAAGGCCCCTGGCGTGGCGGAAAGGCCGACCAGTATCGCCATGACCCATGAAGAGAGGGGCAGGGCGCCGAAAACCTGGAAGGCCCCCGTCTTCACGACCCCAAGCACCATGGAGATGATGGCGTCCGTTGCGACCACGGCCCGTCCATTCAGGCCGGAGGCCATCAGGATCGAGAGAAGTACGACGCCCGATCCGGCCGTCCCGCCGACCAGAAGGCCATATCCGGCTCCCGCCGCCGCCAGGCCGCCCCCGGACAACCGGGTGTGCAGGCGCTTCAATGTCATTCGAACGGGAACCATCACGATGAGGAAGGTCCCGATCAGGATGGCGGCTTCGGAGCCGGAGAGAAACGTGTACCCATAGGCTCCGAGAAGGCAGGTCGGTAGCGCCATGCAGCCGATCACCAGGGCGCGGCGGTAGTCGATCTCATCCCGAAACGCGACGACGCGGCTGCCATTGGTCAGCAAAGCCGAAACGCCGATAATGGGAACGACGGCATCCGCGCCGACGATGGGAGCAAGGACGAGGGGCATCAACAGCCCGGTTCCATAGCCGGTAATCCCGCCGAGTGTCCCCGCCAGCAAGGCGCATACGGCGACAAGGACATATTGCAAGGCCGTCACCTGTTCCATCGCCGTCCTCTCTTTGAGTTCGCGTTCGGCAATAGCTTAGCCGTCTCAAAAATGTAATAAGGCCCGCTGTTCAAAATCGAAGGGAAAACCATGTCTGCTCAAAAGCCCGCCACCGTCGTTTTCGATATCGGCAACGTCCTTTTGCGCTGGGACCCGCGCAACCTGTATCGCAAGGTCTTTTCCGACGAGGCGGAGATGGAGTGGTTCCTTTCCACGATCTGCACCAACCAGTGGAACCTCGAGCAGGACCGGGGCCGCGATTGGGAAGAGGCGGTGGCCCTTCTCGTGAAGGACTTCCCCGGGCACGAAACCGCCATCCGCGCCTATCACGACCGCTGGGAAGAGACAGTCTCGGGCGTGATCGAGGCGAATGTCGCAGTCCTGGGCCGCCTGCGCGAAGCCGGGGTGCCGAACTACTGCATCACGAATTTTTCCTCGCCCAAGCTCGACCTGTCGAAGAAGCTCTATCCATTCCTGGCGGGTTTCGATGGCATCATCGTCTCAGGCGACGAACGCCTGCTGAAGCCCGAACCGGCGATCTATCATCTGCTGCTTAGCCGATATGGCCTGGAAGCCGGGAATTGCATCTTCATCGACGATTCGAAGGCCAATGTGGAAGGCGCGAAGGCGGTCGGCATGCACGCGATCCATTTCGTGGAGAGCGTAGATCTGGCGGCCGAGCTGCGTCAGCATGGGTTTCCTGTCTAACGACTGCCGCCTCCTGTCATTCCGGAGGCGAACGAGAATGCGCGTGTCATCCCGCTTTGGATTCGCCTGCAGGGCAGGGTGGTGCAGCCGCAGACCCGCTTGCCCTCGGGCCGCGCATGGGCCATCAGGCGGTCATGCGCGCCTTTGACACCTCGTTGCCGATCGATATCGTCCTCGCCGATCTGACGGCGAGCCTTCGGGCGCACCCGAATGCGGTGCTCGTCGCGCCGCCCGGCGCGGGCAAGACCACGCGGGTGCCGCTTGCCCTGCTCGACGAGCCTTGGGTCGAGGGCAGGAAACTCATTATCCTCGAACCGCGCCGGCTTGCCGCCCGCGCGGCGGCGGACCGCATGGCGCAGACCCTGGGCGAGGCGGTCGGGGAAACGATTGGCCTTCGCGTGCGTCTCGGTTCCAAGATCAGCCGCAGGACGCGGATCGAGGTGGTGACCGAGGGCGTCTTCGCCCGCATGATCCTCGACGATCCCTCGCTCGAAGGCATCGCCGCCGTTCTCTTCGACGAGTTTCACGAGCGCTCTCTCGATGCCGATTTCGGTCTTGCGCTGGCGCTCGATGCGCAGGGCGGCCTGAGGGAGGATCTTCGCCTTCTCGTCATGTCCGCGACCATCGATGGCGCGCGGGTCGCCAGGCTTCTCGCCGATGCGCCCGTCATCGAATCCGAGGGGCGGGCTTTCCCGGTTGAAACCCGCTATCTCGGACGCGATCCGAACCGGCGCATCGAGGACCAGGTCGCGGAGGCCGTCACGCGGGCTTTGAGAGCCGAGCCCGGCTCGATCCTGGTCTTTCTGCCTGGGCAGGGCGAAATCCGCCGGGTGGAGGCGCTTCTGCGCGAGCGCATCACCGATTCGATGATCGATGTCGCTCCGCTTTATGGCGCCATGGACCGGGCCGAGCAGGATCTCGCGGTAAGCCCGGCGAGATCCGGCCGCCGCAAGGTGGTGCTCGCCACCTCCATCGCCGAAACTTCGCTCACCATTGAGGGCGTGCGGGTCGTCGTCGATTCAGGGCTCGCCCGCGTGCCGGTTTATGAGCCGGATATCGGCCTGACGCGGCTCGAGACCGTACGGGTGTCCCGCGCCGCCGCCGACCAGCGGCGGGGCCGTGCAGGGCGAACCGAGCCTGGAATCTGCTATCGTCTGTGGGAGGAGGCCGCGACCGGGGCATTGGAGGCCTTTGCCCGTCCGGAAATCCTGTCCGCTGATCTCGCGCCGCTTCTTCTCGATTGCGCCGCCTGGGGTGTCGCCGATCCGACGACGCTGTCCTTCCTCGACCCGCCTCCAGCTCCGGCCCTGAAGGAGGCGAGAGCGCTCTTGCAGCAATTGCTCGCCCTCGATGACGAGGGATGGATCACGGAAACCGGCCGGCATTTGCGCGACCTGCCCTTGCCGCCGCGCTTGGCGCGAATGGTGCTGACCGCGGGCGAGACAGGACAGGCCCGTGATGCGGCCGACCTCGCTGCCGTTCTCGTCGAACGGGGCCTTGGTGGGGATGCGGTGGATCTGTCCGAGCGTGTCGAACGCTTCCGCCGCGACCGCTCCCGGCGCGCGGAAGACATGCGGCGCATGGCCGAGGGTTGGGCGCGGGGCGTCCCCAAAGCTTCTTCCCCGAAGAGCGAGCTTTCTCCCGGAGCCCTTCTGACGCTCGCTTACCCGGATCGCCTCGCCAAGGCGCGGGGAAAGCAAGGAGAGTACCTCATGGCCAACGGGCGAGGCGCCGTGCTCGAGCCTCATGAGCGCCTGGCCAAGGAGCCCTATCTCGCCATCGCGGAGATTGCGGGCGGGGCCGCTTCGGCACGAATTCTGGCCGCCGCGCCCATCGCGCCCGATGAAATCGAAACCCTCCTCGGAGAGGGGATCGAGCGCCGCGACGAGATCGCTTTCGACCGGCAGGCCAAAGCCCTGCGCGCCCGCGCCGTGCGGCGCTACGGGGCTCTGACCATGAACGAGCGCCCCCTGCCTGTTCCCGCGACAGAGGAGGCGGCGCGAGCCCTTGCCGCCGGTCTCGTTTCCTTGGGCGTCGATGCTCTGCCCTGGTCGAAGGCGCTGGCGCAGTGGCGCGAGCGGGTGCTGTTCCTTCGCCATGCGGAGGGAGATGAATGGCCGGATCTGTCCGATGAGGCACTGGCTGCGACGGCGGAGGAATGGCTTGCGCCCCACCTCGTCGGCAAAAGCGGTTTAGGCGAAATCGGTCCCGACCTCCTGAGCGAGGCTGTAAGGGGACTGCTGCCATGGAGCCTCCAGCGGCGGCTCGACGCGGAGGCGCCAACCCATGTGGGGGTGCCGACCGGCTCGCAGGTCCCGGTCGATTACGGAGCGGAGGAAGGGCCAGTTCTGGCCGTGCGGGTGCAGGAGCTGTTCGGCCTCGACAAGCATCCGACCATTGCCGGAGGGCGCGTCCCTCTGATCCTGCATCTTCTTTCGCCCGCCCATCGCCCGATCCAGATCACCCGCGATCTGCCCGGCTTCTGGCGTGGCTCCTGGGCGGCGGTACGTGCCGATATGCGCGGGCAATATCCCAAGCATCCTTGGCCCGAGGATCCGCTCACCGCTCCGCCGACCCGGCGGGCCAAGCCGCGTGGGACTTAAGGATCGAAGGTGGCGATCAGCCGTTCCGCCGTGGCGCGGTTGAGCGCCATCGGGATATTGTAGACGAGGGCGAGGCGCATCAGCGCCTTCACGTCCACATCATGCGGGTGGGGCGACAGAGGGTCGACGAAGAAGAACAGGGCGTCGATCCTGCCCTCCGCGATCATCGCGCCGATCTGCTGATCGCCGCCGAGCGGCCCGCTCTTCAGGCGCGTAACCGAGAGGGATGGGCAACGCTCCATGACGCGTCCGCCGGTCGTTCCGGTGGCAAACAGCGTGAAGGGGCGAATGGCATCTTCGTACATGTCGACGAAATCGGCCATGTCGTCCTTTTTGGCGTCGTGTGCCACGAGCGCCAAGGTCAATTTTTGCATGATCGGTCTATGTCAGTTGTTCCAGCGATCGCGCCATTGCATCTCGCCGGTCAGGCAATTGGCGCGTAGAGGATTCTGGACGCGCTCGATCAAGGCTTTCGGGGGCGTGAGGTTGGCAACCTCGAGGAGGATCTTGGTCTTGATAGCGTTGACGAACTGGTCGCGCTCGCGAACCGGAACCATGAATGCCCCCTGACCTCCAATGACGCAATCCTTGTAATAGGCATCGAGATCGGGGATGTCGAGATAGCCGGGCTTGCGCAGCATGATCGGCAGTCCGTTGATGGTGATGCGCTTGGCGAGCGCATCGTTACGGGCCTGTTCCACACCACGGCCCTGGTTGTTGGGCCCATCCCCGGATACGTCGATCACCTGCCGGGTCGCAGCTGCACCAAGCTCATCGAAAAGCTTCACGCTGAAATCGATGGCGCTGGAGATCGAGGTCCGTTGTGCGCGGCTCAAAGGCGTTGAGGCGATCCTGTCCGCGAAGGCCATCAGGCTTTCGGAATTGTCGAGGATGGTCCAGGGAATGATCACCTTCTGATCGGATGTCCCGGCCCATTCCACATACGTGACGGCGATCTTGCCCAGCATGCCGCCCCGAATCGCCTCATGAACGGGGAGAGAGCGGAAGGCCTGGGCGAACCCTTCCCGCTGCAGAGCCTGCTCTTCGGTATCCATGGAAAAGGAAATGTCCACCGCCACGACAAGGGCGAGGTCCACTTCCGCCTGGGCCCGGGCCTCAGGCATCGCAATCAGCGACGCCAAGACCAAACCAAATCCTGCGGCAAGACGTGTGAAGCCGGAGCGAACCATCGGTGATCTCCTCTTGGGAGCCGGACTGGT
The DNA here is from genome assembly GCF_052114965.1 of Microvirga sp. 2TAF3. Lineage (NCBI taxonomy): Bacteria > Pseudomonadati > Pseudomonadota > Alphaproteobacteria > Hyphomicrobiales > Methylobacteriaceae > Microvirga > Microvirga sp. 2TAF3. The sequence goes on along the minus strand of NZ_JBFRFT010000009.1, from coordinate 71,647 downwards.
TCTGGAAGTGTGCCAGCTTCTTGTCCTAAGGCAAGGTCAAGTTTTGGGGGCGCTTTTCTCCACAATAGCCAAGGCAGCCCAGAAGGCGGCATCGGCATCGAGATGGGTCGTGTCGAGGGTGATCGCGTCGGCCGCGGCCTTGAGCGGCGCGGTGGCTCGGTTCATGTCGCGCTCGTCCCGGCGGCGAATATCCGAAAGAATCGGTTCGTATTCCACGTTCTCGCCCCGACGCAGGAGTTCCACGTGCCGGCGGCGCGCCCGTTCCTCCGGGGTCGCGGTGATGAAGAGCTTCACATCCGCATCGGGGCAGACGATGGTCCCGATATCCCGCCCATCGAGGACCGCTCCCGGTTCCTGGCTGCCGAACTGACGTTGGAAGGCAAGAAGAGCGTCACGGACGGGCTGATAGGCGGAGATCACCGAGGCGGCTTCACCCATCTCGGCTCCCCGGAGATTGGGCGCGTCGAGATGGCTGACATCGAGATTTTCAGCCGCTTCGGCCGCCGCATCCCTGTCGGTCAGGGGCGTGCCCCGGTCGAGGAGGACACCGGCGACCGCGCGATAAAGCAGGCCCGTATCGAGATGCGCGAAACCGAAATGGTCCGCGAGGCGCTTGCCGAGCGTTCCTTTGCCTGAGGCGGCGGGGCCGTCGATGGCGATGATCATGGGGCGATTCAGTCGTTGATCGTGGCGCCGAGTTCCCGCATCAGCGGGATGAAGGAGGGGAAGCTCGTGGCGATCATGGCCCCGTCGTCCACCGTCATCGGCTCCTGCGTCGCCAGCCCCATGACGAGGAACGACATGGCGATGCGGTGATCGAGATGGGTGGCAACCGGCTTGCCGCCGCCGCGCACCTTCCCGCCCGAGCCGTGAACGATGAGGTCATCCCCCTCGATATCGTATCGGACGCCCGCCTCGGAGAGGCCTGCCGCGACGGCAGCCAGGCGGTCAGATTCCTTGACGCGCAGTTCGTGAAGCCCCTGCATCCGAGTCGTTCCTTCGGCGAAGGAGGCGGCCACGGCCAGGACCGGATATTCGTCGATCATGGCGGGAGCCCGGGCCGCCGGAACCGTCACGCCGGTCAGGCGGCTTGCCTGAACCCGCAGGTCCGCTACGGTCTCGCCGCCTTCGTTGCGTTCGTTCAGGCGTTCGATGGAAGCGCCCATCTCCAGGAGCGTCGTGATAAGACCCGTGCGGAGCGGATTCATCATCACGCCCTCGATCACCACGTCGGAGCCTGGCGTGATCAGGGCCGCGACGATGGGGAAGGCCGCAGAGGAGGGGTCGGTCGGGACCACGATGGTCGAACCGCGAAGCTCGGGCTGGCCCTGGAGCGTGATGGCGCGGCCATCCTCCCCGTGAGGCTTCACCTCCACGTTCGCGCCAAAATGGCGCAGCATCCGCTCTGTGTGGTCGCGGGTGGCCTCGCGTTCGATCACGGTCGTGCGGCCCGGGGAGTTGAGGCCGGCGAGCAGAATGGCGGATTTGATCTGGGCCGAGGCGGCCGGGGTTTCATAAGTGATCGGAATCGTCTCGCGCGGCCCGCGCAGGGTCAGCGGCACGCGCCCGCCCTCGGTCTCGCTGACCACCGTGACGCCCATCTTGACCAGAGGATCGAGGATGCGGCGCATGGGGCGCTTGCGCAGGGAAGCGTCCCCGTCGAAAGTCGTAGTGATGGGATGGCTGCCGGCTACGCCCATCATGAGACGGGAGCCGGTGCCGGCATTGCCGAAATCGAGAACGCCCGAAGGCTCGCTCAGGCCGCCGATGCCGACGCCCCGGATGCGCCAGCGTCCTGGGGCCTCCCGGGTGATCGTGGCACCCAGGGCCCTGCAGGCCTCGGCGGTTCGCAGCACGTCGTCGCCTTCGAGAAGGCCCTCGACCCGGGTTTCTCCGATGGCGAGAAGGCCGAAAATCATGGACCGGTGCGAGATCGACTTATCGCCCGGAACGCGGATGCGGCCCTTCAGAGCCATTCCGGCCTTGCTTGCGACCGGTGATGCCTTGCCATGCGCGTGCGACATGCTCGCCCCTTTCGTCCCTATTCTGGGGCGGCTCCTAACACGGGCTTTCGGTGCCGTCATCCCGCAGCGTGACAGGGGCGGGGCTTCTCCTGCAATTTCTTATTTGACAAGGGATGTTCCCGCGACTAACGGAGCCTTCCCAACTATCCACTTTGAGGCATAACCCGTGGCCAAACCGGAACTCGGCTTGAAGCGCCAGTGCATGAGCTGCGGCGCGAAATTCTACGATCTCAACAAGGATCCTGCGGTCTGCCCGAAATGCGGCACCGTCTTCCAGGCTACCGCCCTGAGCCGCGTCGCCGCGCCTGTGGTCGCGCGTGCGGCCAGTGACGAAGATGAGACGGAGCTCGAATCGGTGGGACCGGAAATGGTCTCCCTCGACGAGGTCGAGGCGAGCGAAGCCGATAAGGATCTCCCCTCCGACGACGATATCGACGTGGGTGACGACGTTGCCGACGACGACACTTTCCTTGAAGATGAAGAGGAAGGTGACGATGACGTGTCGGATTTGATCGATAGCGACATCGAAGACGACGAAGAGGCTTGAACCTCACGTCGGACCCGACTATAGAAACGCCGCTGCCTCGGCAGCGACCCTTTCCGCGGTGCCCCAAACACCGCGGCCAGCGTGGGGCCATAGCTCAGTTGGGAGAGCGCTTGAATGGCATTCAAGAGGTCGGCGGTTCGATTCCGCCTGGCTCCACCAAATATCCTCCGAAAAGTCCAGGTTCTTTCGATCTTGCCTGAAAGCTCGTGTTTTTCAGGCATTTAGCCTTTTAAAAGGCACCTTCCGCTGCCTCAGGCGGCCGAGAATCTGAAGAACGGCTTGGCTTGCTCAGCCGATTTCTCCTTGCCGGTTTAGTGTTTTCCTTGGACCCGCCTGCCACGCTCTGGGCCTCGATACCGATTGGGCTGTCAGGGCAGATCCAGCGGCAAGGGTCGGGACATGATGGCCGCGGGTGACTGCCTGGCTGGGCTTATCTTGCACGCCTCGCTGGTGCCGACCCGGAAATTCCTGCCTCTGAAGGCTATCGGCAGGCATCGCGGTCGGGTCTTCCGGTGCTATCATTCCGGCCCGTAATCATCCGCTCGCAAACCCTTCCTTTTGGGGGAGAATGCAGCATGTCCTCATGTGCCTTCGGAAGAGTCTCGTCGGGACCGCCCGGCTGCACCTCCTCCCGAGCCTCCCGATCATCCCTGATTTTCGTGCCGAACAGAGGTCTTGGCGAGATGGCTCACTGATACATCCTATGATCAGAATGAGGTGGAGGTTCCTGCTATGATCGATTCCGAAACCCTAAGGTTGCTCTTTCCGTCCGAGGGCGAAATATCCTCCGAGCATCGCCCGCCTGCCCCGATTCACCAGCGTCATTACCTCCTCAATGGTGAGCTGAAGCCATGGCACGGCCCCGTCGAAACTGTTCGATCACCGGTATGCGTGCGTGGCCTGGATGGTCAACTGGAGCAAGTCGAGCTCGGCAGCTATCCCATCGGCGGAGAGGAGGAGGCTGAGGAAGCATTGGCAGCGGCTGTCGCGGCCTACGACGAGGGGCGTGGCGTTTGGCCGACGATGACGGTCGCAGAACGCATTGCCTGCATGCAGGACTTCACGACTCAGATGGTTGCCCGCCGAAGCGAAGTCGTCAACCTGATCATGTGGGAGATCGGCAAGACCCTGGCCGACTCCGAAAAAGAGTTCGACCGAACGGTCGACTACATCCGAGCGACCATCGATGCGCTGAAAGAACTCGACAACAGCAACTCCCGCTTCATCGTCGTCGAGGGGACGATCGGGCAGATACGACGGACGCCGCTTGGAGTCGTGCTGTGCATGGGCCCCTATAACTACCCCCTGAACGAGACCTTCGCGACATTGATCCCTGCGCTCATCATGGGCAACACCATGGTGTTCAAGCCGCCGAAATTCGGCGTGCTTCTCTTCCAGCCGCTCTTGGAAGCGTTTCGCAGCGCTTTCCCCAAGGGGGTGATCAATACCGTGTATGGTCGTGGTTCCGTCATCGTGCCGCGCCTGCTGGATTCAGGCAAAGTCAATGTCCTGACCTTGATCGGCTCGAGCAAGGTTGCTGATCATCTCAAGAAGCTGCATCCAAAGGCCCATCGCCTGCGTGCCATTCTCGGACTCGATGCCAAGAATGCCGCGATCATCCTGCCCGATGCCGACATCGAGCTCGCCGTCAGGGAGTGCCTTCTCGGCACGCTTTCGTTCAACGGGCAGCGCTGCACGGCCCTCAAGATGCTGATCGTCCATCAATCGATTGCCGAGCGTTTCCTGGAACGCTTCAGTGAGGAGCTCGGCAAGCTGAAGGTCGGCATGCCATGGGAAAAGGGGGTGAGCATCACACCGCTGCCCGAACCCGGCAAGGTGGCTCACATGACCGAGCTTCTCGAAGACGCAAAAGCCTCGGGAGCGCGCGTCGTCAATAAGGGAGGTGGCACCGCGTGCAAGACCCTGTTCTATCCTGCGGTCGTCTATCCGGTGAAGGAAGGCATGAAGCTCTACCGGGAGGAGCAGTTCGGGCCGATCGTGCCTGTGATGCCGTTCGAGGATCTCGAAACCGCCCTCGAATATGTCATCACCTCCGAGCACGGCCAGCAGGTTAGCATCTTCAGCTCGAGCCCGGACCTGATCGGCCGGCTCGTCGATCCTCTCGTCAACCAGGTTTGCCGCGTGAACATCAATTGTCAGTGCCAGCGCGGGCCGGATGTCTTCCCGTTCACCGGACGAAAGGACTCTGCGGAGGGGACGCTGTCGGTTACCGACGCACTGCGCTCGTTCTCCATCCGCTCCATGATCGCAACCAAGCAGACCGAACCCAACAAGCGATTGCTCGATACCATCGTGACGGAGCACAAATCCAACTTCATCAATACGCGCTTCATTTTCTGAGCGCCATCAAAGCAAGAGCGGCTCGGCGGCGATGTCGAGGTTGCCAGTCGTACGCGCATGCCCTGTGCGGCCTTGGCGATAAAGCTATTGACGCCAGAAATCGATCACGAAGACCGTAGCCGCAGAGAGGACCGGCGCGATCTCGATGGCGCCAGTTGAAGAGGAGGCCAATACCGCCGTGTCGCCACTGGCAACCCGGGTCTCGGTGTCGCCGACCTTCACACGGACGTCGCTTCTCAGCACGAGAAGAACGATCTCGTCGCCCTCGCGGCTCAATGTGACTGACCCCGAAATCGCAATCCGGCGAAGACGATGCCGGACACGGCCGCGGCGGGACATCACGTTGAGATCGGTGATGCCACCATCCGTCAGCGCGGCGTCGACGGGAACATCCGCCGCAAAGGAGTAGGGGGCCGATGCCGGGGTGAGATGCACCGTCTCTTGCCTCGAAAACCGCAGCACGATCTCCACACCATCGAGAATTGCGAGGGTGCGGTCCACTTGCGGGAAGGTGGAGAACGGTCCGGGCTCTTCCACCCGTGCCATGCTCACCCGCCAGTCGAACTCATCCAGGGAAGAGCCCTCTGGCGAGACAGCGATCTCGACTGTTTCGCCGCCGCCATTCTTCCAGGGCATGCGGCGATAGGCCCTCGCGGGAATGACGCGCATCGTCGACCGCCTAATCCAAGCTCGGCAGGTTGAGCCCATGTTCTTTCGCGCAGTCGATCGCGATCTCGTAGCCGGCATCGGCGTGGCGCATGACGCCCGTGGCCGGGTCGTTCCATAGTACCCGCTCGATACGCTTCGCGGCTTCCGGCGTCCCATCGCAGACGATGACCATGCCGGAATGCTGCGAGAAGCCCATGCCGACGCCGCCGCCGTGATGGAGCGATACCCATGTTGCGCCGGAGGCGCAATTCAGGAGAGCGTTGAGCAGAGGCCAATCGGACACCGCATCCGATCCATCCTTCATGGATTCCGTCTCCCGGTTCGGCGAAGACACCGAGCCGGAATCCAAATGATCGCGGCCAATGACGACAGGGGCTTTCAACTCGCCTTTCGCGACCATCTCGTTGAAGGCGAGACCGAGGCGGTGGCGATCGCCGAGGCCGACCCAGCAGATACGCGCCGGCAGGCCTTGGAACTTGATGCGCTTCTGCGCCATGTCGAGCCAGTTGTGCAGGTGCTTGTTGTCGGGCAGCAGTTCCTTCACCTTGGCGTCGGTCCGGTAGATATCCTCCGGATCTCCGGACAAGGCCGCCCAGCGGAACGGGCCGATGCCCCGGCAGAAGAGCGGACGGATATAGGCCGGCACAAAGCCGGGGAAGTCGAAGGCATCGGCGACGCCTTCCTCCAGCGCCATCTGGCGGATGTTGTTGCCGTAATCGACGGTCGGCACGCCCGCGTTGTGGAAGTCGAGCATGGCGCGCACGTGCTCCGCCATGGAGTGCTTGGCGGCGGCCGTCACGGCTTTCGGGTCGCGCTCCCGCTTCGCCTCCCATTCAGCGAGTGTCCAGCCCTTCGGCAGATAGCCGTTGACCGGGTCATGGGCGGATGTCTGATCGGTCACGCAATCGGGACGCACGCCCCGTCGCACAAGCTCCGGCAGAATTTCGGCGGCATTGCCGAGCAGCGCGACGGAGATCGGCCTTCTCTCCTTGCATGAGCGGTCGATCATGCTCAGCGCGTCATCGAGGTCCTTGGCCTGCGCGTCCACGTAGCCGGTGCGCAGACGGAACTCGATGCGGCTTGGCTGGCACTCGATGGCCAGGCACGAGGCTCCCGCCATGGTGGCGGCGAGGGGTTGTGCACCGCCCATGCCGCCGAGGCCCGCCGTCAGGATCCATTTCCCCGAAAGATCGCCGCCATAGTGGCGGCGGCCCATCTCGACAAAAGTCTCGTAGGTGCCCTGCACGATGCCTTGAGTGCCGATGTAGATCCACGAGCCGGCCGTCATCTGGCCGTACATCATGAGTCCCTTCCGGTCGAGTTCGTTGAAATGATCCCAGGTGGCCCAGTGCGGGACGAGGTTGGAATTGGCGATGAGCACCCGCGGCGCGTCGGAATGAGTGCGAAACACGCCCACGGGCTTGCCGGACTGCACCAGCAGCGTCTCATCGTTCTCAAGGGTCTTCAATGCGGCGACAATCCGATCGAAGCTCTCCCAATCGCGGGCGGCCCGGCCGATGCCGCCATAGACCACGAGTTCGCCGGGTCTTTCGGCCACATCGGGATCGAGATTGTTCATCAGCATGCGCAGGGGCGCCTCCGTCAGCCAGCTTTTGGCTGAAAGCTCCGTGCCGCGTGCGGCGCGGATGACGCGGGCATTGTCGATGCGAGTCATGAGCTGGTCCTCGATGAGGGTTGGGTGGTGGCGAAGGTCAGGCAGGCTTCAAGAATGCGGATGAGGGCGACGCGCATGGGCGCGGCATAGGTGTCGTCGTAAGCGGTCGGCCACAGGCCTTCCGCAACCGGGCCGAGCGGCTCCTTCATGTAGCTGCGGCAGGCGAGTTCCATCTGGAGGGTATGAATACCAGCTTCCGGCCGACCGAGGCTGCGCGTGATGTAGCCGCCCTTGAAGCGGCCGTTGACTACGTGGCTGAACTCACTTCCGGCGCAGATTGCCTCGACCGCACTGCTCAGCGCGGCGGCGCAGCTCGTTCCACCATTGGTGCCGATGTTGAAGTGGGGAAGGGTGCCATCGAAAAGACGCGGAATCACCGAGCGGATCGAGTGGCAATCGTAGACGACGACAACGGGATGCCTTGCGCGCAGGCGATCGATCTCAGTCTTAAGCATCGCATGGTACGGATCGAAGAAGCGAGCGCGGCGTTCGGCAATGCTCTCAGGGCCCGGCTCTGCGCCCGGTTCGTAGAGAAGTTCACCATCGAAGGTCGTCGTCGGGCACAGCTCCGTCGTCGCCTGCCCGGGATAGAGCGAGATGCCGGACGGATCGCGGTTGACGTCGATGATTGTCCGGCAAATCGCCGTCCGGATCACGGTCGCGCCAAGGCCAGCTGCAAAATCGTAGAGCTGCTCGATCCACCAATCAGCGTCCTTGCGGGCGAGCCAGGCCGAGACGAGCCCGTGCTCAAATTCAGACGGGATTTCCGTTCCAGTATGCGGAAGGCTCACGATAAGCGGTGCGTTGCCACGTGTAACCGCCAGCCAGGACGGATGAGCTGAACCGGTCATGATATCGCCGACCCCTTACAGAGCAGTCTCTTGCGCGACGAGCGGCAGCACGTCACCGCCGGCAGCAGCCGCGAGCGCGCCGGACATGACAAGCGCGGTGGCTCGCTCCATGTCCGGAGCCATATGGCGGTCATCGTTCAGATGCGGGACCTCAGCCCGCAGCCGCGTGCGCACCCGTTCAAGGCGTTCGCTCGATTGCATGGGCGCGTGGAAATCGCAGCCTTGGACGGCGGCGAGGAGCTCGATGCCGATCACATGCGCGGCGTTCGTGGCCATGCCCAGAAGACGACGCGCGCCATGGGTTGCCATGGAGACGTGGTCTTCTTGATTGGCTGAGGTCGGAATCGAGTCGACGCTCGCCGGATAGGCGCGCTGCTTGTTTTCGGAGACGAGGGCGGCGGCGGTGACCTGCGGGATCATGAAGCCGGAATTGAGGCCTGGCTTTGGGGTCAGGAATGCAGGTAGGCCCGAAAGCGCAGGGTCCACCAGCATGGCGATGCGGCGTTCTGCGAGCGATCCGATCTCGCACAGGGCCATGGCGATCATGTCGGCGGCGAATGCCACCGGCTCCGCGTGGAAGTTGCCACCGGAAATCACCTCTCCCGTCTCGGAGAAGACGAGTGGGTTGTCGGAGACACCGTTCGCCTCCGTGCCGAGCGTCTCGCCCGCCTGACGCAGCAGGTCGAGCACCGCACCCATCACTTGCGGCTGACAGCGCAGGCAGTAGGGATCCTGCACGCGATCGTCGTTGGTGAGATGCGAGGCGCGGATGGCGCTGCCGTTCATCAGAGTGCGCAGGGCGGCAGCCACTTCGATCTGGCCGCGATGGCGGCGCAGCTTCTGGATACGTGCGTCGAAGGGTCCATCCGACCCTTTGGCGGCATCCGTCGCCAGAGCGCCGGTGACCAGCGCGGCCTGAAATACGTGCTCGGCTTCGAACAGTCCGGCGAGCGCCAGAGCCGTGGAGACTTGGGTGCCATTGAGGAGGGCAAGGCCTTCCTTCGGGCCGAGCGACAGCGGCCCGAGACCGGCCTTTGCGAGCGCTGCCTGGGCAGGAATGCGGGCGCCGGCCACGAAGAATTCACCGACGCCCATCATCGCCGCCGTCATATGGGCAAGTGGAGCGAGATCGCCGGAGGCTCCGACCGATCCCTGACCCGGAATGATCGGCACGAGGCCCGAATTCAAACAGGCGGCGAGATGCTCGATTGTTGACCAGCGTATACCGGAGGCGCCCTGTGCGAGGCTCGCGAGCTTGAGCGCCATGACGAGCCGAACCACAGGCCCCGGCAAAGGTTCACCGACGCCGGCAGCGTGCGAGAGGACGATATTGCGCTGGAGCGTCGCGAGATCTGCATTGCCGATGCGCACGCTCGCGAGTTTCCCGAAGCCCGTGTTAATGCCGTAGACCGGATCGCCCTTGGCAACGATGGCCTCGATCGTCCTGGCCCCTGCTTCGATCCCGGCGCGACAGTCGCTATCTAGCGACGCGGCGGCGCCACGATAGACATTTCTCCAGTCGGAAAGTTCAACGGAGCCGGGGATGAGCGTTATGGTTCGTGTCACTGTCCTCTCCAGATGCGGGCGTGTAGCGGGTTGAAACCGATGCGATAGACGAGCTCGGCCGGTCGCTCGATGTTCCAGATCGCGAGATCGCAAGACTTGCCGGGTTCGAGCGATCCGATCTCGTCGGAGCGTCCGAGGGCGCGGGCTGCCTCGCGGGTCACTCCGGCAAGGCATTCTTCGACGGTCAGGCGGAACAGGGTTGCCCCCATGTTCATGGCGAGCAGGATCGAGGTCAGCGGGGAGGTGCCGGGATTGCAATCGGTGGCAAGGGCGATGCGGGTGCCATGCTTGCGGAATGCCGCCACAGGCGGCAGCTGCGTCTCGCGGAGCATGTAGAAGGCTCCGGGAAGCAGCACGGCGACCGTGCCTGCCTTGGCCATGGCGGCAGCTCCCTCTTCATCCGTGTATTCAAGATGGTCGGCTGACAGGGCTCCATATTCGGCCGCGAGCTTCGCTCCATGCAGGTTGGAGAGCTGGTCGGCATGGAGCTTGGTGCGCAAGCCGAGAGCATGGGCGGCGGCAAAGACGCGGGCTGTCTGCTCGGGAGAAAAGGCGATGCCTTCGCAGAAAGCATCGACCGCATCGGCGAGGCCTTCGCTGGCGACCGCCGGCAGCATCGTCCCACAGATTTCGTCGATGTAGGCGTCCTTGTCGCCATTCGCTTCCGGCGGCAGGGCGTGCGCACCGAGGAAAGTCGTGGTGATCGAGACCGGACGTTCTTCGCCTAGACGTCGGGCGGCGCGCAGCATGCGGGTCTCGGTTTCGAGGTCGAGCCCGTAGCCGGACTTGACCTCCACCGTCGTGCAGCCTTCTGCCATGAGATGGTCGAGGCGGAGCAGAGCGCCAGCGACAAGGTCGTCCTCGCGGGCGGCCCGCGTTGCCTTGACGGTGGAGATGATTCCGCCGCCGGCGCGGGCGATCTCCTCGTAGCTTGCGCCTTTCAGGCGAAGTTCGAATTCTTGCGCCCGGTCGCCGCCGAAGACCAGATGAGTATGGCAGTCGATGAGGCCGGGTGTGATCCAGCGGCCTTCGCAATCGATCCTGTCGACCGCGTCCCATCCAGTCGGCAGGTCTCTTGCCGGTCCGGCGAAGGCAATGCGTCCGTCCTTCGCTGCGACGGCTCCGTCTTCCATGATGCCGAGACCGGTTGAATCCCCGGCGAGCGTAGCGAGACGTGCGTTGAACCAGATCCTGTCGAAGCGCATGGGTCATGCTCCGGTCGTTCTTATTAATGTCTATACATAATCGCCTTCCGAGGGTATTGTCTAGACATAATCAACCGTTCCTGATCGCATGTTCACCGAGCAGTTCAAGCCAGCCTCGTCGACCCCGATCATGATGGTGAAAGCCTGAAACTCGTTGAACCATGATGGTGTCAGCAATGCGCAAGCTGTTTCTCGACCATGCCCTGCTTCGGACGGGTTGGGCCAGGGACGTCGCGATCGACGTCGAAGGCGGCACCATTCGCGCGATCCGAATGCAGGCTTTGCCGGAGGGCCGCGAGCGTCTAGCCGGAATCACGTTGCCCGGCCTGCCCAATCTGCACAGCCATACGTTTCAGCGTGGGATGGCGGGCCTCGCCGAGACGCGCGGACCCCAAGGAGACAGCTTCTGGACCTGGCGGCAGGTAATGTACCGCTTTCTGGGCCAGCTCACGCCCGACGATGTCGAGGCGATTGCGGCTTTCGCCACGATGGAGATGCTGGAGGGTGGGTTCACTGCCCTCGCGGAGTTCCATTACCTGCACCACGACAGGGACGGTCGTCCCTTCGCAGATGTGGCGGAGCTGTCGGGGCGGATCGCTGCGGCAGCCGACGAGACCGGAATAGGGCTGACGCTGCTGCCGGTCCTCTATACTCAGGGTGGCTTCGGAGGCGTTGCGCCCAATGAAGGCCAGCGGCGCTTCATCAACGATATCGAAGGCTATTTCCGTCTTGTGGAGGGTGCGCGCAAGGCGGCCGGATTTCTCGATGATGCCGTCGTGGGCATTGCCCCGCACAGCCTGCGTGCCGTTACGCCTGATGCCCTCGAAAGGGCGCTGGCGGCCGCTTCCGAAGGCCCCATCCATCTCCACATCGCGGAGCAGGTGAAGGAGGTTGAAGATTGCATCGCCTGGTCGGGGCAGCGCCCGGTCGCGTGGCTCCTGGACCACGCGCCAGTGGACAAGCGCTGGTGCCTCGTTCACGCGACGCATCTCGACTCGGCTGAAATGCACGGCCTCGCTGCAGCCGATGCAGTGGCGGGACTGTGCCCGATCACCGAGGCCAATCTCGGCGACGGCATTTTCGAGGGCGTCGAGTTCCTGGCGGCCGGTGGCCGGTTCGGTGTGGGATCCGATTCCAATATCGAGATCAGCGCCGCCGGAGAACTCAAGCAGTTTGAATATAGCCAGCGCCTGAAGCGCCGGGCCCGCAACGTGCTGGCCCAACGCGACGGTGAATCGACGGGACGGGCTCTGTACACGGGTGCCCTTGCGGGCGGGGCGCAGGCCCTGGGCCGGCATGTCGGCGCGCTGGAAGTTGGCTATCGTGCGGATATGGTCGTGCTCGATGCCGCCCACCCGGCCCTCGCGGCTTTGTCCGGTGATCGCTGGCTCGACGCTTATATTTTCGTCGCCGGCAAGGCCGCCATCGATCAGGTGATTGTGGCTGGCCAAACTGTGGTAACGGAGGGGCGCCACCATAAGCGCGACGCTATCACGGCGCGCTATGCCGGTACGATGGCGCATATCCTGGCGTAGTTGGTAGCATCACGAAGGGAAGAACTGGTCCGGTATGGGACATCTGCATCAACGCATCCGCGACGACATCGAGGCTCGCATCATGTCGGGGGAGTGGCCACCCGGCCATCGGGTGCCCTTCGAGCACGAGTTGATGGCCCAGTACGGCTGTTCGCGCATGACAGTCAACAAGGTCCTTTCGACGCTTGCGGCCAACGGGCTGATCACGCGCCGGAGAAGGGCCGGCTCGGTCGTCGCGGAGCCGAGCACCGAGCGTGCCGTGCTGGAGATCCAGGATTTCGCGGTTGAAGCGGCCCGGGCTGGAACGGACTATCGCTTCAAGATCCTGCGTCGTTCCGTCGAACCTCTCGATGCGGCTGCGGCGCAGCGCACCGGATTGCCGTTCGGAAGCGAGGTACTCAGCATCACCACACTCCACCTGATGGACGAGGTACCGGGGGCCTATGAGCAGCGCCTGATCAATCTCGCGACCGTTCCCGAGGCGCGCGAGGAGCGCTTCAAGGGCGTCCCGCCTGGCACATGGCTGCTCAGCCGCGTGCCTTGGACGGATGCCGAGCATGTCATTCGGGCGGTGAATGCCGATGCAACCCTCGCCAAATGCCTTCAGGTTGGAACGGGCGCAGCCTGCCTTGTGCTGGAGCGACGGACTTGGCAGGCAGGTGCCTTCGTCACCGAGGCGCGCATCTCGTATCCGGGCGAACGGCAGCGTCTGGCCGGGCGCTTTTCTCCAACGGCCAAAGGGATAGGCATGGGTGCAACGGAAGGGTGAGGCGGAGCAGGGCACGGTCTTTGCCGCGCCTCCTCGGAAATGGACCGCCTATAGCCAAAGCATGTTTCGTTTCTAGTTCTCTCTGCGGGAGAACGTAAGACCATGCCTGAATACGGACCCTTGACCCTCAACGTACCCGAACCCGCCGTTCGCCCGGGTGGGACGCCCGATTTTTCCAATGTGAAGATCCCCAAGGCAGGGGCCGTGCCACGGCCGGACGTGGACGCAAATCCGGAGGCGATCCGCGATCTCGCCTATTCGATCATCCGGGTCCTCAACCGCAACGGAGAAGCAGTCGGACCATGGGCAGGACTCTTGAGCGATGACGATCTGCTCGAGGGAATGCGGCACATGATGACGCTGCGCACCTTCGACGCGCGGATGCAGATGGCCCAGAGGCAGGGAAAGACCTCCTTCTACATGCAGCATCTGGGCGAAGAGGCCATCAGCAGTGCCTTTCGCAAAGCGCTTGCCCCGGGGGACATGAACTTTCCGACCTACCGGCAGGCCGGGCTCCTGATCGCCGGCGGTTATTCCATGGTCGACATGATGTGCCAGGTCTATTCGAACGCACGCGATCCCCTGAAGGGGCGTCAGCTCCCTGTGATGTATGCCGACAAGGAACATGGATTTTTTACGATCTCGGGCAATCTCGCTACCCAGTTCGTTCAGGCTGTCGGCTGGGCGATGGCCTCGGCGATCAAGAACGACAGCAAGATCGCGGCGGCATGGATCGGAGATGGGTCGACTGCGGAATCGGATTTTCATGCCGCACTCGTCTTCGCCTCCACCTACAAGGCTCCCGTCGTTCTCAACATTGTCAACAATCAATGGGCGATCTCGACATTTCAGGGCATCGCTCGGGGTGGTTCGGGAACCTTCGCTGCGCGCGGGTTGGGGTTTGGCATTCCCTCTCTGCGGGTCGATGGGAACGATTATCTCGCGGTTCATGCGGTCGCAAAATGGGCCGTCGAACGCGCGCGCCGAAATCTCGGGCCGACGCTCATCGAGTACGTCACCTACCGCGTCGGCGCGCATTCCACATCGGACGACCCTTCCGCTTATCGTCCGAAGACGGAGTCTGACGTTTGGCCGCTCGGCGATCCCGTGATCCGGCTCAAGAACCACTTGATCGTCCGCGGCGTCTGGTCCGAAGAGAGACATAAACAGGCGGAAGCGGAAATTCTCGACACTGTGATCGCCGCCCAGAAGGAAGCCGAGAGTTACGGCACGCTGCATGCTGGCGGCAAGCCGTCAGCGCGCGACATGTTCGAGGGCGTGTATGCCGAGATGCCGCCGCACTTGCGCAGGCAACGCCAGCAGGCGGGGGTCTAGCCATGGCACGGATGACGATGGTCGAGGCTATCCGCGATGCGATGGATGTGATGATGGGACGCGACGAGAATGTCGTCGTCTTTGGTGAGGATGTCGGTTATTTCGGCGGTGTGTTTCGCTGCACGCAGGGCCTGCAGCAAAAATACGGCAAGACCCGTTGCTTCGACACGCCGATCAGCGAATCCGGTATTGTTGGAACGGCCATCGGCATGGCCGCATACGGGCTGCGGCCCTGTGTCGAGATTCAGTTCGCCGATTACATGTATCCGGCCTATGACCAGATCGTTTCCGAGGCGGCACGGCTCCGGTATCGCTCGAATGGTCAATTTACCTGCCCTCTGGTCGTCAGGATGCCGACCGGAGGCGGCATCTTCGGTGGGCAGACCCACAGCCAGAGCCCGGAAGCGCTGTTCACCCATGTATCCGGGCTGAAGACGGTCGTGCCGTCTAATCCTTACGACGCCAAGGGTCTTCTGATCTCTGCGATCGAGGATCCCGACCCCGTGATTTTCCTGGAGCCGAAACGGCTTTATAACGGTCCCTTCGACGGCCATCATGATCGGCCGGTGACGCCATGGTCGAAGCATAAGCTCAGCGAAGTGCCGGCCGACTATTTCAGCGTTCCTCTCGGCAAGGCATCGATTATGCGGGAGGGCTCGGCCGTCACCGTGCTTGCCTATGGGACCATGGTTTACGTCGCGCAGGCGGCTGTGGCGGAGACGGGCATCGATGCCGAGATCATCGATCTGCGGACGCTGTTGCCGCTCGACATGGATGTGATTGCTGCGTCCGTCAGAAAGACGGGGCGCTGCGTGGTCGTTCATGAGGCCACGCTGACGTCAGGCTTCGGCTCCGAACTCGCCGCACTGGTGCAAGAGGCCTGTTTCTTCCATCTGGAAGCGCCGATCGCTCGCGTGACGGGTTGGGACACACCTTATCCGCATGCGCAGGAGTGGGACTACTTTCCGGGACCTTCTCGCGTCGGCCGTGCCCTTGTCGCGACCATGGAGGGCTAAGGATGGGCGAGCATGTGATCAAGATGCCGGATGTCGGCGAAGGGATTGCCGAGGCCGAGTTGGTCGAGTGGCATGTCAAGGTCGGCGATCTGGTCCGCGAGGATGCGGTCCTCGCAGCCGTCATGACAGACAAGGCAACCGTGGAAATACCATCGCCGGTCGAGGGCGAAATTCTTTGGCTCGGCGCGGAGATCGGCGATGTGGTGGCGACCGGCTCCCCGTTGGTCCGTTTGAAGGTGAAGGGGGAAGAGGCGGGCGCCTCAAGCGGCGATGCAGGCATGAAAGCTGCCGTTGAGGGATCACAGGCCGACGGCGTGGCAGAAAAACCGTCTGTTGCCGGGAAAGCCCTCGATGCTAAGGCCAAAACGGCCGGGAGAGGCGGATCTCCTATGGCTGCTGAAACGATGCGGAGCACCCAGCGTCTCGTCCAAAGCCAACCGCCTCTGCGTGCCGAAGGTGAAAAGCCCCTGGCATCACCTGCGGTTCGACTCAGGGCGCAAGAGGCAGGCATCGATCTGCGGCAGGTGCCCGGTTCCGGCCCCG
This sequence comes from Microvirga sp. 2TAF3, assembly GCF_052114965.1. Taxonomy (NCBI): domain Bacteria; kingdom Pseudomonadati; phylum Pseudomonadota; class Alphaproteobacteria; order Hyphomicrobiales; family Methylobacteriaceae; genus Microvirga; species Microvirga sp. 2TAF3. The sequence goes on along the minus strand of NZ_JBFRFT010000009.1, from coordinate 55,551 downwards.
CGGGCCGGATAACGCATGAGGATCTGGACGCGTTCTTTACGCACGGCCGGCAGGTGACCAAGGTGTCCGGCTTGGCTCCGAACACATCCGTCGAGGACATCAAGGTTGTCGGATTACGCCGCAGGATTGCGGAGAAGATGGCGCTCTCGCATTCGCGCATCCCTCACATCACATACATCGAAGAGGTCGATGTGACATCGCTTGAGGATTTGCGCGCCGCGCTCAACAAGCAAAAGCGCGAGGATCAGCCCAGGCTGACATTGCTGCCGTTTCTGATGCGGGCGATGGTAAAGGCCATCGCCGAGCAGCCGCATTTGAACGCGCTCTATGACGATGATGCCGGCATCATTCGCCAACATGGCGGCGTGCATATCGGCATTGCAGCGCAGACTGCTTCGGGGCTCATGGTCCCGGTGGTCAAACATGTCGAGGCGCGCGATCTCTGGAGCTGCGGAGCCGAGGTGAATCGCCTTGCCGAAGCGGCGAAGGCGGGCACCGCGACCCGTGAGGAGCTGAGCGGATCGACGATTACCATCACGTCTCTGGGAGCCATGGGCGGTGTCGCAACGACACCGATGATCAATTATCCGGAGGTCGCCATCATCGGCGTCAACAAGATCATGGTGCGGCCGGTATGGGATGGGTCAACCTTCATTCCCCGCAAGATGATGAACCTGTCCTCCAGCTTCGATCACCGGGTCGTGGACGGGTGGGACGCCGCTGTCTTCGTGCAGCGCATCAAAACGCTTCTGGAAACCCCCGCGATGATCTTCGTGGAAGGTTGAACCGATGAAGGACATTTCCTGCAAATTGCTCGTTATCGGCGCGGGGCCCGGCGGTTATGTCTGCGCCATTCGTGCCGGGCAGCTCGGTATCGACACGGTCATCGTCGAGGCAAGGAAGCCTGGCGGAACCTGTCTCAATATCGGCTGTATTCCGTCCAAGGCGCTCATCCATGCCGCGGAAGAATACGAACGAATTGCTCATCTGGCCGCGGGCCGAAACCCGCTCGGCATTTCCACGGCCAAACCCGCGCTCGATCTCTCGCAAACCATGGCCTGGAAGGACGGCATCGTCGGTCGCCTCAATGGTGGCGTGTCGGGATTGCTCAAGAAAGCCAAGGTCAAAGTGGTCGAAGGCTGGGCGAAGTTTCGTGACGGCAAGACGGTCGAGGTGGAGACGGAAACCGGCCTTCAGATCATCCGCGCCGAGAATGTCGTCATCGCCACCGGCTCTGTTCCTGTCGAACTGCCGGCGCTGCCATTCGGCGGACCTGTGATTTCGTCGACCGAAGCTCTGTCGCTAACCGAAGTTCCTGGCAGGCTTGTCGTCGTCGGCGGCGGCTATATCGGCCTGGAACTCGGCACCGCCTTCGCGAAAATGGGAGCGCATGTGACGGTCATCGAGGCTCAATCTCGCATCCTGCCGCACTATGATGCCGACCTGACGCAGCCCGTCGGCAAACGGTTGCGGGAACTCGATGTCGAGGTTTTGACAGGCGCGAAGGCCAAAGGCTTGGCGAAGACGGGCGATGCCCTGCTGGTGGAAACCGGAGACGGAAAGGAAATTCGACTTGCCGCCGACAAGATCCTCGTGACGGTCGGCCGGAGGCCGGTCGTCAACGGATGGGGTCTTGAAGAACTCGTTCTCGACATGGATGGCCGCTTCATCCGGATTGGTGAAGAATGCCAGACGTCGATGCGGGGAATTTATGCCATCGGCGATGTCACCGGCGAGCCGATGCTGGCGCATCGCGCGATGGCGCAGGGTGAGATGGTGGCTGAAATCGTCGCCGGCCATAAACGGGTTTGGGATAAACGGAGCATTCCGGCGGTATGTTTCACCGATCCCGAAATCGTCACCGTCGGCTTGTCGCCGGACCAGGCACGCCAGGCTGGCACGGAGGTCAAGATCGGGCAATTTCCCTTCTCGGCAAACGGTCGGGCCATGACGAAGCTTGGCGAGCAAGGTTTCGTGCGGGTTGTGGCTCGGGCGGACAATCACCTGATCGTCGGGATCCAGGCCGTGGGCCAGGGAGTTTCCGAACTTGCTGCCGCTTTCAGTCTGGCCGTCGAAATGGGCGCGCGCCTTGAAGATATTGCCGGTACAATTCACGCGCACCCGACACAGGGCGAGGCGTTCCAGGAATCGGCGCTCAAGGCCCTTGGGCACGGACTTCACATTTGAGGTGCAAGGAAGAAGGGCGCGGTCTCAAGCTGGATCGATGGAAGCGACCCGCTCAGATCATTCCATCCGATCGGGCCGGAGCGTGTAATCTCAAGCTCTTACGGGCGCCTTCTAAACGATCGCCCGCACGACGCCGCCATCGACCCGCAGGGCTGCGCCTGTCGTGGCGCTCGCGGCGGGGCTACAGATATAGGCAACCATGCTGGCGATCTCGTCAGGAGTAATCAGACGACCCAACAGGGATGTCGGCCGATTTTCCCGGATGAAGGCGCGGCCCATGGCCTCCAGATCGGTTTCGCCACTCTGCGACGCCATCGTACGCATGAATTCACCGACTCCTTCCGACAGAGTCGGACCGGGCAGGACGGCATTGACGGTCACCCCCGTTCCGGCCACCGTTTCAGCAAGCCCGCGCGATACGGCAAGCTGTGCGGTCTTCGTCATGCCGTAATGTACCATCTCGACCGGGATCTGAATTGCCGACTCGCTCGAGATGAAAACCACGCGCCCCCAACCCCGCTCGACCATCCGAGGCGTATAATGGCGCGAAAGCCTGACGCCGCTCAGGACATTGACATCGAAGAAACGCCGCCAATCTTCGTCTGGAATCTCGAAGAAAGGCTTGGGCTCGAAGATTCCGGCGTTGTTGACCAGGATATCGACCTCCGGCACGGCTGCGGTCACTTCAGCGACGCCTTTTTCACTGCTGACATCGCCCGGCGCTGCGGTGAATTGTCCCTGGCCGATCTCGCTTTTTAGTTGCGTGATCGCCTGATTTACGCGTTTGCCCGTTCGTCCGTTTACGGCGACCTGGGCACCCAAAATAGCGAGCTGCTTTGCGACGGAAAGGCCGATTCCTGCAGTGGAGCCGGTTACCAGTGCCCGTCGTCCCTTCAAGTCGAGATCCATCATCGTTCTCCGGCGGATGTCGAATGGCGCCGAGCAAATGGAACTAGGTTCGATGGAAAAGTTGACCATGCAGCCTTTGTCGAAAGGCGCGGCGCTTAACCTGTGCGAGATAGAACGAGGCCGCTGAAGATCAATGCGGTTGCGAGCAGGCGTTGCCATGTGATGGCGTGGATAGGCAATCCAAAGGCGCCGATGGCATCCAGGATCAGCGCCGCCACCAACTGGCCCAGGACGAGTGCGGCAACTGTGCTGACAACCCCGAGTTGGGGCACGCCCCAAATCACGATGGCGACATAAAACGCCCCCATGAGGCCACCGATCCACGACCACCAGGGCGCTGCTGCCAGGGCTGATCCCAGGGGCCAGGCGCCACGCAGGGCGCTGATGATGAAGAGAATGGCAAAGCCGATCCCGAAAGAGACGCAGGCTGCAAGCAAAGGATCGCCGAGAGCGCGGGCAAGGGCAGCATTGACGGGCGCTTGCGCTGCCAGCATCGCGCCGCCGGCAACGATGCCCAGGAGGGGGATCAGGATCGGGGCATTCATAGGTGCTTCTTTAGGGTTTGTGATCCGCTAACCGGTTTTACTGTTGAAGGAACACATCCGGCCGGGCGTCGCGAATTTGAGGCGGATATGTCTGCGAGCGTGGCATAGTCAATAATGGGGTGGCGGCGGCTCCGGCCGGGAGGTTGCATTCGCCCTGTTCTCTGCTTCTTGCATCCGGTCAATCAGACTCGCACTCTGGCGTGTGAGAGCGTCGATCTGTTTCCATTGCGCAACGACGGCCTCGTTGAGGTCCTCGATGATTTCATCCTGATAGGCAATTCGCATTTCCAATGCGTCGATGCGGGTATTGAGTGCTTCGATGTAACTCATCTGATGGGGTGCTCCCGTGGGAATCTGAGCGTTCGATAAGCCCGTGGCTTAAGGCGATGCGTTCGTCAAACACGAAACATTCGCCGTTCCAACGGCTTTGGTCCTCCGGAACGTCTTCCAGATATTTCAAAATTCCGCCTTTGAGGTGATAGACCTCCTCGAAACCCTGCGAGAGCAGGTAGGAGCTTGCTTTCTCGCAGCGAATTCCGCCCGTGCAAAACATTGCGATCTTCTTGTGCTTCCCAGCGTCGAGTTCGCGTTCGACGAAGCCCCGGAATTCGCTGAAGGTCGAAATCCGGGGGTCTATGGCCCCTTCGAAAGTCCCCATCTCGACCTCGAATTGATTGCGGGTATCGATCAGCACGAGATCCGAATCCTCAAGGAGCCTGTTCCAATCGGCTGCGGTGACATAGGAACCCACCTTCTTCGTCGGATCGACGGTGAGGTCGCCGAGGGTGACGATCTCCTTCTTCAAACGAACCTTCAGCCGCCGAAACGGCATTTCGGCTGCGGTCGAGAGTTTGAGTTCCAGATCGTCGAGCCGCCCGCCAAACAGATCGCCATTGTGCAATTTTGTAATGAAAGCATCGATGGCTTCGGCGCTCCCGGCAACAGTGCCGTTGATCCCCTCATGGGCGAGGAGGAGGGTGCCTTTCAATCCCAACGCCTCACAGAGCCGGCGAAGCGGTTCCCTGAGGTGCCGAAAGTCAGGCAAAGGGACAAATTGGTAAAGGGCTGCAACTTTGTACGTCATCGCCGTGGTTTAGCAGTTGAACGGCTGACGGGAAACCCATCCGCCCCATCGCTTCGGTTCGGCCGGCGGGGCCAGGGTCGCCTCCTTCGGGAGGCAGGGCCCATGCGGGTACCGTATTGCTATTTCTCCCTAGCGCACGGGCCGGATCAGGTCGCGCGAGGTGCCTTCAATCAGCACGGAGCGATTTCTCGAAGGCCCATTCCAGGCGGCTTGGTCGGAGTATCCGGCGGGCACCCATGAAGGACCAAGGTGTTGGTCTATCGATGCACTTAAGCCAATGCATTCCGGTCGGTTCTCAACGGCGGTCGCCGATATAGCGGCAGGGGCTCTCATTTCCATTCGCCACACCTGGGCTCGCCTCGTGATTCACCCGCATGTTGTTCGCAGGAAGGCGGCTCAGCCAGTATTCGGACATCGACATCGGGAGGCCTACGATCAGGGGCATGACAGCTCTCACGACTTTCTCCAGATCATGAACGACTCGAGTAAATCCGGAAGAGCGGCTTCGCGAATTGATTCGCATCAATTTTTCACGACAAGGCCGAGTGTGAGTTGCCTCTGATAATACCCTGATCTTCGAGGGACATCCCGAGGTTTCCAGTGTCGCGATGCGTCCGTGGGCGGAAGCGCTCGCCTTCCCAGATGCAAGGCGATGCGGATGAGGGAACTCCGAAGACTTTCATGTCCCAGAAAATTTGGAAGCCGCTCCCATAGGCTAGAGCGGTTTCGTAATGGCATTCGGGATGGGATCCGAAGGCTCCGGAGCGTTCTTTTTCCAAGACCTCGTTAGAACAGCAGGCCGCCGTTTCCCTGTGTTCCCGCGCTGCGCCATCTCCTAAAGCCCGACCAGGATCGGATCTGCTCGTGGTTGCTGATCTGTTCACGGGCTTGGACACCACCCGGCTACAGGTCCTTGCCTGCGACCTCCGGTGTGTCGATCGGATGGCAGTGCTTCAGGTCTATAGGCCTGCTGCCATCACGGGCGTAATTGTCGCATGGAGCGTCAAGTAATTCCACTTATACGGGCACTTTAGCGCTTAAAAAATGGTCGCTCTGCGCTTTAGGAAAGCCATCGGCCAGCCGCGACGTTCATCACTCCTTCATGCTCCCGCAACTAGGGTTGATTTGCTTCCCTATATCATTATGGAAGTGGCGATTCGACCATGATCTCACTCTACAAGCTAACCCACCCGACGGTGTCGGGCCAATGGCGCTCGGCCTGCCTTGCCGCGTTTGACGACGCCGCGAGCCCGTTGGAGCATGCCCGACTTAAGCGGCTCCGTCGAGACGAGGATCGTCTCGCATATCGCCTGAATCATGGTTTCCTGCGTTTGGTCCTGGCGGGCGAGGCAGGCTGCGCCCCGGGGGCTATCGCTTTCACCACATCGCCAAGGGACAAACCGGTCTGCCTCAATGGCCTCTATTTCAATATGAGCCATACCGGCAACCTGACGGTTGTCGCGGTCTCGCGTGAGACGGATGTGGGCGTGGATGTCGAGACGCTTGTTCCAGGGCAAGGCCCGAATGGTTCCGTCCCGATGGCGGTCGCGGACGAGGATCTGTACGTGCTTCCACTCCTGTCCGGTGTCTGCGGTCATGCCGAGACGATTCTATGGTCGATCAAGGAAGCCGCGCTGAAACTGACCGGCTATGTAATGGTCGAACCTGATCATGTGGCGGTCAGGCCTTTGCGGAACGGTTCCTTTCGGGTCGGTACGGCGCGGGCCGCGACGGCGCCGATCCATGAAGCTTTCGTTCATCTTGTCCGGTTGGACGAGGAGCATGTGCTCGCGCTGGCGACCTATGAGCCGGTGCCGGATTCACAGGTCGTCGTCATTCCTGAGAGCTGGTATGGGCCACCGGGGCCAGATATCTCGCTGCTATCTACGCATGCCACACGCCCTGATCTCGATTCACGCCTTCTACACTTTGAAACGTCGCACCTATGTTGAACCCTCTCCGTGGCCTGACCCGTCCCGATTTCATTCGCGACGAGGTTTTATCCGAGATTTTTGAGGCCACCGCGCGAAGCACCCCGGAGAAGCTGGCCCTCATAGACGGCGACATCCGGCTGACCTACGAGGCTCTGAACCGTCACGCCACCGATATCGCCGGTGGCCTCATCGCCGCCGGGATTGGCCCTGGCGACGTGATTGGGCTCTGGATGCCGCGTGGGTCAGATCTCCTGGTTGCCCAGATTGCGATCACGAAGACTGGCGCTGCTTGGCTGCCTTTCGATTCCGAGGTACCCGTCGAGCGTATCGCCGCCTGCCTGACCGACGTCAATGCCAAATGCATCCTCGTCGCGGATGGCTGGGAGGGCCGTGTCCAATCGGTCGGCATGACGGTTTTTACGCCCGGCGCGGCTGCATCAGCGGGAGCGGAGCCTTTCTACGATGCGCGCAGCCGCGGCTTGAGGCCCGATCATCCTGCCTATGTGATCTACACGTCCGGCTCGACGGGAAAGCCGAAGGGCATTGTCGTCACTCACCGCAACATCTGCCATTTCCTGCGAGCTTCTAACGAACTGTATGGCATCGACGCCGACGATATCGTTTTTCAGGGCTGCTCCGCCGCCTTCGATCTGTCGATGGAAGAGATCTGGGTGCCGTATCTCGCAGGCGCCTGCCTGTGGGTTGCTCGCCAGGAGCTCTTGAGCGATACCGAAGCGCTGGCGCAGGCCATGCGGAAGGCCGGTGTCACGGTGATCGACACCGTGCCGACTCTGCTGGGTATGCTGGTTGACGATCTGCCGTCGCTCCGCCTCGTCATTCTTGGCGGCGAGGCATGCCCGCCCGCTCTCGTCTCCCGTTTCGCCGGAACTGGCCGCCGTCTCTTCAACAGCTATGGCCCAACGGAGGCGACGGTTGTCGCCAGCATGGCGGAATTGAAAGCCGGCGATCCCGTCACCATTGGCCGTCCAATCCCCAACTACTCCTGCTACGTCGTCGATGAGGCCATGTCGCTTGTGCCTCCTGGCGCTCAGGGCGAACTCCTCATCGGCGGCCCCGGTATCGCCGCGGGCTATGTCGGGCGCCCCGATTTGACGGCAGAGAAATTCGTCGCCAATCCCTTCGACTCGGACGGCTCCGATCCGGTGCTCTATCGCTCCGGGGATGCAGTGATGATCGATGAGGAAGGGCGCATCGTCTTCCAGGGGCGCATCGACGATCAGGTGAAGATCCGTGGCTTTCGGGTCGAGCTCGGCGAAATCGAAAGCGTGCTGGCAAGCTTCCCCGGCATCTCGCAGGCAGCAGTCGTTCTGCGGGAGGATGATGGGCTCGACCGGCTGGTCGCCTTCCTTCTGCCACAGCGCGGCGTCGATCCTGATCCGACGCAGCTCCGGCTGGCATTGCACGAGCGGCTGCCTCCCTACATGGTACCTGCCCATTTCGAGACCGTCGCCGACCTGCCGCGTCTTGCGGCTTCCGGCAAGGTGGATCGCAAGGCATTGAAAGTGCTGCCGTTGACGGCCGCCATCGTTGCGCTCGATCAGGATGATCCGGCGACGGAGACCGAAGCAGCCCTGCTTGCTGCCGCGCAACGGGTTTTTCCGAATCAAGCCGTGCCCATGGAAGCCGATTTCTTCCTCGATCTCGGCGGTCATTCGCTGCTCGCAGCCCGGTTCGTTTCTTTCGTCCGGGAGACTGCGCGTCTGTCTTCGATCACGCTGCAGGATATCTATTCCGGCCGCTCCTTGCGGGAGGTAGCGAGCCGCCTCGACGCCCGCATACCGAACGAGAGTACGGTTGCATCGCCGATATCGGCTTTCGAACCACCACCGCTCCTGCGGCGGGCACTCTGCGGCCTGGCGCAGGCCGCTGCGATGCCATTTCTTCTGACGCTGATGTCGGCGCCCTGGCTCTGCATCTTCATCAGCTATACCCTCATCACCGGCGATGAGGCTTCGGTCGTACTCGACACGACGCTGATCTTCGCCGCCTTCATGATGGTGAATGTCGTCACGACCTTCCTCGCCATCGGCGCCAAATGGCTGATTATCGGGCGCATCAAGCCCGGGCGATATCCTCTGTGGGGTGTCTATTACTACCGACTCTGGCTCGTGCAGAGATTTTTGAGCCTCGTCCATATGAAGTGGTTCCAGGGCTCGCCCGCAATCCGCATCTATCTCCGCATGCTCGGCGCGAAAGTCGGCAAGGATGCGCTCATCGCCGAAATCGATGCAGGCGCGATCGATCTTATCGAGATCGGCGAGCATGCAAGCATTGGCGGCAAGGTGACAATCGCCAACGCTCGCGTTGTCGGTAATGAGCTGATCGTCGGGCCGGTTAAGTTCGAGCGGGATGTCGTCATCGGCACGTCCTGCGTGATCGAGGAAAACGTGGTGATCGGCGAAGGTTCTGAGCTCGCCGACCTGTCCGCGATTACGGCGGGGACGAAAGTCGGAGCTTGGGAAGCGTGGCGCGGATCACCCGGACGCAAGGTCGCCGAACTCGATCCGTCGCATCTGCCGCCTCCGGCTCAGGCGAGCGAAGGCCGGCGGCGATTGCTTCCGGTCTTCTTCGTTGCAATGCTGGTGCTTGCGCCCCCCATCGCACTTATTCCGATCGTTCCGGCCTTCCACCTGATGGAGGTGGTCGACACGGTCATCAACCCCCTCATCGGTATCCACTATCTCTACTACATGCCGCTTCTGGCGATGCCGGCGGCTGCGATCATGATCTTCGCGACCGTTCTTCTCATCGCGGCCATTCGCTGGATCGTCCTGCCGCGTCTGCGCGCAGGAGTCTATTCCGTTTACAGTGGTCTCTATGCGCGCAAATGGGTTGTCGGACTGGCGACCGAAGTCATGCTGGACGTGCTGTCGTCTCTGTTCGCGACGGTCTATATGCGTGCCTGGTATCGCCTGATGGGCGCCAAGATCGGCAAAGGCTCTGAGATCTCGACCAATCTTGCCGGCCGTTTCGATCTGATCAATCTCGGCGACCAGAACTTCATCGCAGATGATGTTGTGCTGGGCGATGAGGAGATGCGTCGCGGTTGGATGACGCTCGACACGGTGACGACAGGGTCTCGCGTCTTCATCGGCAACGACGCCGTCGTTCCTCCCGGCTATGCCATCGCCAACGGTGCCCTGATCGGCGTCAAGTCGAAGCCGCCAGAAGGGGGCAATGTCGGCGCCGATGAGACCTGGTTCGGCTCTCCGCCGATCCAACTCCCCGTCCGCCAGCGGTTTAATACCGCCGTTACCGACACATACGAGCCGCCCAAGCGTCTCAAGATCGCCCGCGCCCTTTTCGAGGGCTTCAACATTACGCTGCCGACCGCTCTGTTCATCACTTTCGCAACCATGGCGATGGAGGTGATGGCTCCTTCCGTAATCCATAAGCATTGGGGAACCGCGCTTGCCATTTGCGTAGCGGCCAGTGTGGTTATCGCGGTCGGTCAGTTGCTGACGGCGGTGGCCTACAAATGGCTTCTGATGGGCGTCTACAAGCCCACCATGCGGCCGATGTGGTCGTGGTGGGCACTGCGCACCGAGGCGGTGGCTGTGATGTATTGGGGCATGGCCGGAAAGGGCATCCTCGAGCATTTCCGCGGTACGCCTTTCCTGCCCTGGGCCCTTCGGCTTTTCGGCGCCAAGACCGGCAAGGGCATCTATATGGATACGACGGACATCACCGAGTTCGATTGCGTCACGATCGGCGACTTCTCGGCGATCAATACCAATGGCTGCCTCCAGACCCATCTTTACGAGGATCGCTTGATGAAAGTGGGCCGGATACGGGTCGGTACGGGCGTGGCTGTGGGCTCCGGTTCGACCGTCCTCTACGATACCGAGCTAGGTAATTTCTCGAAGCTCGGTCCTTTGACGCTCGTGATGAAGGGCGAGTCGATCCCGGCCGGAGGCGAATGGTGCGGCTCGCCGGCCCAGGTCCTGTCGCGTGGGGCCGCTGCTCCGGCCGCTCGGGCGCAGGAACTCGAGATAGCCTGAACAATTTCGTCCTCAACAGGACGGGATCGGATTCGAGCACGTCTCAAATATTGATCTGTGTACCGACCTCGACGGCTCGGCCTGTCGGGATGCGGAAATGCTCCGAGGCATCGGCGGAACGCCGGGCAAGCCAAATGAAGAGCTTGTCCTGCCACCGGGGCATTTCGGATTTGATGGATGGCTTGAGGGCACGCCGGGACAGGAAGAACGACGTCTTCATCACATCGAAGGCGAAGCCCTGGTTGCGGCAGGCTCGCAATGCCCGAGGCACATTGGGGGTTTCCATGAATCCGAAATGCAATGTGATACGCGTGAAAGTCTCGGAAAGGCGCTGAACCGTAGCCCGCTCGCCTTCAGGGACACGGGGCATGTCCTCCGTGTCGACGTTCAGAATTACGTTCTGTCGATGCAGGACTTTGTTGTGCTTGAGATTGTGGAGCAGGGCACCCGGAACGTGCTCGGGATCCGACGTCAGGAATATGGCGGTGCCCTGAACCCGTTCCGACGGATGCTCCTCCATCGTCCTGATGAAGCCTGCCATCGGCACCTCCTCGCGCTGGGTTCGTTTAGCCAGGAGCCGAACGCCGCGCCGCCATGTCAGCATCACGGCCACGAGCGCACCGCCGACGGCAAGCGGAATCCAGCCGCCCTGGAGGATCTTGAGACCGTTGGCGAACAGAAAGACCGTGTCGATCATGAGGAAGGGCGCGATCAGAAGGCCAGCGACGACCGGCGACCAGCCCCAGACGCGCCAAATGACGAAGAAGGCCAGGATAGTCGTGATGACCATCGTCCCCGTCACCGCGATACCATAGGCCGATGCGAGTCCACTTGAGGATTTGAAAATCAGGACGACGGCCAGAACGGCAACGAGCAGGAGCATGTTGATCCGTGGGATATAAATCTGACCCTTCTCCGTTTCGGATGTGCGCAGAATGGTCATGCGCGGCAGAAGACCAAGTTGGATTGCCTGTTGGGTCAGGGAATAGGCGCCCGTTATCACCGCTTGGCTGGCGATGACCGTGGCGATGGTCGCAAGGCCGACCATGGGGAGAAGAAGGGAATCGGGATAGAGCAGAAAGAATGGGTTTTCGATCTTGCCTGGGTCGGCAAGAAGGAGCGCTCCCTGGCCGAGATAATTGAGTGCGAGCGATGGCAAAACCATCACAACCCACGCAACCTGAATAGGCCCGCGTCCGAAATGACCCATATCGGCGTAAAGCGCTTCAGCTCCCGTCACCGCCAGAAACACGGCTCCCAGAGCAACGACACCGACCGAGCCATGGTTCACCAGAAACCGCAAACCGTAGACAGGGTTGATCGCAGCAAGGATGCGCAGATCCTCGATGAGATGAAGCACGCCACCGATGGCAAGGACGACAAACCAGACGACCATGATCGGCCCGAACCAAGCCGCGACCTTGGCTGTTCCCATGCTTTGAACGGCGAAAAGTCCGACCAATATTCCGACGCTGAGGACCAGGACATAGTGATCAAGAGCCGGTGCAACGAGCTTCAGGCCCTCCACGGCAGAGAGCACCGAGATCGCCGGCGTGATGATGGCATCACCATAAAAGAGTGCGGCCCCCGCGATCCCCAGCATGGGGATCAGAACCACGCGGTGACCTAGCGAGCTCTGAGCGAGGGCCATCAGAGAGAGAATGCCGCCTTCACCGTGGTTGTCGGCATGCATGATCAGCAGCACGTATTTGGCTGTCACGATCACGACCAGAGCCCACAGGATCAGCGAGACGGTTCCGAAAACCATATCGGGTGCGATTTCGCCGCCGCCGGACGCTGCCGAGAGAGCCTCCTTGAGGGCATAGAGGGGGCTTGTTCCAATATCGCCATAGACGACGCCGATGGAGCCAAGGGCCAATGTTCCGAAGCTGGACGGAGCATGGGCGTCGTCGTGTTCGCCCACAGTTTCGAGCGGTGCGAAATCCGAGGTTTTCTTGGTCATGCCCGATCAACCGCCATACTGCGTTACCTCGGCTTCGCGGCGCAGGTCATTTGCCTGATAATCCTCATCGAAGCGGGTGTCTTCGAAAGGACATGGCTTGGCTCATGCGCCGATCTTCTAAGATCGATCTGCGAGATAGGAATTACAAGATAAATCCGCCCATCATGATCGTTCAGAGCATGGCGATGCTGGGTGTCGACGTTATCGCATTGAACGGATTCTCTTTTCAGCCAGACACAAGATAGCTAAGCTGGTCCGACCGAGACCGGGAAGTTGCGTGATGGCGTCCATCGACGATCATGATCCCGAAGGCTTAAGTCCAGCCGCTTTGGCCAGCAAGCCGCGCTTCCTGAGGGTGCTGGGACCAGGTCTTATCACGGGAGCCGCGGACGATGATCCCAGCGGCATCGCGACCTATAGCCAGTCCGGGGCGCAGTTCGGATACGCGCTGTCCTGGACGATGCTCTTCAGCTTTCCCCTGATGTCGGCAGCCCAGATGATCAGTGCCCGCATCGGCCGCACGACAGGCCATGGCATTGCAGGGGTGCTTCGGCTGTACTACCCGAATTGGCTGCTCCAGATCATCGTCGCGCTCCTGCTCGCGGCGAATACGATCAACCTTGGCGCGGACCTGGGTGCGATGGCCGATGCCGTCAATCTGCTGCTGCCGGGAGCCCGGCCGCTCTATATCCTGCTCTTCGCGGGCATTTGCATCTACATGCAGGTATTCCTTCGATACGCCCGCTACGTCACGGCCCTGAAATGGCTGACTCTCGTATTATTCGCCTATTTTGCGGCTCTCATCGCGACCAAGGTCGATTGGGGCGAGCTTGCGCGTCATCTGTTCATTCCGGAGATCGGATGGAGCAAGGACTATCTCACGACCATCGTTGCAGTTCTAGGAACGACGATCAGCCCCTACCTATTCTTCTGGCAATCAGCCGAGGAAGTGGAGGATATCGAAGCCTATTCTCGACGGAAGGACCTGTTCGACGCTCCGGAGCAGGGGAAGGCGGCCCTCCACCGGATCGAGGTCGACACGCTTGTGGGGATGGCTTTCTCGAACCTCGTGGCCTTGGCGATCATGACCACCACAGCGGCCAACTTGAACTCACACGGCATCACCGACATCCAGACCTCGGCCCAGGCGGCGGAGGCGCTGCGACCCATTGCCGGTCGGTTCGCCTTCTGGGTCTTCACCATCGGCATCGTCGGGACGGGGCTGCTGGCAGTTCCGGTACTCGGGGGATCCGCCGCCTACGCCATCGGCGAAGCGCGCAGGTGGCCGATCGGTTTCTCGCGGCGATGGCAGGAGGCCAAGGCCTTTTATGGAACGGTTGCCCTGGCGACTCTGGTCGGCATGATCATCAATTTCACCGACATCAACCCGATCAAGGCTCTCTTCTGGAGCGCGGTTCTCAATGGCGTCATCGCGGTTCCCGTCATGGTGACGATGATGCTGATGGCCGCGCGCCCGGACATCATGGGAAAATTCGCCGTGCGCGGCTGGCTCTGGAAGCTCGGCTGGATTTCTACTGCCGTCATGGCTCTCGCCGTAATCGGGATGTTCGCGACATCGTTTTAATGGCGAGAAAAGTCCGTCATTGAGGGCTTGAGCCCCTTGACGAAAAGGCTTTCGAGGCACATTTCCCTTAATCCGTACCGCCCTGCTTTGCGCAGCCCGGCACGGTCTCACAGGAACCATGAACGTCATGCCAAGCGACAGTTACAGTCGATTGACCGCGCCGTCACAGCTCTGCGCAGAGGCCTGATCGCTTGATGAGGCTCACCTGCGACCAGGCTGCGACGGCCGGTCGGAAGGAAGGTGAGCCATGAACACGGAAGTTCGCTTCCTCGCCCAGCACCTGCTTCATGCTGGGCTTTCTCCCCTTGATGCCAGGGATCGCCGCGTCATCGCGAGGGTTGCCCGGCGCGTCCATACGGCCCGGAACCTGAACCGGGAATTCGATGATCGCCTCACCATGGGCCAGCGTCTGGCTGATCGGGTCGCCACTGTCGGCGGTTCATGGGGGTTTATCATCGGGTTCGGCGTATTTCTCGGCGCCTGGGCCCTGATCAATATCGTGCTCCTGAGCCAGTCCGCTTTCGATCCGTATCCCTTCGTCTTTCTCAACCTGCTTCTGTCGATGCTGGCGGCGTTGCAAGCGCCGGTCATCATGATGAGTCAGAACCGGCAGGCAGCCAAGGACAGGCTCGCGGCTGCTCTGGATTATGAGGTCAACCTGAAGAGCGAAACCGAGATCGCGTCTTTGAGCGACAAGATGGATTCTCTTCAGGCGCAGATGGAGCGGCTGATGGCATTGCACGCCGCCAATTCAAATGCCAAGTCAAACGCTAAGCCGGTCACTGCCAAGGTTGCAGCCAAGCAAACTATGAGTTCGCTTTGATGTCGAAAAGAAGCGGGAGTGTTTCACACTCCCGCTTAAAATCTGTGAATGGGGTGAATGGTTAGATCCGTTCAATCCTAAGATTTCTGGTGGGCGATGATCTTGTCCTTGATGGCGTCGTAAGCGTTCTGTGGGATGATCTTTTTATCAACCAGCTCGTTCTTCGCCTTGTAAGGGCGCCCCTTGATGATCGCGTCAGCCCGGGCAGCCCCGATTTGCGGCAGCTTGTCGAGCTGATCCTTAGGGGCTGAGTTGATGTCGATCAGTGCGGAAGAAGGCGCTGTCGCGCCTGTAGATGCCGGTGCCGCGGGCTTCATATCATGCGTTGCGGCTGGTGGCATGGCGCTGGGGGACTTCGTCGTCGTGCTCGTGCCCGCTGTCTGAGCGAGGACGGGTAAGGCCAGTAAAAGGCCTAAAGCTGACAGGGCAGCAAAATGAGATAGGCGCATGGGAGACACTCCTTCTCGTCAAACGGGCTTTGATCGCCCGGCCACGGGAGAATCTGCCCCTCAACTTGAACCGAGGCTTAACGTATCGGACGATCAGAAATAGATCCGCCGGTCACGGTACGGCTGCCATCAACCCCCAATCGACTGAACGGATTCTCGTTCGCACCTGACCTGAATGTCAGCGTGAGGGGAGGGGCCCTTAGAACGTCCACCCCTGGGCCTTGGACACGAGAAAGTCACGGAAGACCTGGACGCGCGCAACGGACCGCATCTCCTCCGGGTACACCAGATAGGTATCCAGGGAGGGCATTTCGATGTCGCGCAGGACTTGAGTGACGTTGGACTTGCCTTCCATGGAATAGGCGGGAGCCATGCCGATGCCGACGCCATATTCAATGGCATGCCGAAGGGCCAAACTGTCGTTGACGACGAGCTGTTTGGGTCGCGGGTCCTTTGAATCCCGACCGAGAGTCGCCAGCTGATGCACGGCCAGGACGAAGGCTGGCTGGTTGCCGCCGAGGCAGATGATCCGATGTTTGTCGAGATCCTCTACCGTCTTCGGTTCGCCGAAGCGCTCAAGATAAGCAATCGAAGCGTAGGCGTGGTAATGCACCGTGAAGAGACGCCGCTGGATCAGATCGGGCTGTGCTGGACGGCGCAAGCGAATGGCGATGTCGGCCTCGCGCATCGCAAGGTCGAGTTCTTCATTGGTGACGATCAGCTGGATATGAACGTCGGGATAGTGCTCGATGAACTCCGAGATCCGCTGGGCGAGCCAGATGGCGCCCAGGCCGACCGTCGCCGTCACCTTGAGGTTTCCGGCCGGCAGCTCGCTTGTCTCGACAAGCCGACTTCGCGTCGTCTCCAGCCGCATCAGCATTTCTTGTGCCGCCTGGAAGAGAACGTCTCCCTGTTCGGTCAGAATCAAGCCACGGGCGTGCCGATGAAAGAGGGGAACTTTCAGTTCGTTCTCGAGCGCGCTGATCTGGCGGCTGACAGACGACTGGTTAAGGCCGAGATGTTCGCCTGCGCGCGTGAAACTACCGGCTTCGGCAACTTCATAGAACAATCTGATCTTATCCCAATCCACGGTCAATCTCCAATCCGCTAAGCCGTTCTGACTTGAGATCGGCGCGATGCTCCCGGCAGCCACGTCTCCTTCAAACAGACGATGACTTCCATCGCAAGCCGGGGAAATCATCGGCTGAAGCATAAGCTAGCGTATGCCTGGGCCAAAAAGCCAGAGAGGGATCGCTTCATGATGCTGCATCAATATTCCCACTCGGCGCCAACACCGATGGAGGTATTGCCGTTCGCGCCGACTTCGCCCTGCACGCGAATCCGGCGGGTGACATCGATGTCGACGGTCACGCCGCTCTGCTCCGTCGATGCGCCGGCCTTCACGCCGACGCTGATGCGATCGCTGAGAGCCTTGGAAATGCCCACGGACGGACCGCCTTCTGCTCCGAAGGAGATGTCGAGACCTTCCACGCCCAGGGAACGACGCAAGCTTTCAAAGACATTGTCACCGCCGCCTCCAGCGAATTGCGCGGCGACCTGGGCAAGGTGCAAGGCCTGCGTCGCCGAAAGGCCACCAGACGCTTTCGAAAAAAGGATCCGCGACAGCACTTCATCCTGCGGCAGTTCGGGATCGGAGCTGAAAGCGAAGCGCGGTTCCCGTGCGGAGCCCGTCACGCCGATGCGTGCGGTTACGTCGCCTGCTCGCGTCTCGGCCATGAAATCGAGTTCCGGCGTGAGATCGCCCGTGAACGTGACGCGCCCACGGGTGAAATCCAAACGCGTGCCGGCAACGGAGAGATGACCACGGCGCAGCTCGAAGGCGCCGATGGCGACGGGGCTCGCCAGGGTGCCTGTCAGACGCAGATCGCCGCCCAATTCGGCATCGATGCCTCGCCCGCGCACGAAAATGCGGCTGGGAGCCGACACGGTGAGAGCGAGCATGGCGTCGAAAGGCGGCGCACGCCGTGCGTTGGCTTTCGCCCGGGCGGCCAGGGCCAGTCGTGCCGCGGCCGTCGGGGTGGGACGGACATGTTTCGTCCCGTCGATGGGGCGTACCGTTGTCGGAAGCCGTTCCGGAACGGTCACGTCCATCGATAGGATTCTGACCTGACCATCGATATGCGGGTTTTGCGCAAGGGGGCCTGACAGGGACAGGGCGAGATCCGCCGTCGTGGTGACGATGTCGTTGGACACGAGCTCTGCGTGCTGGCCGGTGATGCGGATATCCCCTGGAAACCCGGCGGCAGGATCGATGCGGATGCGTCCATTCGCAGCGAGTGTCCCGCCATTGCGGGTCGCGGCAGAGAGACGCTCGATCGTGATCTCCGTTCCTCTTGCGGCAAAGCGCCCTTGAACATCGCTGAGGCGCACGCCCTGCAGGGCATCGGTAAAGCTTCCGCCTGTCAGCGTCACGAATCCATTCACCGCCGGTTCGGCGACGGTGCCGCCAATTCTTGCGTCAATAGCCGCCACGCCCATCACATTCCGTCCCGATGCGGAGAGAAAGTCGTTGGCGATGCCGAGATCTACTCGTCCCTGGACAGCGAGTTCGAGTTCGCCGGTTGCGTTGAGAGGCACTCCCCCCGTGGCCTTCAGAGTGCCAGCGCGGCCTGCATTCACCGTTCCGTTGATCGTTGTTCTCCCGTTGCCGAGCTGCCCTTCTGCCGCGAGATCCATAGGCGGCGCACCGATATTTCGGCTCTGTACGGTCACGAGGCGTGCGATGCGCAAACGCCAGTTTCCCGTCGGCTGGCCCGCTGTCCCGCCGATCTGAACGTTTCCGTCCAGCGTGCCTGACAAGCCGATACCTGGGGCAAAGATTTCGGCAGCTGCCAGCGGGATGGCCTGTGCATTCAAACGGAGATCGAGGCTCGATCCGGCGCGGCCATCGATGCTGACCGTACCTCTGTCGATGGCGAGAACGAACCGACGCAGATCGACCCCACCATCGGCGAATGTCAGTGTGGCCGGCTGGGTCAGTGCGATCTGATGCCGGTCGCGGCGCGCCGTGAATGTCGCAAGCTCGAACCGCGTCGGTGTTTCAGGGATGAGACGCCCACGCGCATTCAGATCGAAATTGCGCGCTTGCGCCGTCAGTGCAATATCGCTCGCAGCGGGTGTCCCTTTCGCATCGAGCCTGATTTGCGTGATCGCCTCACCAGAGATGACGGCTCGGTCGACCGCAAGTGAACCGTCGATAACCGGCTTGGCATAGATATCGACGAGGGACGCCTTAGTACTGAAACGGTCGATGGAAACTTCCGACAAGCGCAGACGAGATCCTCTCGCGTCAATCTGCGCATTCTGCCTGTTTTCCGTCGTATCCAGAGCCAGCACGGCAGTCATGTCTCCGGACAGACGGGTCAAAAGGAGTGGGGACAGGTCGTCGAGATTGCGCGCATCGACCGCCAAGCGTCCGGAGGCTAGGCTGGAGGCATCGAGAGTGGCCTGCCCGCTGATCCTGGTGGAACCGACGGAAAGTTCCGACGGCTCGAGACGCCAGCCGTTATTGGAAAGCCTGCTCACGTGAAGCGCGCCGTTCGCCCGCTTGCCGTCGATATCACCGGTAAGGTTGGCGTGTGCATCAAGCAGCCCCGTGAGATCCTCGACCGAACCGTCGAGGGTAAGACGCGTGACGGGCCGTCCGAGAGCCGTCGCGTTGCTCAGCTCTGCTCGTGCATTGGCGTTCAGACGCGTAAAGGTCCCGGTCAGTTGGGCGACCACTTCGCCCCTTCCGGTCAGGCGCCTGTCGGCATGTTTGAGATCGAGGAGTTGAAGAACGGCGTTCAAGGACACCTTGTCGGTTGTCGCATCACCATCGAGGCGGAGACTCGTGTGAGCACCGGCGAGGCTCAGGTTCTGAAGGCCGAAGCCTCCGCCATGCAAGGTCTGGGCGATGCCCGTGATGCCGAGCCGGCCATCGACCAATCCATCGACAGGTTTGATGCCGGTCGCGAAGCGGGTTGCGCTTCCGATGAGCGAGGCCCTGACAGGGCCTTTCGAGAAAACTCCTTGAAGATCGGCATTGAGATCGAGCTCTCCCCGCAATTGCAGCGATGCGACATCGCCGAAGCGCGACAGGTCAGGTGCCTTTAGTGCGAGCCTGCCGAGAGCATCTTGCGTTCCGAGCCGGCCTGAATATGTGGCATCGATCGTCGGGGTTGTAACACGCGCCGTTTCGAGATCGGCTGTGCCATCAGGGGCGGCATTGCCACGGAGCGTCAATGTGAGTTGTGGGCCGACGGCTTTTGCCAAGGCGGGATCCGTCAGGGCAACGCCGCTTGCCTTTGCATCGGCGACAAGGGCAATGCGCGTTGCGGCCTCGGACAAGGAGCCATTTGGAGTAGCGGTGAAAGTCGCGTCGAGTGTTGCGAGACGCCCGGCGGGCAGCTGCGCATCCTCCGCCTGGAGACTCCCCATGATACGGGGCGAGGCCAAAGGTCCTGCGACGGTGCCGTTGAAGGCGAGCTTGCGGATTTCCGCGCCGCCGGCCACCGTTTTTCCCGGCATGGTGGGGATTGCGCGGGCCGATACCTTGAGATCGATATCCCTGCCGGAAGACAGGAGCCCCGATACGTCGAGCCTCGCTGTCTGCGAAACCATGGCCATCTGCGAGATATTCACGGCGCCATTATCGGCAAAGGTCGTTTCCGCCGTCAGCTCCGTCGTTCCGGCGAACACAGGTGCGATTGGCGGAGGCAGAAGCCCTTCGATGCGTGCATTCATGTTGAGGCCGAGGCGTCTCATGGCACCATCGCGCCGCAGGTCGGCCTGCCCCTTTGCCCCGATGGAGGAGCCCGCATCGAAGGTTAGTTGCGCCGCAAAAGCATCGAGCGTTCCGTTGCCGGACAGATCGAGCCTGACCGGAGGCAGGCCGGGGATGTTCGCGGCACGGGCAAGGATGCCCCCTGCCGGTTCATCCAATGCGAAGGTAAGATCGAGTTTCTCGGCAGCATAAAGCAACCTGGCGACGAAACTGCCGGGTGCATCGAGGCGGCGCGCATCGAACCTCAGATTCAATCCTTCGCTCGGATCGCCGAGGGTTGCTGCGCCGGAGGCGGAGAGTTGCGCTGGAACACCGAGGACAGATTCTCCAAGGGCGAGTTCCTGCAGGGCGAAATCCTGGACCTGCACCTTCACCGGCAGTTCGGGCAGAAGCGGCTCGTTTGCTCCCGGCACGGGCTCTTCCGCCGGCAGCGGCTTGCGCACGATCTCCAGCTTTCCGATTTCCAGGCGATCGACTTCGAGGCGACGCGAGAGCAGAGCGAGGCGGCGCCAGACCAGGCGCGCGCGATCGAGTCGAAACCACACGCCGTCCTTGTCCGCGATCGTGATGTCGCGGATCGTTGCATCCGACGATAACGCTCCTTCGACCGCACCGATCGAAACCCGCGTCGTCGGGGTCGACAATGCCCGCGATATCAGGTCGGCAAGAAACCCCCTGTCGGCCTCGTCGCTGCGCGACCCCAACGTCAAGGCAAGCAGGATGGCTCCAGCAAGCAGAAATACGGTCGGAATCAGAAAGCGGCGCATCACCATCAGAAAGCCTGTCCTATGCTGACATAAAGCGCGACCGGCTTGTCGCCGGGGCGCGGGTTGACAGGCACCGCGACGTCGAGGCGGATCGGGCCGATGGCTGTGTAGTAGCGAAGGCCGAGACCTGCCGAAACGCGAATTTCCTCCTTGAAGTCAGGATAGCTCGACGCGAATGCATTGCCGGCATCCACGAAGGGCACGAGACCGATCGTGTCGGTCAGCTTGATGCGCGCCTCGAGGGACGCCTCGAAAAGGCTGCGTCCACCGACGACGTAGCCGAAGGGGCCCGTCGGTCCGAGACTGAGATAACGGTAGCCGCGCACGGAGCCGCCGCCGCCAGCATAGAAGCGGAAATTCGCCGGGATCTCGTCGAGATCGGCGCCAACGATCGAGCCGAGGCCGATCCGTCCGGCGAGGATATAGCGCGCGTCCTCGTCGAAGGCGTAATAGGCGGATGCCTCGACCTTGCCTATGGTCATGCCGACCGTCGAGCCGAGAAAGCTCGGATAGGGTGAGACCGAGGCGTTGATCCGCATGCCGCGCGTCGGATCGAGCGGTCGGTCCGTCGAATCGTATGTCAGCGATGCAGGCGTGCCGACCAGAAAGTAATCGACTTCGCCGAGAACATCGCTTGTCTGGCCCTTTTGAACCTGCGCGCCAGCTTGCACGGAGAAGGTGCCGCTGAAGCGGTGGCGAATGAAGGCGGTGCCGTTGATCTGACGATTCGTATATCCACCGAACCTGTCCCCGCCCGTGCGGTCCCTTTCGACGAGTCCGTCGATCAGGAGATCGTTGCGGCTGCCTTCCAAAGCGGGCTTGAGAAAGCTTGCCCTGAATCGGCCGCCGAGATCGGAGGGCATCAGATCGCCGATGCTTTTGAGGCGTGTGCCGTCATTGCGCGGTGCAAGGAATATATCCGATTCCAGACGCAGCCTTTCGGCTCCTCCGAACAGATTGCGGTGCTCCCAGTAACCGTGCAGGGCAGGGCCGTCGATGGTCGAATAGCGTGCGGAGAAGCCGATGACACGCGGCTTGCGCTCCGTGACTTCGACGAAAATCGGAAGCCGACCATTCCCATCGAGCGCTTCAGCTTCACGAATGCGCACGGAGCTGAGAGCCTGGATCGTGCCGACCGATTTGCGCGTGTCGGACAGAGCCTTGGGAGAATATGGATCGCCGGGCTCCAGATAGATGAAGGATCGCACCACGGTGGGGTCGACATTCTCCGTTCCCGAAACGGTGATGTCGCCGACCGGTGCGAACGGTCCCGGATTGAGATCGAATGTTACATCCATCGCTTGTGCGGGATGATAGACGATGGGACCAATCGAGACCGCTTTCGCCAGCGGCCGCGATTGCGCACGGAAATAGTCCACCATGCGCGCCTGGGCCGCTCGCAGATCCGCGGCTCTCGCCGGATCGCCGGGCTTCAGCCCAATGATTTTGCCGGGCAACTCCTGAGGCGGGAAAGGGCGCCGTGCTTTTGCATCATTGACCTGGATGTTGCGCAGCTGGAAGAGCGGTCCGGTATCGACCAGGGCGCGGATAGGCACCGGCGCGCGGCCGCGATAGCTCTCGGCAGTGCGGGCGGTTCCTGCCGAACCGGCTCCAATTTTTAAAATCGAGCCGCCAATATCGAAGACCAAAGTGGCATTATAGTAACCTGCGCCCCACAACGCATCCAGCATGGGGCCGAAATCGGCCTCCGCCCGCCGGATCAGCGAATCGCCTTCAAGTGGGGGCTCCTGGCGCAGTCGGTAGAGCTCCGAGGAATCCTTCAGCGCCTGTTCGACGGCTTTCCTGTCCCCAGAGAGCTCGAATGTCAGTGAATAGGGCAGGGCATTCGGCGAGGCTGCCGGAGGTTTGTCGTTGGAGCCGAAAAGCCCAAAGAAATCGAATGCTCTCGCCTCACAACTCTTAAGGGCTACAGCACATGCCAGAAGGCAAGCTGAAAGAGAGACGGCGCCGCGCCAAGGCAAAAACTGCATTCGTTGCTCCTCGGTCCCCAACAGCGGCAAGAATGCGGACATTTTGTGGTCGCAACTGGAAGACGAGATCCGATGGCAGATTAATCTAAGGCAGACCCCACGATACAGAAGGGAGAAAGACGGCTTGGCGTCAAACAGGGCTGAATGGCGCCAAGCCGTTTAGGAGGGATTGAATAGATTAGCAAAATTCCGTCAGGATTGAATTCTCACCCTAGACGTCCGGGCCCGCGTTCCGCTCGGTTATTTGGGCTCCCGGCTACCGCTGTCCATCTTTCGTGGGCTCTACTTTGATGGCACCCCCTGAGGTGACGGACCCGAGGAGGGTTTCGATAGGATTTCCACCCTTGGCGAAGCCTGCTTCTGCCAGGATCGTGTCGACGATGGGCTTATTGGCCTGAAGCGAAAGAAGCTGGCCTGCGAGACCGTCTCCGAGACCGATGCCTGCGCCTTCGGCGTTTGTCTTTCCATTGACGAGGCCTCCGGTGTCGAAAATCCGGATATCCTTGATTTTTTCGATGGGCCTGACAGCTTCCGCCAGTGCGGCAGGAATGATCCGGATGCGCTCGCGGGTGAGTTCGAATTCGATGACGTTTGCTGAAAGTTTGTTGCGGGCCTCCGTCATCGCTGCTTCCGCTTCCGCCTGAGCATTACCCTTTTCGCGAATACCTTCAGCTTCGATTTTGGCTGCCTCCGCATTGGCCATCGCAATCGTCTTGATCGCCTGCGCTTTGTTTTCAGCGGCATCCTTCTCGGCCTGGGCGGAAACCGTGACGCCCGTGGCCTCGGTCTCGGCATCCTGTTCTGCAGCGATCACGGCGATGCGCTTTTGGCGCTCGGCGATCTCGACTTCTCTTGCCGTCGCTACCTTTTCATCGGCTGCGACTGCAAGGGCCTCCGCCTCCTTGGCGGCAGCCTTGGCTTCGGATTCTTCGCGGCTTTTGTTGGCCACGGCAATGGCGCTTTCCTGCGCGACGATCTGGACATCGCGCTTAGCCTCCAGTTCGGATTGCTGGACGGCGCGATTGGCTGCGATATTCGCGTTTTCCTTCACCCGCTTCGCTTCGGCTTCACGTTCGGCGATTGCGAGTTCCGAGGCGATCCTTGCCGTTTCTTCAGCTTGGCGGGCTGCAGCCTCTTTCTCGGCCTGCTCGGCACGGTTCTTCGCCGTCGCATTGGCAATGTCGCGCTGTTGGGTGAGTTCGGCTTCTCTCGAGCTTCGATCGATCTCGAGTTTGCGTTGAAGGGCTTCCCGATCCTTTTCGGCGATCGCGACTTCCGTGTCGCGCACCACTTCGTTGCGCTCTTTCTTGCGCTGCTCGGTAATCTTCGTGAGCGTCGCCAGACCTTCCGCATCGAAGCTGTTGTTCGGGTTGAAGTGCTTGATGTCCGTTTGATCCAGGCGTGTCAGCGAGACGCTTTCGAGTTCGAGACCGTTCGACGTAAGATCGGCGGCGACGGTTTCCTGTACAGCCTTCACGAATTCGGAACGCTTCTCCTGCAGATCGTTCAATGACATCGTCGCCGCAACCGAACGCAGCGCATCGACGAATTTGGCCTCGATCAACTGCCGCAGAGCATCGGCATTGTTCGTGCGGTCGCCGAGAGTCTGAGCCGCAAGGGCAATGGACTCGCCTTCCGGCCGAACACGCACGTAGAATTCGGCGCCGATATCGACACGCATGCGGTCGCGCGTGATCAGGGCATCGCCTTCGCCGCGGCGGACTTCGAGGCGCAATGTGTTGAGATTGACCCAAGCCATGGAGTGAAAAACGGGCAACACGACGGAGCCACCGTCCAGGACCACCTTTTTACCGCCAAGACCTGTTCGAACATAAGCCTGGTCGCGCGTTGAACGCTTGTAGAGAATGCCGATAATCACCCCGATGCCGAGGATGGCGATGAGGCTGAGAGCGACCGGGACAATGACACCGTTTAACATGGGAGGCTCCGGAAAAATCCGCGTCAGCGGGTTGTCTTGAGTTGTTCTGGGGCGGGGATCGCGAGGAATGTCGATCCTGTACGGTCGACGAGAAGGACCTGCGCACCAATCGGAATAGGGCCGTGATCTTTTGCAGCCCGTGCCATGGGAAAATGCCAGTTCCCGTGAATATCCTGGAGCTTGATGCGTCCGGCCGGTCCTTGGTCGAGCGGACCGAGCGTCACTTCCGCGATACGCCCGACAAGGTCGTCATGAGACACCACATAGGTTTCTTCGCGGGGGATGATGAAGGACACCCACCGTGTCGTGACACGCGTGACGGGCGCAGCCAGAAGGGATGCGAGAAGGCACGCGATGAGGACCGGCAGAGGCGCCCACACCCATATGGCTGCGGTCTGAAGGGCGAAGCCTGCGGCGGCAAAAGCGGCAAGCCAGGTGATGATGAACACCAAAGCCGGTACCCGGCCGGCATTGATCCATCCCAGTATGCCGGCCAGAATACCGTTGTCCCACGGATCGGCATGGTGACCGCTATGGGCTTCAAGGTCGAAGCCCTTGTCGACAAAGTGGCTTAAGGAAAAGCCTGCAACCAGTGAGACCGTCTCGATGAGGACGAGGCTCGCCATGACAAGGCCTGCCACGACGAAGGGCTGGTAGCTTGGCGAGACGAGAACGTCCATCGGGTCCTCCGTCTATCGATCGCTGTTTGCTTTGAAGGCGGCGAGGCGCTCTTCGACATTTTTGTCCCTGTGCAATCGCTCCAACTCATTCATTTGAGAAGGGTTGGGATTGCCGCCGGAGGATGGAACGCCCGTCACTCGGGAGATAGCTTCGAGAGAGCGCAGAGCCTTGTCATCAGCCGATATGGAACGCGAGGGCTCGCCGCCGCCGGGACCTGGGGATTGCTCCCGGGCCAAGGAACGTTTCAACTCCGCCAAGCGTGCTTCACCTTCGCGGCGGGCTGCAATGACGGCATAGACAGCCCGCTGCGCTTCCTGGATCCGCTCTTTTACGTCGTCGATGGCAACTTGCAGAGCGGCGATCTGCGCCTCGATGTCGATCTGGCGTTCGATGCCTGCCTTTGCGAGATCGTCCCGGTTCTGCTGGATTGCCGTGCCGATCTTGTCCGAGAGGGAGGCCAGCTCCACGTCCAGTTCGCGGGCTCGGCTTTCAAGCCGATGCTGCTCTGCCGTGTGCTTGCCGAGAGCGCTCCGGGCCTCCTCGGCCTCGCGGTCGATCTCCCGGATCGCTTGTTCGACGATGGCGATCGGGTCTTTTTGCTCTGCCTTGTCGATTGTGGCGTGAGCCAGCCCTGCCATCAGGCGGCCGACACGGGACAGAATGCCTTCATAAGCCATCGCCTTCTCCTTTGCTGGACGAATGAAAGGTTTGACGCCGACCACGATCTCGAAGCCCATGTCGGCTGGGATGAGGCGAGCGGGAGCAGATCCGCTCCAGCCATCGAAATAGCCCGCCACGTCGTAATGAGCTGCAACGCGTCCGCGCACTGTCGAGAGGGTGAGCGCCGACGGCCCTTTGATGGCGTAAAGCTTCTCATCGAGAGGAATGCCGGGCCAGCTTTCGCCTGTGGACCGTCGTGCCGCGAAGTCACGAATGCCGAGAAGGACCATTTGCGCGGGGAGCTGCGTCAACGATCTGATGCGGTCATAGGCCAGCTTCTGAAGGCGCACGACGTCGGCTTTGATCGCCTCCTGCTCCGCCACCTCTTCGAGAACAGCCATGAGCAGGCTGTACTGCCTGAACGTCTCGGCAATAGCGCCTTGATCTATGTAAGACAGGCTCAGAGCATAGCGAAGGCTGGACGATGGGGCTGAGGCTTTTAATCTCATAATCCGACGGTAAGTGACTATTTTAGTCACTTCAAGAGAAATTATACCTTATTGCATTTTATTTCATCGGATGGGAGCCGGTTCGCCAGGGTCGTAAGGCCGAGGCCTCGTTACATCGTCGCGCCGACCTGCCACGGCAGGAACTCGGCATCGCCGTAGCCTAGCTCCTCTGACTTGGTGCGCTGGCCGGAGGCGACCTGAAGGATGGACTCGAAGATTTCCTGGCCTTTTTGCTCGATCGAAATGCCATCGAGGATATCGCCGCAATTGATGTCCATGTCGTCGATCATGCGGCGGTAGATCTCGCTGTTGGTGGCAAGCTTGATCGAGGGCGTGGGTTTGCAGCCATAGGCCGAGCCGCGGCCTGTGGTGAAGCAGAGAACATTGGCGCCGCCCGCTACCTGCCCGGTCGCGGAAACGGGATCGTAGCCCGGCGTATCCATGAAGACGAAGCCTCTGGCCGTCACCGGCTCGGCATAATGGTAGACATCGTTCAACGTAGTCGTGCCGCCCTTCGCGGCAGCACCTAAAGACTTTTCGAGAATGGTCGTCAACCCACCGGCCTTGTTGCCCGGGGAGGGGTTGTTGTTCATCTCGCCATGGTTGCGGGATGTGTAATCCTCCCACCAGGCAATCCGTTCGACGAGTTTCTCGCCGACTTCACGGGTTGTCGCACGGCGCGTGAGAAGATGCTCTGCGCCGTAGATCTCCGGAGTCTCCGAGAGGATTGCCGTGCCGCCATGCCGGACGAGCAAATCCGCCGCGGCACCAAGCGCGGGATTGGCGGTGATGCCCGAATAGCCGTCCGAGCCACCGCATTGCAGCGCCAGCATCAGTTCGGATGCGGGCACGGTTTCGCGCTGGGCCCGTGCCGCGATCGGGATCATGTCCCTGATCGCCGAGACGCCGGCCTCCACGGTTTTCTTCGTGCCGCCGACATCCTGGATCGTCATGGTGCGGAAGGTCTCGCTCTCCTGAATGCCATAAAGCTCCTTCCAGCGCCCGATCTGGAAAACCTCACAGCCCAGTCCCACCATCAGCACGCCGGCCATGTTGGGGTTCGAGGCGTACCCCCATTGGGTTCGTTTGAGGATTTCGTATCCTTCACCTCTGGTATCCATGGCGCAACCGGTGCCATGAACGAGCGGAATAACGCCATCGATGTTGGGATATTCGTCAAGAAGTCCGGAACGCTCGACTTCGCGAGCGATGAAGCGGGCAACCGAGGCCGAGCAGTTCACGCTTGTGAGGATGGCCAGATAATTCCGAGTCCCGACCTTTCCGGTTGCGCGGCGAAAGCCCTGGAACGTAGCCCGTGCCTCGAAAGGCAGGATGGGTTCAAGGATGGCGTCTTCTGCAAAGTGATAATCGCGGGAGAAGTCGTGCATCTCGATATTGTGTTCGTGAAGCCATTCGCCGGGCATGACGGGCTTCGAGGCAAAGCCGATGACCTGTCCGAATTTAAGGATCGGCTCACCCGGCGCGATTGGCGCAATCGCCATTTTGTGGCCGCGGGGAATGCGCTCGCGCACGGTAATATCATGTACGACCGATTGCGGATTAAGGGGATCGACGGCGACGATCAGATTGTCCCGCTTGTGAAGACGCACTGTTCGGGACGTCAGGGCAGACTTATCCAACATGTCTCGGCATCCTGTTCATCTCGACTTTCGCGCAACGCGACATGTGTGCACCCGCTCACGCGCTCAAAGCTACGGGCGAAGTTTCGGTTTCCGACTCGAAAAGGTCTGGATGTTGAGTTGCCAGTTCCGGCAAGGACCGCAGGATCTCGCTGAGATGTTCGCGCATTGCGGTTTCCGCAGCGATGGGGTTCTTCGCCTTGATGGCATTCACGATCACCACATGTTGGGCGACAACTATATGGCGCGGCGTCGCCTGCGCCATGTCGAGAAAGCGCACCCGGTCCATTTGCGGTTTTACGTCCTCGATCATTTCCCACGCCGCGGGACGTCCCGCAGCCTCTGCCAGCAGACGGTGAAACTCCTCGTCGAGAGCCAGAAATTCTTCCGTCGTCTTCGAGCGTTGGGCGCGGCGCTGGCGGGTCAGGCTGGCATTCAATTCGGTTATCATCGCCGGGCTCGCCTTGAGCGCGGCCTCCCGCACGACGGCCGATTCCACAGCTTCGCGAATGAAGCGCGCATCTTCGACGCCGGTGCGGGAAATCTTCACCACCTGCGTCCCACGCTGGGGCAGGACCCGGACGAGGCCCGCCTCGTTCAGCTTGATCAGTGCCTCCCGTACCGGGGAGCGGCTGACCCCGAAACGCCGCGCAAGGTCCTGCTCCGACAGCATTTCTCCAGGTGAGAGCTGCATCGTCACGATGGCTTGCCGCAAGGCGCGGGTGACCTGTCGCGCGATCGATTCCGGGCGCAAGGCAAGCTTTGTGAGGCTTTTCTCATTCATAAGTACAACACTACCATACTAGTAGACCATTGCAAAGAGATCCGTGTCGCTCTAAGCTGAGAACGTTGGCACTTGAAACCGATTGAAACAGGCCGGAACGAAGTGCCGAGGGAGTTGCGCCATGCTGATCCACCCGGACCGGCTATTCCCCGCCGAACCGACGATCCGTGCCGTTGCGCGGCGCCTTTACACGACTGTGCAGGATCTGCCGATCGTATCGCCACATGGCCATACGGACCCCCGCTGGTATGCGGAAAACGAACCGTTTCCTGACCCGGCTACGCTTTTCGTGATTCCCGACCATTATATTTTCCGGATGCTTTACAGCCAGGGCGTGCGTCTGGAAGAGCTCGGAATTCCGACCCGCGACGGGTATCCCGTGGAGCGCGATCCACGCGTGATCTGGCGGCGGTTCGCTGCGCATTATCACCTCTTTCGCGGCACGCCGACGCGGATGTGGCTGGATCATACTTTCGCAACGCTCTTCGGTTTCACGGAGAGACTGTCGTCCAAGACGGCGGATGACTATTTCGACCGGATTGATGCGGCGCTGCGCATGCCGGAATTTCGTCCGCGCGCTCTTTTCGACCGTTTCCGGATCAAGGCCATCGCGACGACGGAGAGCCCGCTCGATCCGCTTCGGTACCACGAGGTCATTCGCCAATCCGGTTGGGAGGGGCGGGTCATCACGGCCTATCGCCCGGATCCTGTCATCGATCCGGATTTCGAAGGGTTTCGACAAAATCTGGTCCGCTTCGGCGAGATCACCGGCTGCGATACGCTGACTTGGGACGGCTATCTTGAGGCGCACCGCAAGCGCCGTGCCTTCTTCCGTGAATATGGCGCAACATCGACCGATCATGGCCACCCGACGGCACAGACTGCCGACTTGTCTCGGGCAGAAGCGGAGGCCTTGTTCAGCAAGGTATCCTCCGTTGAGGTCGGTGCCGATGAGGCTGAGCTTTTCCGTGCGCAGATGCTGACCGAAATGGCGGCTATGAGTCTTGAAGACGGCATGGTCATGCAAATCCATCCCGGCTCGTCTCGGAACCATAACCAAGCGCTTTTCTCACGGTTCGGTCGCGATATGGGGGCGGACATCCCCACCCGCACCGATTACGTGAAGGCCCTGAAGCCGTTGCTCGACCGGTTCGGAAACGAGCGGGACCTCACGCTCATCGTCTTCACCCTCGACGAGACGAGTTATTCGCGCGAGCTGGCCCCGCTCGCCGGCCATTATCCGGCGCTGAAACTCGGTCCGGCCTGGTGGTTCTTCGACGCGCCGGAAGGAATGCGCCGATTCCGTGAACTCACGACCGAAACGGCGGGCTTCTACAATACGGTCGGTTTCAATGACGATACACGAGCCTATCTCTCGATTCCTGCACGACATGACATGGCGCGCCGGATCGACTGCGCCTTTCTTGCCGATCTCGTGACGACCCACCGCCTCGACGAAGACGAGGCGCACGAGGTGGCGCACGACCTCGCTTATCGCCTCGCGAAAGAGGCCTACAAGCTGTGACATTGGACATGTTCCATAAGGGCCATGCCGCACAGAACGGGAGGAAGAGGATGACGAACCCTATCACGAGACGAACCTTCGTCGGAGGTGTCGCCGGCGCAGCCGGCGTTGCCGCTTTCAGCGGGTCGAGCCTTGCGCAACTGGCTCTGCCGAAGGAGCCTGTCGCGCTCAACGTGATCGACGTGGCAGGCAATCTGGCCCTGACTCAAAAGGCCATCGAGAATTATCGGAAGGCGAAGCCGAATCTCGTTTCGCGTATCACTTTCACGAAAGCGCCGGCCCCCGAACTCGCCGGAAAAATCAAGGCGCAGCAGGACGCGGGCCGCGTCGATATCGATCTGGTTCTGACCGGCACCGATGCGCTCTCCGCAGGTATCGAGCAGAAGTTATGGGTGGAAATGCTCCCGGCCCATGCGAGCGCACTGCCGAAGCTCGACGAGATCTATCTCCCGGCCGCAGCCAAGATGCAGACGCTTGCCAAAGGCCAAGGCGTCGTCGTCACCTATTATCCGTCCGGCCCTCTGCTCGAATACATGCCCGACAAGGTGAAGAACGTGCCGACGACGGCTGAGGAGCTGTTGGCCTGGGCCAAGGCCAATCCGAACCGGCTGATTTATGCGCGTCCGGCCAATTCCGGACCCGGTCGTACCTTTATCATGGGCCTGCCTTACATCCTCGGCGACAGCAACCCGCAGGATCCAGCCAAGGGTTGGGACAAGACCTGGGCCTATCTCAAGGAGCTTGGCCAGTACATCGAGTATTACCCGTCCGGCACCGGCGCCGTCATGAAGGAGCTCGGTGAAGGATCCCGCGACATGACCGTGTCGACGACAGGATGGGACATCAATCCGCGCGTTCTCGGCGTCGTGCCGAAGGAGGCGAAGGTCGGTGCGCTGAAGGGCTTCCACTGGGTCGCGGACGCTCACTACATGTGCGTGCCGAAGGGGCTTTCCAACGAGAAGGTTGCCGTTCTCCTCGACCTCATGAACTTCCTTCTGACGAAGGAGCAGCAGGCCTACACCTATGACGAAGGCTACTTCTATCCCGGCCCGGCCGTGAAGGGCGTGACGCTCGATATGGCGCCCCCGGAAAGCCAAGCCGCGATCAAGGAATTCGGCCGCCCTGAATATGAAAAGCTGATCGCCGACAATCCGATCGAACTGCCGCTCCAGCCCGATCAGATGGTGGTCGCATTCCGCATCTGGGACGAGCAGGTCGGCGGCTCGAAGCGTAAATAGGGAAGGGACCCGCGATGGCGATCGCTCTTTCGCAGTTCGATGAAGTCCGGCTCGATCGCGTCAGCCGCGATTTCGGGACGCTCAATGCTCTGCGCAACATCAACTTGACGATCAAGCGGCGCGAATTCATCGCGCTTCTGGGCCCATCGGGTTGCGGCAAGTCGACGACGCTGAACTGCATCGCGGGTCTTCTGCCCGTCACCGGAGGATCGATCTGGCTCGACAAGAACCGGGTCGATACCCTGCGACCGGAGGAGCGTGGGTTCGGAATGGTGTTCCAGAACTATGCGCTCTTTCCGCATCTCAATGTGCGACAGAACATCGGCTTCGGCCTGAAAATGCGCGGCACGCCGAAAGCGGAGATGGAGCGCAAGATCGACGAGGCGCTGAATCTCGTCCGATTGCAAGGCCAGGGGCATAAGCTTCCTGGCCAACTCTCGGGAGGTCAGCAGCAGCGGGTCGCGATTGCCCGAGCCATTGTGATAGAGCCGCCGCTCGTTCTGATGGACGAGCCGCTGTCGAATCTTGATGCCAAGCTGCGTCTTGAAATGCGTGCCGAGATACGCCGCATCCATAACGAGTTGGGGGCGACGACGATCTATGTAACACACGACCAGGACGAGGCATTGTCTCTCGCCGACCGGATCGTCGTGCTGAGCGATGGCGTCGTGCGGCAGGTAGGAACACCCAAGGAGCTCTATGAAGCACCGGCTCATCTCGACGTCGCGGATTTCATGGGATTTCGTAACAAGCTCAAGGGAACCGTGATTGCAAGCGATGGCAGCCGCGCCGTGCTCGACGTCGAAGGCTCCAAGATCGGCGGTGTTTCGAGGGAGCCGGTACCCGTCGGCGCATCAGCCTATGTTGCTATCCGCCCCGATGATCTCGTGGCGGGAGAGCCGGGTCCGAATTCGCTCGCGGTGACGGTTGACACGATCGAATATCGCGGCCGCGAATTTGTCGGGACAGCACGTTCCGCAGGCAACCTCGAACTTGTGTTCCGCTCTCATTACATGGTGGAGCCCGGTACGCCCATCCACTTGAGGACGGGCGAGGAGCGTACTCTCGTTTTCGCCGAGCCGGTATAGGGAGAGGCCGATGCATGCCCTTGCTCCAAGAACGCTCGAGGGACCAAGCCTGCGCCAACGGCTGGCCGCGCGTGGATTCGATGCGGTGACCCTCCTGGTTCTGCCGGCTGCGATTTTCAGCCTTTGTCTCTTCGTTTATCCTTTCGCCTTTGGTCTCGTCCTGTCCTTCGAGCCGAAGAGCGGCGGATGGCTTGCCAATTATCAGCGCTTCTTCTCGGATTCGTTTCTCTACGACACCATCGCCAAAACGCTCTGGCTCGCCGTGCCGGTGACAATTCTGAATCTGGTGCTTGCCGTCCCGATTGCATTTCGCGTCCGTCTCATGCGACATCAGCGGCTTCTGACGACAATCCTCGTTCTGCCCATCACATTGGGCACCGTTCTCGTGGCCGAGGGGCTCTTGAATTATCTCGGGCCGCAAGGCTGGTTCAATCGTACCCTGATGACGCTCGGGCTTATTTCGCAGCCTTTGAAGCTTGTGCACAATTACTGGGGCGTGTTTGCCTCGCTTGTGATTACGGGATTTCCGTTCACGTTTCTTCTGACGCTGTCCTACGTCACGGGAATCGATCCCGCCTTGGAGCAAGCAGGCGCTACGCTCGGTGCCAGTGCCTGGCAGCGCTTCCGCTATATCTACCTGCCGCTTCTCATGCCGGGTTTCGCCATTACGTTCTGCCTCTCCTTCGTGCAGGCCTTCTCCGTCTTCCCGTCAGCGGTGCTTCTCGGAGCGCCTGCCGGGCCGACCAGGGTCATCTCGATCGCAGCCTATCAGGCAGCTTTTGAGGAATACGATTACTCGATGGCTTCCGCGGTCGCCATGATCATGGGCTTCGTGCAGCTTGCCATCGTGGTGGCGGTGCTCGCCTCTCGCGGGCTGTTCTACCGCGGCCCGGCCAGCGGTGCGAAAGGGTAAGCCGATGATCCGCGATACAACATTGGGTGCAAAGCTTTGGGCGGCAGCGATCTGGGCGCTGGTCGGCTTCTTCGTCCTGAACCTCTTCGCCATGATCGGCACGGTGCTGACGAGTTCCTTCGCCACACGCTGGCTCGGAACGTGGCTTCCGGTGGGTTGGACGACACGCTGGTACGCCTCCGCCTGGAACGAGTTTCAGCTTGGCGATGTTCTCGTCGTCACATTCCAAGTGGTGGGCATGGTGGTGTTGATCTCCGGCGCGCTCGGCGTTACGGCAGCTTACGCGCTCGCCCGACGCGAGTTTCCGGGCAAGCGTCTGCTCGTGCTGCTGTTTCTTCTGCCGCTCCTCATTCCGCCCATTACCTTTGGCATCCCATTGGCGACGGTGCTCTATCGGACTGGCCTTGCTGGAACCTTCTGGGGTGTCGTAGCGGCCAACCTAGTGCCAACAGTCCCCTTCGTGATTCTTGTAATGATCCCGTTCATCGAGCAGATCGATCCGAAGCTGGAGGCGGCGGCACGTGTGTTCGGAGCCAATACCTTCAAGCTCTTCATCCATGTGCTGCTGCCATTGCTGCTGCCAGGCATCCTTGCGGCCCTGCTCCTCGTCCTGGTGCGCACCATCGCCATGTTCGAGCTGACCTTCCTCGTTGCCGGGCCGACAAGCCAGACGCTGGTCGTGGCGCTCTATTACGCGGTCTTTGCAGCAGGCGTGCGCGCGGTGCAGTCCATCGACGCCATGGCGGTGATCTACATGGTAACGACTCTGATCTGGCTCATCATCGCCTTGCGCTTCGTCAACCCAACTCAGATCGTGACACGTGCCAAACAACAACCCGCGCGTTGAAACGATCATGGCGAAGCGCCTGAATGGGGCTGCTCTCGACGATTTGCCCACGCAGATCGTCCGCCCTGGCTATGACCGGAGCAAGGTCACGTCTGGCATCGTGCATCTTGGCGTCGGCGCCTTCCATCGCGCGCATCAGGCCGTCTACACGGACACGGTGCTTCCCCGCCATCCCCGGTGGGGCATCGTTGCCGCAAGCTTGCGCAGTCCGGATACCCGGGACGCACTGGAGCCGCAGGATGGATTCTACACGCTCTCCGTCCGTTCCCGCGAAGGCGAAGCGCTACGCGTGATCGGTTCCATTGCGCGGGTCATCGTTGCGCCAGAGGCCATCGAGGATCTTCTGGGGGTCATGTCCGATCCTCGGATTCGGATCGTTTCGCTGACCGTAACGGAAAAGGGCTATTGCCATGATCCGGCGACCGGTGAGCTGAACGAGACACATCCCGACGTCATTCACGACCTTTCGAATTCCACTCGACCACGATCGGCTCCCGGCTTCATCGTCGAAGCGCTGCGCCGCCGAAGGAGCGCGGGCGTGCCGCCCTTCACAGTCATGAGCTGTGACAATCTTCCGTCGAATGGACGCACCGTCAAACGCGTACTTACGCGTTACGCGAAACTCCTTGATCCTGATCTCGGTGCATTCATCGAAAATGAAGTTTCATTCCCCTCGACCATGGTCGACCGGATCGTTCCTGCTACGACCGATGAGGACCGCGCGCGGATCGGGCGGGCGCTCGGCATGGACGATGCGTGGCCGGTCATTACGGAACCCTTCACGCAATGGGTGATTGAGGACGACTTCCGCCAAGGTCGTCCGGCCTGGGAGGAGGCCGGGGCGGAATTCGTGTCCGATGTGGAGCCTTACGAGCATATGAAGCTCAGGCTTCTCAATGGCAGCCACTCCACGCTCGCCTATCTTGGGTATCTCGCGGGTTATGAGACGGTGGCCGATACCATGGCCGATTCCGCCTTTGTACGGCTGATCGAGGGCCTAATGGACGAAGAGGTGACGCCGACCCTGCATATGCCGCCGGGGGCCAATCTCGATGCTTACAAGCGCGCGCTCGTCGAACGCTTCAAGAATCCAGCCCTGAAACACCGCACTTGGCAGATCGCCATGGACGGTTCGCAGAAACTGCCGCAGCGCCTCTTGGGAACGGTGCGTGATCGTCTGTCAAAGAATGCTTCGATCGACCGCTTGGCGCTCGGCGTCGCGGCATGGATGCGCTACGTGACGGGCTTCGATGAAAAGCATGCGCCTATCGATGTCCGTGATCCGATGGCGCAGCGCCTGCGCAACCTGGCGGATGCGGCAGAGGGAGATCCCGAGCGGCTTGCACAGAAGCTGTTCGGCATCCGTGAAATCTTTGGTGACGACTTGCCTGCCGATCCATGCTTCACCCATTCCGTGACGACGGCTCTGGCGCGGCTCTACATGGACGGCGCCCGGCACACCGTCGGCAAATTGATATCGGCGTCAAGCTGATGAACCGTCCGGAATTTGCAGCAAAATAGCCCTGCGAGCGATTGTGCTTGCCTGTCGCGCCCGCCAAGGCGAGGCAGGGTGGATCTGATTATTATATGTTATATCTTTTAGTTTTCTTGGCTCAAGGTTGAGGAAGAATAGTCATTGAGGGGCCTGAAGCCTAGGCCGGACAAACAACTTGCGTTACAGGATTCGCAAGTGTTGAGCTATTCAGGCTGATTGACAACTTGCGGATGATCCATGCTGCATCCTGGCGATGATACTTCAATTGTGCAGTCGGATAGTACCCACGGCGAAGATGCGGAGATGTTCGATCTAGCCCCTGTCTCGCTCTGGTTAGAAGATTACAGCGGCATCAAAAAGCTGTTCGACGAATGGCGCCAAGCCGGCGTCACCTCGTTGCGGGATTATCTGCGTGAAGACGTGAGACGCGTTGAGGCTTGTTCGGATTCGATCCACGTCATCAAGGTGAACCGCAAGACGCTCACGTTGTTCGAGGCCGAAGATCTATCGCATCTTGTCGCTAATCTGGGTCTGATTTTCCGCAATGACATGCTCAAGACTCATATCGATGAACTGGTGCAGTTGTGGGATGGGCAGACGACATTCTTCAGCCATACGGTTAACTACACCTTGGCCGGCCGCAGGCTCGATATCCAATTAAAGGGTAGCATCCTACCGGGCTACGAAAAGGGGTGGGAGCGTGTCCTGATCGCCATTGAGGATGTCACTGAACGAGAGACCGCCCAGCGCAAACTTGCCCGCAGCGAGGAATATGCTCGTGGATTGTTCGAGCATTCGCCGGTGTCGCTCTGGGTGGAAGATTTCAGTAGCGTCAAATGCCTCCTCGACGAAGTGCGTGAGAAGGGAATCACCGACTTTCGAGTGTTCACCGATGTTCACCCAGAGTTCGTCGAACGGTGCATGAACGAAATCCGCGTCATTGACGTGAATCAGCATACACTTGAACTCTTTGCTGCACCCGACAAGCCGACATTGCTGCGAAATCTCCGCGACGTTTTTCGCGATGACATGCAACCCCACTTCAGAGAGCAGCTGATCGATCTGTGGGAGGGGAAGATCTTCCAGCAGCGTGAGGTCATCAACTACTCGCTCCAAGGCGACGAGCTTCACGTCCATTTGCAGTTCTCGGTGCTGCCTGGCCATGAACACGATTGGTCACTGGTTCAGGTTGCGCTCACGGATATTACCGCCCGCAAGAAAGCCGAAGCCTATCTCGAATATCTCGGCAAACATGACGTTCTGACCAAGCTCTATAACCGATCGTTCTATGTCGATGAATTGAACCGTCTCGAGCGCAAGGGGCCGTTTCCTGTGACGATCATCGTGGCCGACCTCAACGGTCTGAAGGCGACGAATGATCATTCAGGTCATGCCTCAGGTGACGATTTGCTGCGGCGGGCCGGCGAGGTTCTGAACGAGCTTGTTCAAAAGCCATGCTATGCGGCGCGCATCGGCGGTGACGAATTCGCGTTGCTGCTTCCAGCTACCGACGAGCGGGACGGTGCGGTAATGATGGAGAACATCGAGCGACTGGTGGACATCAATAATCAGTTTTATTCGAGCCAGACGTTGAGTTTCTCCATGGGTGCAGCAACCAGCGAGCCTGGCGAGCGCCTCGAATCGGTCGTGAAGCGGGCCGACATGTTAATGTATGAAGCCAAGCGTATCTATTATTCGCGGAGGACAGGGGGCCGGCGTCTCGACAAAGAGGCGGAAACCTGATTGAATCGGGGCGATCATTCCAAAAACAAAACATCACATGATCCGACTCTCACCGAATGGTTTCCGCTTCGATGTGCGCGGAGGAGACAGCAGAACGCTCCGCTGCCATGACTAAGGGCAATGGCGTAAAGCAGAGTCGCTTGGCATCATGGCTCGCCAGTTCTGTAGCCTTTGGTCTGGTCATCCTTGCTTTATCGCCTTGGGGATCCCGGTGCTGGTGGCCTGCACAAACCCACTTCCCGACGGCACTCTTCGGGATGGTCTATTTCCTGGTGCTCCCTTCGGTATGGATCGGGCTGTCCATTAAAGGCCTGATCGTTCTCGGGCGGCGCGGGCTTTGGCTCTTGATTGCTGCCCCCCTCAGCCTGATCCCATGGGGGCTAACGATTGTACTGCTTGTGAATTGCGTCGTGTTCAAGGACTGTCGTTGAGGCGGCTTATGATGAGCGCTTCCGCTCCGATCCTGGTTCATCGGCCTTCGAACCACTTTGACGGCGTGTGAATCTCTATCTTTACTTTGAATGGTCCTTCTGCCGATGTCCTCCATCATTGTTTCCGTCACCGGGCAGGCCCTTCTCCACCGTGGTCTTGACCTTTCAACGAAGGGATCGAAGTGTGTCGGTGACGTCCTCTCCAGCGCGCATCTTTCCGTGGCGAATCTCGAAGCGACGGTCGAGACGGAGGGGGCATGGCCAACGAAAACCAAGACGCTTCATCTGACGAACGCGGATGGGGTAGCCTCGTTGAAAGCTCTAGGCGTCGGTGTGCTTGTTCACGCCAACAATCATGCTTTCGATCTCGGGCCGCCTGGGATCGCACGGACCCGCGCGGTCGCTGAGTCCCATGGAATGCATTTGACCGGGAGTGGCTTGAACCGTGAGCAGGCAGCCCGCGCCGCAATCATACGAACCGCGGCAGGAACGGTAGCGGTATTGTCGGTGGATTTGGGCCCACAGCCCGAGATCGTCTATGCATCGGCTGACCGCGCTGGAATTAACCCTTTGCGGATACGCCGTATCGTGCAGGTTCCGTCGCCCGAATACGGCATTCTTCAATCCATTGTCTCAGGCCTCGGTGATGATCGACGCGAGGCGGCACGAGCGGCGGTGGGATATCGCACAGGTCATTCCGCAATGCCTCGCGGGTTGGAGGTTTTCGGAACGACGGTTCAGGAGGGAGCCTCGATCGAAAGCCGCTTCGAGGTTGAACCTGACGATCTGGCATCGTTCACGGACGTTCTCGCTCAAGCCCGCAAACAGGCGGAGATCGTCATCGTGGCGCTTCACAACCACCATTGGGATCCGGAATGGAGCAGGGTGCCCACCTGGGTGATGGATCTGTCGCGACGCCTGATTGATGAAGGAGCCGATCTGATCGTCGGCACCGGTGCGCCGGTTCTTCAAGGCATCGGTTTTCATCGCGGCAAGCCGGTCTTGGCGGGACTTGGCAATTTCATTTTCCATACACGCAGAAGCGAAGTCTATGACCGCGAAGGTGTCGACGTATGGACAGGAGCCGTATGTCGGTGCGAGTTCGATGTAAAAAGCCGGGAGTGTCGAAAGGTCGAGATCCTTCCCATTGCAGTTGGTCGTCCTGCGTCGACGCCGCAGGCGCTTGCGCCTTCGCCGTTTCCCCTGGACGATGCGGCCGCCCGGCGCGTTTTCGACGCCATGACGGCCGATCTTGAGGATGGGGATCGGGCGAGAGTCGCCCGACTGGGTGAACGCGCCTAATCCGCCTTCGAGAGAGGCCGGATGCGTGACGGCTCGACGAGAGGCAGGATGATGCGCGATGGATGGGCAGCATCCATGAACACGCTGTTGCGGGCGATCTTTCGTGTCCGCCCCATCCCCTCCGGATCACCGGTATTCGGATTCACGTCGAATTTCGGGAAGTTGGACGAAGAGATGTCGATGCGGATCCGGTGGCCCTTGGCGAACAGATTCGCGGTCGCGAAAGGTTCAATGGTGATCTGAAACACTTCACCCGGTACGAGCAGTTCCGGGTGCTCCCAGGATTTGCGGTAACGGCAGCGGAAAATGCCGTCCGTCAGGAGCATTGAATATCCGGTCGGATAATCCTCGGAGGGAGGGTAGAAATCGATCAGCTTCGCCGTGAAATCCGTGTCGAGAGCATCGGACGAAACCCACAGCTCCACATTGATCGGGCCGATCACGGCCACATCCCGTTCGAGCGGCGCAGTCTCGAAGGACAAAACGTCTCGCCGCGCGGAAAGCGGAAGGCCCGGATTGCGGCAACCGAAGAATTGCGGAGCCTCGCGCTGATCGAAGGCGCCGCCTTCGAAGACCGGCTGCCCGCTGGTGAGCGCGCCGCCGATGGTCGGCACCGGATCCGACGGGTCAAAATCGTAGCTGAGAGGTTGTGCGTCCGACTTTGGAAGCTCGTCCGAGAGACGGCCGCCGCGGTGGAGATAGAATGATCGGCTCTCGACTTCCGGCAGGGGCCAGTGTGAGGCCTGAATCCAGCGGCCCCCGTGATCGAGCTTGCCCTTGGCGGTTTTGTGTCCCGTGCCTCCGCCCATGAGAAACAGGCGTACCGGCGGTTCGGCTTCGACCTCGTTCTCGACATTCTTCAGCCAGCGGTCGAACCAGCGGCGGCGGAATTCGAGCCAGGTGGGCGTGACATTGCCGGCAATGGTGGCCTGACTGCCGAACTCCGCATCGCCGGATGCTGTCGTGTTCCGGTTTCCGTGTAGCCAGGGTCCCATGATCAGCGCCAGCGGGCGCTTCCCGCCACGCGACAGGCCTTCATGATTGTCGAAGGTGGTGCGGACATAAGCGTCATACCAGCTCGACAGCAGGGCGACGGGAACTTCAGGGAAAGTGTCGTAGGAGCCTTCGGCGTAAATTCCGACCTTCTTCCAGAAATCTCCGAACGCGCCCTGACGCCATTGCTCAAGCACGTAGCTCTCGTATTCGGGAACCCAGCGCACCGGAGAGCGCCCTTCGGACCACGGCAGAACCGTGAACCACGCCTTGAGGTCCTCTGCCTCGAGTGCTCGAAGCACGAGCGGATCGTCCTGCGCTTCCGGACTTTCCTTGGAGTTGTTGTAGGCCCAAGTCAGCTGCTTAAGCTCGAAAGCGCCGCCTTGGCGAATGCCTGTGCGATAGGCACTCGAGAAACCACCCGAATCCATCACCATGCAGGCAAGGCCCGGCGGGTTGAGGCAGGCCAGAGCAGCCTGCGTATGGGCGGCATAGGAGAGGCCCATGGTGCCGATCTTGCCATTGCACCAAGCCTGCCCGACGATCCAAGCACAGGTATCGTAGCCGTCCGGCCCTTCGGAGAGATATTTAGTGAACTCGCCTTCCGACCCATAGCGTCCGCGGCAATCCTGATAGATCACCACATAGCCGGCCCGCACGAAGTGAGATGCGACTTCGGAGCGGGTCAGGGGCTGACTCATGCCCGGTTCGATTTCCGACCGCGAGCGCTGGTTCTTGCCGTAGGGTGTCCGCTCCATGAGGACAGGCAGTGGATCTTCGACCGGGCGCCCATCGACCGCCGGCCGGTAGATATCCGTCGCGAGGTGGACACCGTCCCGCATGCGAACCATCACATTGCGATGCACGATAATATCGTCGCCGATGAACTCCACCTCGGAAGAGGTGGAGTCATTGGCAGAGCGAATAGCCTGCGAGGTCATTGGGCCGTTCCAGCAAGAGTCGCCATGAAGTCCTCACCGCGGTTTGCGATGTAGGAAACGTTGTCTTTCGATGCCCAGTAGACCTTGGGCCAGAACAGGGGAACGAAACCCACATCCTCGATCCCGATACGGCTTGCCTCCTGGAGCAGGGTGATGCGCTTCTGCGGATCGAATTCGGAGGTCGCTTCCTTCATCTTCGCGTCGAAGGCCGCGTTGGAATAGCGCGTACGGTTGAACGAGCCTGTGCCAGCTTCCTTGTTCGGCGTCATCAGAAGATTGCGCAGGCTCGTCGCCGAGGTCGGCGTAGTGTTACCGAGCGAAAAGATGAAAGCGCTGAACTGCTGCTTGCCGGCCGCCGACGCATAGACGTTGTAGGGCTGTGCGACCACGCCGTTCACTTTGAGGCCGCCCTGCGCGAACATCTGCCCAATGGCCTGGGCGCTCTCGGAGTCTCCGGCAAAGCGATCGTTCGAGGTGTGGATCGTGATGCCGAAGCCTTGCGGGTATCCTGCATCGGCGAGAAGCTTCTTCGCGCCCTGAACATCATAGGCCATGGGCTTCAGGGATGGGTCGGAGCCGCCGATGCCGACGGGCACGAGCTGGCCCGCCGCCTCACCGGCTCCATCGAGAAGCCGGTCGACGATGAGCTGGCGATTGATGAGCTTGGAGAGAGCCTGCCGGACGCGCCGATCTTTCAGCGGATTCGGGTTGAGCTGCTTGCCGTCCGTACCCACGATGAAGGGACTTTCGCCGCGGCTGGCATCGAGGGCAAGGTAGATGATGCGTGCGGACGCGATGGAGGACAGCTTCAGTCCCTTGACCTTTTCGAGGGTCATTACGTCGTTCGGCGGGACCGCATCGATGATGTCGACCGCGCCCGAACGCAGGGCCGCCACGCGGGCTGCATCATTGGCGATGAAACGGATCGTCACGTTCTCGAAATCAGGCTTCTTGCCCCAGTACAGGTCATTGCGCACGAGGCTGATATGATCGCCCGGCACCCATTCGGTCACCTTGTAGGGGCCAGTGCCCACGGTGGCGGAGCGGTCGTTGAACGCCTCGATCGACTTGCCCTCGGAGAGCTTCTTCTGAACGATGTAGACCAGCCCCACCTGCTCGATAAAATCAGGCGTAGGATCCTTGGTCTTGAACTCGATCGTCTGCGGATCGACAACGCTCATGCTGGCAATGGCGCCCACATTGCCCGTGAACGGCGCAGGGCTGTTCGGAATGTCCTTCACGCGGGTGAGAGAATAGATCACATCCTCGGGCGTCAGCGGCGCACCGTCCTGGAATTTAACGCCGGAGCGCAGCTTGATGCGCCATGTGGTCGGGTCGACATTGGTCCATGACTCCGCCAGCGACGGTTTGATCTGCAGGTTCGGATCCGGCTCAATGAGGCGGTCGAAGATCTGCGCCGCCACGTTCTGATTGTTGCCCGTGCGCGAGAAATGCGGATCAAGGGCCGAAGGCTCCGTGGAGCTTCCCATGATCAGGTTGGCGGCATGCGCCGAGGTCAGTCCCATGAGGACCGCCACCGACACGGTAAGCCCGAGATTTCTCAGATATTCAGCTAGCTTCATGACGTTCTCCTTCTGGCTCAGATCGCGGCAATTTTGGATTGGAGGGCAGCCGCTTCGATATCGTTTAGATGACAGGCGCTGATATGGCCTGGGGCGATCTCCCG
Source organism: Microvirga sp. 2TAF3 (assembly GCF_052114965.1). Classification (NCBI taxonomy): domain Bacteria; kingdom Pseudomonadati; phylum Pseudomonadota; class Alphaproteobacteria; order Hyphomicrobiales; family Methylobacteriaceae; genus Microvirga; species Microvirga sp. 2TAF3. Next base: position 12,090 of record NZ_JBFRFT010000009.1, on the reverse strand, counting down.
CAGCGTCGGCGCCTCGCGTCGGCAGCGGTCGAAGGCATGCGGGCAGCGCAGATGAAAATGACATCCGCTCGGCGGGGAAAGCGGGGAGGGGATCTCGCCCTTGATCGGCGAGAACGAGCGTCGGCGATGGGCGATGCTCGGGACCTCTTCGAGAAGTGCTACGGTGTAGGGATGATTGGGCTTGGCGAAGAAAGCATCTGCCGGAGCGCTCTCGACGATGCGGCCGAGATACATGATCGCGACCCGGTCGCTGATATGCTTCACGACGCCAAGATCGTGGCTGATGAAGAGATAGGTGAGGCCCAGATCCCGCTTCAGCTCCATGAACAGATTGATGATCTGCGCCTGAATCGACACGTCGAGCGCGGCGACGGATTCATCGCAGACGATGAACTGCGGTTTGACCGCCAACGCGCGCGCAATGCCGATGCGCTGGCGCTGACCGCCGGAGAATTGGTGCGGGTAGCGCTGCCGGTAGGAGGGGTCGAGGCCGACCCTCTGCATCAGAGCCGCGACATAGGCATCTTTCTCCCGGCGCGGGACGATTCCGTGAGCGACCGGCGCTTCGCCGATGATGTCGATGACCTGCTTGCGCGGGTTGAGAGACGACATCGGATCCTGAAAGATCATCTGCGCCGAGAGGCGGGCCGCATGGGCGGCCTTCGTATCCAGCGCGCTCCGCGCCTTGCCTTGCCAAAGCACCTCGCCGTCGCTCTGCTTCATGATGCCCGCCATGACACGACCCAAGGTGGATTTGCCGCAACCGGACTCGCCGACAAGGCCCACGACCTCACCGGGCATGATCTTCAGATCCACATGGTCGACCGCATGGACGATCTGCGCCTTGAGGTCCGCACCGAAGAGGCGCGCGAGACGCTCGGCATAGTCGAGGTCGCGGACGAACCGCTTGGACACATCGACGGCTTCGACGAGGGGAATCATGCTGCCCTCCTCGCTTGCGGATGGAAACAGCGCCAGGCAATCGATCCTGATGTATGGAGAGGAGGTTCGTCCTCGCAGATCGACGTTGCGAAAGCGCAGCGCTGGCGGAAAGCGCAACCTGAAGGCCGCTGCAGAGGCGAGGGTGCCATGCCGGGAATGGCGCGCAGTTCCGAACCGCGCGGCACGTTCGCGGGGACGGATTGCATGAGGCCGATGGTGTAGGGATGGGTCGGGTGGTCGAGAATATCGTCCGTAGGACCGATCTCGACAATGCGGCCCGCATACATGACCGCAACACGATGGGCCAAGCCGGCGACCACGCCGAGATCGTGGCTGATCCAGACCAGCGCCATGCCGAGCTGCTTGGTCAGGCTCTGGATTTGCGCCAGGATCTGGGACTGGATCGTCACATCCAGCGCTGTCGTCGGCTCGTCCGCGATGATCAGGTCCGGCCTATGCAGCAATGCAATGGCAATCGCCACGCGCTGACGCATGCCACCGGAAAATTGATGCGGATAGGAGGATAGCCGCTCGTCCGGCGAGGGAATGCCCACCATGCCGAGGGTATCGCGGGCGCGGGCCCGCGCCTCCTTCCGGCTGACCTTCTCGTGAGCCAGAACCGTCTCGACCATCTGCGTCTCGATGCTGAGCACCGGATTGAGGGTCATCATCGGATCCTGAAAGATCATCGCGATCCGTCGGCCGCGCAGATTGCGCATCTCCTTGGGGGAGAGGCCGACAAGGTCCTGTCCCTGAAACAGGATGCGTCCGCCCGTCACTTTTCCTGAAGGGTCGACGAGGCCGAGAATCGAGAAGCCGGTGATGGACTTGCCCGAACCGGATTCGCCGACGAGCCCGAGCACTTCGCCGCGGCCGAGCTCGAAGCTGACGCCATCGACGGCTTTGACGATGCCTTTCTCCGTGAAGAAATGCGTGTGGAGATTTTCGACCTTGAGCGTTGGTGTCGTCATGCGCCGCTCCTACTTTTGAAGCCGCGGATTCAGCACCTCGCGCAGGCGGTCGCCCACGATGTTGATGCTGAAGACGAGGGCGACGAGCAGCAGGCCCGGATAGACACTGATCCAGTACTGCCCGGACATGAGAACTTCATACCCGTTGGAAATAAGAAGCCCGAGGGACGGCTCGGTGATCGGCAGGCCGATGCCGAGGAAGCTCAATGTCGCTTCGGCGGCAATTGCATTCGCGACCTGCAGAGTTGCGATGACGATCAGAGGCGGTAGGCAATTCGGCAGAAGGTGGCCGAACAGAATGCGCGTCTTGCTCAAATCGAGACACATCGCAGCCTCGATATATTCCTTACCCTTCTCGACGAGGGCCGCGCCGCGCACGGCACGGGCGAACAGGGCCCATTGCACGAGCACGAGGGCGGTCATGACTTTGCCGAGCCCCTGGCCGATCAGCGCCAGCAGCATCAGCGCGACGAGGATCGTCGGGAAGCCAAGCATCAGGTCGACGAGACGCATGATCAGCGTATCGATGCGCCCACCGAAATAAGCGGCGATGAGGCCGAGCGACGTGCCAATGCTCAAGGCGACGACCCCGCTCACGAGCCCGACGGCGAGGCTGGTCCGCAAGCCGTAGATCATGGCGGAGAGCATGTCCCGGCCCTGCCCGTCGGTGCCGAGCCAATAGGTGCTGCCCGTCATGCTTTCCGAGCCCGGCGGCAGCTTGGCATCCATGATGCTGATCTGCATGAGGTCATAGGGGTTCTGCGGCGCGAGCCAGGGGCCGATCAGCGCGGTCAGCAGAAGCAGGATGCAGACGATCCCAGCCACCGTTGCCTTCGGGCTTTTCAGAATACCGTTGAGAGCGCGTGCGAGAAGATTGTCCTCGCCGAAGCGGCGAAAGGCCAGCGTGGTCATACTGCGCTCCCGAGTCGGATGCGGGGATCGAGGAGGGAGTAGAGGATATCGACCACGAAATTGATGACGATAAACAATGTTACAACGACGAGGAGATAGGCCACCACCACGGGTCGGTCGAGCCGCATGATCGAGTCGATCAGGAGCTTGCCCATGCCGGGCCACGCGAAGATCGTCTCTGTCACGATGGCGAAGGCGATGATGCTGCCGAACTCCACGCCGACCACGGTAACGATGGGAATCATGATGTTCTTGAGCACATGCACCGAGACGATGCGGCGCTCGGACAAGCCCTTGGCGCGGGCGAATTTCACGAAATCGAGCGGCATCGTTTCCCGTACGCCGCTGCGGGTGAGACGGATGACGAGGGAGATCTTGAACAGGGCAAGGTTGATCGCCGGCAGGATCAGATGGGAAATTCCGGACCACGTGGTGAGGCTGGTGCGAAAGCCGAGGAATGTGCCGAGTTCGCCTCGGCCGGAGGAGGGCAGCCAGCCGAGCCAGACGGAAAAGATCATGATGAGCATCATGCCCTGCCAGAAATTCGGCAGGCTGAAGCCCAGGATCGAGCCCGTCATGACCGTTTCGTCGAGCGCGCTGCCGGGCTTGAGACCGGCCCAGAGACCGAGTGGGATGCCGATCGCAAGCGACATTGCCAGGGCGACGAAGGCCAATTCCAGCGTGGCCGGCATGCGGTTCAGGATGAGATCAATGGAGGGTTGGTTGAACACGAAGGAGCGACCGAGGTCCCCATGCAATGCATTCCAGAGGAATGTGCCGTACTGCTCCCACATCGGCCGGTCGAGGCCTAGCGCCCGGATTGCCTGCTCGCGCTCGGCGAAAGTCGCATCGGGCGCGAGCAAAATATCGATGGGGTTTCCGACGGCGTAGATGCCCGTGAAAACGATGACGGAGGTGACGAGAAGAACGAAGAGGCTCTGGGACAGGCGGCGAATGACGAAGACGGTCATGGGCGCCATCCTGCGGCATGTCCATGGCCCCGATGGAAAATTGTCTCCATCCTGGCTGCCGGTGCCCGTCGTTGATCGTGGCGCATCATTGGCGCTTTCCCCCTCTTAAGGTTGGTGCGGAGGTTAAGCGCCGTTCGGGAGTCCGCGCAATAATATGATTAGACCGGGTAGGGTGATGACATTTTAGAAATGGGTTAGTGAGAGGCGGGAGAGTATTTGCAGACATGAACCTGAAGCAACTTGAAGTCCTGAAGGCCGTGATGGCTGTCGGCTCGACCGTTGGCGCTTCGGCGATCCTGAAAATCTCGCAATCGGCGATCAGCCGGCATCTGACCGCGCTCGAGGCCGATATCGGATTCGAGTTGTTCATTCGGGACAAGGGCCGCCTCGTTCCACGGCCGGAGGCTCGCGCACTCGTGCCGGAGGTCGAGGAACTCACGGAGGTCCTGGCAAGGGTGAAACGCAAGGCCGCCGACCTCAAGGCCGGGTCCGACAGCGACACGCTGCTTCGGGTCGCCTTTCCCCACAGCATGACCACGACGGTCTTGCCGAGGGTATTGGTACGCTTTTTTGAGGATCGCCCCCGGGTCGTCGTCGAGGTTCTGCCGGGGCCCTATGGCGCCATCGAGCAGATGATGCAGGCGCGCGCGGCCGATCTCGGCTTCGTGCGCCTTCCTACCGAGGACCAGGGTTTCGATATCCGCCCGCTGCTGCGCGGCGGTACGACCTGCGTCATGGCCAAGGACCATCCGCTCGCCGCCAAGGACGTGATCGGCCTGAAAGACCTGGCGACGGCGGACCTTATCCTCCTGGGACGGCAGAGGACGGCGCGAAACGAGCTTGAGGATGAGCTGCGGAACTCGCGGGTGCCGCATCGCTGCCGCGTCGAGGTCCATTCCGTCGAAGCCGCCTGCGCCTGCGCGGCGAGTGGCCTGGGTGTTGCCATCGTCCCGGGCCTGATCGCAAGCTTCTTCCGCTCGCTCCCCGTCGAGATCCGCCCCTTCCGTCCCGCGCGCAATTCCGACTACGGCATCGTCACCCTGCCGGGCATGCCCCTGTCGCGAACGGCGGAGGCTTTCATTGAAATCTTCACGGCCAGCATCCTGACAGAGGCGCTGGAAACGAAGCGCCTTGACCGGAGCGAGATCATCTAAGCCAAGCCTGACCGGGAATAGAGTCCATTTGCATGGACATGGCTTGACGGTATCGGAAGAGAAGCTGCGTCAGTCATCTTGCAGAGAGGCAGAAGCCATCCTTTCGAAAGGCCTGCCCCTCCATTTCCTGCTCGGAGGCCTTAAGATAGGCTCACGAGAGACAACCCACCCCACGAAAGCGGACATTATGAAACGCATCCAGAAGCACGGTCTGCAGATCGCCCCGGTTCTCCATGATTTCGTCAACGGGGAAGCCTTGGAAGGCACTGGCGTGTCGCCGGAGGCGTTCTGGGACGGTCTCGCCGCCCTGGTGCAGGAATTTGCGCCCCGCAACCGCGATCTGCTGGCCGTGCGGGACACGTTGCAAAGCCGAATCGACGCCTATCATCGCGAGCGCGCGGGCCAGCCTCTCGATCAGGGGCATTATGAGGCTTTTCTGCGCGAGATCGGCTATCTTCGGCCGGATCCGGAGGATTTCTCGGTCGCGACCGAGCATGTGGACGATGAGATCGCCCGCATCGCCGGGCCGCAGCTCGTGGTGCCGGTCTCGAATGCCCGCTATGCATTGAACGCCGCCAATGCCCGCTGGGGCAGCCTTTACGATGCCCTCTATGGCACGGACGTGATTCCGGAGGAGGGTGGCGCGGCCCGCTCCGGCGGCTACAACAAGGTGCGTGGCGCGCGGGTCGTGGCCTGGGTCCGCGACTTCCTCGACCAGTCCGTGCCCCTGGCGAAGGGAAGCCACAAAGATGCTGTCGCCTACACCATCGATGGTAGCGTACTCTCCGTTCGTCTCCAGAACGGTAGCCAGAGCGGCCTTGCGGATCCAGACCAGTTTGTCGGGTATCAGGGCGATGCGGCAGGCCCGTCAGGGATATTGCTGCGCCACAACAACCTGCATCTCGACATCCGCATCGACCGCTCGCATTCCATCGGGGCGGACGATCCGGCCGGCATCGCCGATGTGGTGGTCGAATCCGCCCTGTCCACCATCATGGACCTGGAAGACAGCGTCGCGGCGGTGGATGCCGAGGACAAGGTGCAGGTGTATCGCACCTGGCTCGGCCTGATGAGAGGCAATCTCGTCGAGAATTTCGAGAAGGGCGGACGGATGATCGAGCGCCGTCTCAACCCGGACCGGGCCTATACGGCCCCCGCCGGAGGCGAGTTGCGCCTGCACGGCCGCAGCCTGATGCTGGTGCGCAATGTCGGACACCACATGTTCACCGATGCGGTGCTCGACGCGGCTGGCAATCCGATCCCGGAGACCATTCTCGACGCCGCCGTCACCGCGCTCATTGCGATCCATGACCTGCGCGGCACGGGAGCTTTGCGTAACAGCCGCACAGGTTCGATCTATATCGTCAAGCCCAAGATGCATGGGCCGGATGAGGTCGCCTTCGCCAACGACCTGTTCGCACGCGTGGAGGACATGCTGTCGCTTCGTCGCAACACGCTCAAGATGGGCATCATGGACGAGGAGCGGCGCACCACGGTCAATCTGAAAGGAGCGATCCGCGCGGCGATGGAGCGGATCTTCTTCATCAATACCGGCTTCCTCGACCGCACCGGCGACGAGATTCACACCTCGATGGAAGCGGGCCCGATGATCCGCAAGAACGACATGAAATCGACGGCGTGGATCAAGGCCTACGAGGACAACAATGTCGATATCGGTCTGGCCTGCGGCCTGCCCGGCAAGGCGCAGATCGGCAAGGGCATGTGGGCCGCGCCCGACAAGATGGCCGATATGCTGGCGCAGAAAATCGCTCATCCGATGGCCGGCGCCACCACCGCCTGGGTGCCGTCGCCGACGGCCGCCACGCTTCACGCACTGCACTATCATCAGGTCGATGTGCAGGCCCGTCAGGAGGAGTTGAAGAAGCGCCCGCGGGCGAAGCTCTCCGATATCCTGACCATCCCGGTGTCGCAGTCGAACTGGCCACCGGAGGCGGTGCAGCAGGAAATCGACAACAACTGCCAGGGCATTCTCGGCTATGTGGTGCGCTGGGTCGATCAGGGCGTCGGCTGCTCCAAGGTGCCGGACATTCACGATGTCGGGCTGATGGAGGACCGCGCGACTTTGCGCATCTCAAGCCAGCATCTGGCCAACTGGCTGCGCCACGGCATCGTCTCGGAAGATCAGGTGACGCAGGCGCTCAAGCGCATGGCCGAGGTGGTGGACCGCCAGAATGCCGGTGATCCGCTCTATCGCCCGATGGTGCCCGGCTTCGACGGACCCGCCTTCCAGGCTGCCTGCGACCTGATCTTCAAGGGCCGCGAGCAACCCAACGGTTATACCGAATGGATCCTGCACCGGCGTCGGCGCGAGGCGAAAGCAACTGGGGCGCCTGAGCGGATCGAGGATAGCGGTGTCAGGACGAGCTGACGGAAGCGACCGTCACGCTTGGCAGGCTCGCCAGTCAGGGCGGAAGAGATCTTTCAGGCTAGACTCTTCCGCCCGAGAAACCACAGGCTGACGCGCATGAGCAGCGACGCCGCTACGACGATGGCCATGGTGCAGGTGGCGAAAGCTGCCGCCTGTGACGTGAAGCCGGCCTCGTCGAGACGCATGATCGAGACGGAGGCGACGCTGACGGAAGCCGTGACGAGGAAGATCACGGCGGAGAGCGTCACCATCGATCGCATGAACATGAAGAAGAACACGGAAATCAGCGTCGGCGCCATGGAAGGCACAACCACGTCACTCACGAGACGCGGCAGGTTGGCTCCCAGGCAAGAGGCGGTCTCCTCGAGCGTCGGCGGAACCTGCCTCAAGCCTGTCATCGTCGTCAGGAAGCCTTGCGTCCAGTAGTGCATGACGTTGCAGATCGCGAGCAACGTTGCTGTGCCGTAGAGGGCATAGAGCGGAATGCTGGGAACGTTGAAGGCGAAGATATAGGCAAGGCCGAGCACGAGCCCGGGCACAGCGGCCGGCAGAAGGCAGACGAAATAGATCGGCTTCACCCAATGGCGAGGAAGCCGCTGCAACGCGAAGCCGAAGGCGAAGAGCAGGAGCGTGCCGATCACGCCCGCTGCGATCGAGATCTGCACCGTGGTCCACAGCGGATCGTATCCACCGGCCACCTTGACCGCATAATGGCGGAAGGTGAGATCGAAGCGATACGGCCAGAGCCATACGAAACTGCCATAGACGACGATGCCGATGGTGACGATGGGCAGTAATGCGACGAGCCAGGACGCAGCGGCCATCGGAATGTCGCGCTTGGGCGTGAAGACCGGCGAGAGCGGCACGGCGGAATCGCTGACCGATCCGAACTGCCGCTGTGACGCGACGCGTTCCAGGTAGAAGGCGAGGATGGTCGGGAGCAGCAGCAGGATGCCGACCACGGCACCCATGTTGAAGTTCATCTGGCCGACCACCTGACTGTAAATCTCCGTCGCCAGGATGGCATAATCGCCGCCGATGGTGGCTGCGTTGCCGAAATCGGTGATCGTCACGGTGAACACGATGAATCCGGCGCTCAGCAGACCGAACTTAATGTTGGGCAGGGTAATGTCGATGAACTTTCGGAGGCCCGATGTGCCGAGAATTTCTGCGGCCTCATAGATGCGCGCATCGGCGGCGCGTAAAGCCGCGCCAATGATCAGGACGGCCTGCGGCAAGGCATAGAGTCCGTTGGCGATCAGAAGACCCCAGAAGCCGTAGATGTTGATTTCGAGACCGGTTGTCTTGGTGATGATGCCGTTGCGGCCAAGAAGAAAGATGAGGCCGAGTCCCTGGACGAGCGATGGTGCGAGAAGCGGCAACGAGACGGCGCCGATGAGAAGCGCGCGGCCCGGCACTCGGCAGCGATGGACGGCATAAGCGACGATGAGGCCGCAGATGAGGGCGGCCGCCGTCGTCGAGAGGCTCATGACGAGGCTGTTGACGGTAGCGCGCCAGAAGCTGGCCGCGTTGAGAATCCTGACATAGTTGCCGAAGCCGATACTGCCGTCGCCTTGCGTGAAACTGCGCAGGACCACTGTCGCCAGCGGATAGGCGAAGAACAGGAGCAGCGCCACGAGAGGCACCGCGAGGCATAGTGCGAGGAACAGCCGGTCGATATCGAATTCGCGCTTCGCCGGCGCTGCGGTGGCGCTCATTGCGGAGCCACCCACGCGCAGCGTTCCGCGGGAATGTCGATGCCGACTTCGACCCCGGGGACGAGGTCGGTCCGCCCGGCTTCCTGTACGATCAATGTGCCGCCGGCCCATTCGAGCTGGATGCGGGACAGATTGCCGAGGAATTGCACCTCCTTCACACGTGCACCCGTCGCTCCGGAACGAATGGCGATATCCTCAGGACGGACGCAGGCGATGTAGTCCTCGGGCGGAGTGTGGCCGTTGAGCAGATGGCCTGCCCATCGACGCACGGAACTCTGCTCCATGAGATTGCTGACGCCCATGAAGTCGGCGACGAAGCGGTTGGCCGGATGCGTGTAAAGCGCAGTCGGAGTGCCGATCTGAGCGATGCGTCCATCCTGCATGCAAACCACCCGGTCGGCCAGCATCAGGGCCTCTTCCTGGTCGTGCGTGACCATGATGGTGAGAATGCCGAGCCGCTTCTGCAACTCGCGGATCTCGGCGCGCAGCTCGGTTCTCACCTTGGCGTCGAGGGCGGAGAGCGGTTCGTCGAGGAGGAGTAGTTTCGGATCGACGGCAACCGCGCGGGCCAGGGCGATGCGCTGCTGCTGGCCGCCGGAAAGCTGATAGGGATAGCGGTCTGCCAGATGCGGCAGACGGATCAGATCGAGAAGCTGGCCGACCCGCTCCTTGATCTCCTTGGGCTTGCGGCCGCGGATTTTGAGGCCATAGCCAATATTCTCGGCGACGGTCATGTTGGGGAAAAGCGAATAGGCCTGGAATACGATGCCGAAGCCGCGCTGGCGCGCGGGCACGCGCGTCAGGTCTTCTCCATCCAGCAGAAGCTGGCCGCTATCGGGCGTCGAGAGGCCCGCGATCAGCCGGAGCAGGGTGGTTTTCCCGCACCCGGAAGGGCCGAGGAGACAGATGAATTCCGGAGCCTCGGCGGAGAAGGACACGTCGCCGAGGGCGACGACGTGTCCGAAGGCCTTGGTAATGTGCTGGAGCTGAAGCTGCATCGGGCTTTGGTCCGTCAGCGGCCGATCTCCTTCTGCCAGCGTTCCAGAATGGCGTCGCGCTCCTTGGCCGATTTCGCGAAATCGATAGGCAGAAGCGCCTTCGAGACATCCGCCGGCAATCCGGCCTTGATCGAAGCGTCGGCGGGCTTGTAGCCGGCCGTGGTCACGATTTCCTTGTACTTGCCGTAGATCGAGGCCGCCTCGGGCGAGAGGGTCCAGTCGAGGAATTTCTGCGCGTCGGCCTTGTTCTTCGAGGACGCCATGAGCGCGGATGCTTCGAGCTCGTAGCCCGCACCCTTGGCCGGAATGACCATCGTGACGGGGAAGCCTTCCACGACCGATTGGACGCCGGCGAAGGCGAGCGATGTCCCCACGGCGAATTCACCGGCGCGCGCCGCCTTGCAGGGGCGTGAGCCCGACTTGATGTATTGGGCGACGTTCGCGTCGAGATCCTTCAGAAACTTCCAGCCCTTTTCCTCGCCCATCTGCTGCAGGATGCCGACCACCTGGAGATAGCCGGTGCCGGACGATACCGGGTTCGGCATCACCACTTCGCCTTTGAACTTCGGATCGAGCAGATCCTCCCAATCCTTCGGCATGGGAAGGTTCTTCGCCTTCACGCGCTCGTTGTTGACGCAGAAGGCAGCCATGTAGCCGGTCGCGGCGAACCACTTGTCGTCGGGCGCATGATATTGGGCTGCAAGCTTGTCGGCGCCCTTGGCCTTATAGGGAGCGAGCAACGCGAGGATGCGCGGGTCCATCGTGTTGGTGACGGCCCAGCCCCAGATGACGTCGTGCTGCGGATTGGCAGCTTCCGCCAGGATGCGCGCGCCGAGATCGCCGGTCGAGAGCCGGAGCACCTTCAGATCGACATCTGGAAGCGCCTTCTTCGCCGCCGCCGTGTATTCGGCGATCTCGTCCTCTTCGAGAGCCGTATATGCAGTTACCGTGCCGGCATGTGCCGTACCGGTAAGTAATAGGCTTAGAGCGAGTGCATTCAAAACTTTCATTGCCAGTCCCCTCTGCACTTGTCGTGCTTGTGTAATTGGAGAACAGACTTACAAATACTCGAAGGTTTGTCCATCACCTTCAATGGGGATATTTATGAAGCAGGATGACAGGGGTAATCTCTTTGAGATCGCGGCTTTCGCCGAGAGACTTGCCGACCTGGCGGCCCCTGTGGCGCGGCGTTACTTCCGGCAGAAGCTGGTGGTCGAATCGAAGGCGGATGCCTCACCCGTCACCATTGCCGACCGGGAAATCGAACTGGCCATCAGGCAGGCGATTCGCGACAGCTTTCCCGATCACGGCCTGTTCGGCGAGGAGCACGGCCTGGACAAGGCGGATGCGGAGCGGATCTGGGTGATCGATCCCATCGACGGCACGAAGAGCTTCATCACCGGCATGCCGACCTTCGGCACATTGATCGCCTATTTGGAGGGAGGAGTTCCCCGGGTCGGCGTCGTCGATCACCCGGCCCTGCGGGAACGTTGGGTCGGGCGGGCCGGTTCACCGACGCTCTGGAATGGCGAGCCCTGCCGGACGAGCACGTGCACGGTACTGTCGGAGGCCATTCTCTATGCCACGACGCCGGATATCTTTACCGGAAAGGATCGCGACAGTTTCGAGGCGCTGAGCCGGCATGTGGCCCTGCGGCGTTTCGGCGGGGATTGCTATGCCTATGCCTTGCTGGCGAGCGGTCATGTAGATGTCGTCGCCGAGGTGGGATTGCAGCCTTACGATTATCTTTCGCTCGTCCCGGTCATCGAAGGCGCGGGCGGCGTGATCACGGATTGGTCCGGACGGCCTCTCGGGCTGACGAGCGACGGCCGTGTCGTTGCGGCCGCGACGCCAGCCTTGCACAAAGAGGCTCTTGCTGCGCTGAGCTAGAGCGCCGGACTGGAAATTCGGCTCCTGGGTTTTGGCCTGGTGCGATCTGTGATTCACTTGCTGGAACGGGAGGTGGATCATGGGTCACTGCTATTCTCTCGATCTTCGGGTGCGCGTCGCCGACTTTGTCGCGGCGGGCCATTCC